>NZ_SOHG01000064.1:0-238667 GCF_004403155.1 Cryobacterium sp. Hh7 | reverse complement strand
ACCCTGCATCACCCCAGTCTTAACGACCACGAGCCAACCCCCGGCAGGCGCGCCTTAAAAAGGCGAAACCACACCCAAAGTTGTTCAGCAGACTCCTAGGTGACGACGATGCGCTACAAGCTAGCTGCGCAGCTCGCGTAGCAGAATTGCGGTGGCCAGGGCAGCGGATGCCGCCTCCTCGCCCTTGTCTTCCTTCGATCCGGGCAGTCCGGCCCGGTCGAGGCCCTGCTGTTCGTCGTCGAGGGTCAGCACGCCGAAGCCCACGGGCTTGCCGGTGTCGAGCGCAACGCGAGTGAGACCATCCGTTGCCGCATTGGAGACGAACTCAAAGTGTGGAGTGCCGCCCCGGATGATCACGCCGAGGGCGACGGCCGCGTCGGCCCCGTTTTCGAGCGCGACCTTGCAGGCAACGGGCAGTTCGAAGCTGCCCGGGACGCGCACGAGCGACCAGGAAGCTCCGCTCGCTTCGAGCACGCGGGTTGCGCCGGCGATGAGGCCGTCGGTGATCACGTCGTGCCAGAGACCCGCGACGATGACGACGCGCAGGCCGGAGCCGTCAACGCTGAGGGTGGGTCCTGTTCCGGCCATTAGGCGATTCCGTTCATGATTTCGGTGTCGGTGATGTGGTGCCCCATGCGGTCGCGCTTGGTGGCGAGGTATTCCTCGTTGTATTCGCCGATCCCCACGACGAGTGGCACGCGCTCGGTCACAGCGACGCCGTGCAGTTCGAGTTGACGTACCTTCTCGGGGTTGTTGGTGAGCAGCCGCACCGAACTCAACCCCAGTTCGTGCAGGATGCTGGTGGCCGCGCCGTACTCGCGGCTATCGACGGGCAGACCCAGCGCCACGTTGGCGTCGAGGGTGTCGAGGCCGTCTTCCTGCAGCTCGTAGGCGCGCAGCTTATTGATAAGGCCGATGCCGCGCCCCTCCTGGCCGCGCAGGTAGACGACCACGCCGCCTTCCTCCTGGATGATGTCGAGTGAGGCGTCGAGCTGTGGTCCGCACTCGCACTTGAGTGAGCCGAACGCTTCGCCGGTGAGGCACTCGGAGTGAACCCGCACGATGGCGCCATTGGCCGGGTTGCCGGCGACGAAGGCGACGTGGTCGGCGCCCGTGGAACGGTCTCGGTAGGCGCGCACCCGAAAGAGGCCGTGCCGGGTGGGGATGGTGGTCTCCACCTCGAAGTCGACCCGCGGCGCCTCGATCAGTGGCGCGATCGTCGGCAGTGCTGCGTTGGGGTGGAACTCGTCGAGGTAGCTGATCAGGTCTTTAATCGTGATGACGTGCAGCCCCTCGCGCTCGCCGAGTTCGAGCAGGCCGGGCAGTCGCATCATCTCGCCGTCTTCGGCGACGATCTCAGCGATCGCCGCGACCGGAACCAGACCGGCTAGTTTCATCAGGTCGACGCCGGCTTCGGTGTGGCCGCTGCGCTCGCGCACGCCGCCGTCGCGGGCGCGCAGCGGCAGGATGTGGCCGGGGCGGTGCAGGCTGGCCGGTGCCGACGCCGGATCGGCCAGAACTCGCAGGGTGTGGGCCCGGTCGGCGGCGCTGATCCCGGTTGACAGCCGATCGGCCGCGTCGACGCTCACGGTGTAGTTGGTACCGAGCGGGTCTTCGTTGTTCAAGACCATCACCGGCAGGTCGAGCTGGTCAGCGATCTCATTCGTCATCGGCGCGCAGATGAAGCCGGAAGAGTAGCGCACGGTCCAGGCGATCCACTCCTGCGTGGCGAGCTGGGCCGAGATAATGACGTCTCCCTCGTTTTCGCGGCCCTCGTCGTCGGCGACGATGACCGGTCGACCGAGGCGTAGGGCGTCGAGTGCGGAGGGAATATCGGCGAGGCTCATGATGCGCTCCTTGGGGTGGTGACGTGCTGGGAATTGTGGGTCGCCGTGAGGGCGAGCATCCGTTCAACGTGGCGGGCCAGAATGTCCGTCTCAATGTTGACTCGGTCACCGACGGCGCGCTCGCCGAGGGTGGTCACCGTGAGGGTCTCGGGAATGAGCGACACCTCAAACCACTGATCCGTCTCGGTGGCGGGGCTGATGTTGCTCACCGTGAGGGAGACGCCGTCGATGGCGATCGAACCCTTGCCGACGACGAGCGGCGCGAGTTCGGCGCTGAGGCTGAACCGCAGCACTCGCCAGGCATCACCGGGCGTGAGGCTAAGCACCGTGCTGGTGCCGTCAATGTGGCCCTGCACGATGTGGCCGCCGAGGCGTCCACCGACGAGGGCGGCGCGTTCGAGGTTGACCGGGGAGCCGACGAGGGCCGCGGACAGTGTCGACATCGACAGGGTCTGCGCCATCACGTCGGCGGTGAAGGTTTCGGCGGTGCGCTCGACCACGGTGAGACAGACGCCCTGCACGGCGATGGAGTCGCCTCGCAGCGCGCCGTCGATCACGAGCGGGCCGCGGATGGTGAGGCGGGCGGCATCCGCTGTCTGCTCGATGCGCTCGATTTGGCCGAGCTCCTCGATGATTCCGGTGAACATGGGTTCCTTAGTTGGTCTGCGGTCGGGCGACGATGAGAACATCGTCACCGAGGCGGTCGAGGGAAAGAATGGCGAGGCGGCGCTGCTCACCGATCGCGGCCACACCGATGTCGGTGAGGGCCAGCCGGGAGCCGCCGATGAGCGTCGGAGCCAGGTAGATGAGGTATTCGTCGACCAGGCCGGCGGCGACGAAGGCGCTCGCCACGGTCGGTCCACCCTCGATGAACACGCTGCGCAGACCTCGGCCGTGCAGGTCGGCGAGAACGCCGGGAAGGTCGCGTCCGTCGAAAAACAGCGGTGACTGCGGGTGGTTGAACAGGGCAGTGGATGCCGGCAGCGGACGTCGGCCCAGCACCACGGGCACCGGTTGCTGCGTGAGCAGCGCGCCATCGGCGTCGCGCGCGGTCAGGGCCGGATCGTCGGCGAGCACGGTCCCGGTGCCGACCAGGATCGCGGCGGCGGCACCACGCCGTTGGTGCACGTCGACGCGGGCTGCGCCGCCGGTGATCCAACGGCTGGAGCCGTCGGCCGCTGCCGCACGACCGTCGAGGCTCGACGCCCACTTGAGCGTGACGAACGGGCGCCCGAGGCGGGCGGCAACGAGCCAGTCGCCCAGGGACTCTTCGCCCTCCGCCACGAGCAGGCCGCCCTGCACGTCAACTCCGGCAGCGCGCAGCCGGTCGGCTCCGCCGCAGGAACGTTCGCCGGAGTCGGTCACCGAGTAAACGACGCGAGCGACGCCGGCCTCGATCAGGGCCTCGGCGCAGGGTCCCGTGCGGCCGACATGGTTGCAGGGTTCCAGAGTGACCACGACGGTGCTGCCGCGCGCAGCGCCGGGGGCGAGCTGGGACAGCGCGTCGACCTCGGCGTGCTTGCTGCCGGCTCCGCGGTGCCAGCCTTCGGCGAGGGTGTCGCCCTCAGCGTTCACAATGACGCAGCCGACCCGGGGGTTGACGCCGGTGGACGGGCCCTGGGCTGCAAGTTCGAGCGCGCGACGCATGGCGCTGTGCAGGGTGTGCACTGCCGCGTTGTTGGTCATCCCGCCCTCATCCGTATTGGACGAGCTCCGGGGGTATGGGTGTGCAGACCTGCACAAACCCGCCGGTCGACCGTAGGGGCCAACCGACTCGTGCGCCTCCCGTCCGGACTTTGACCGTCGGTGCTGGAGTTTCACCAGCTCAACCGTTTCGCCTCTCTCTCGAGGGGCTAACGGGTCGCGGACTTTAACCGCCGGTTCGGAATTACACCGACCCCGGAGCACGTGTACTACTTCTAGTTATAGTGCAACAGTCCGCGCGCGGTACTATTCCCGGCGACATCCGCTGTTCCGGTCAGGGGCTTAGGAGGCCTCGACCAGGGCCCGGGCCGTGCTCTCGTCGACGAACAGGTCGGTGATCAGCCGGGCGGCGAGGGCCCCGCGTAGGCTCGCGAGCTTGGAGCGGCCGGCCACGACGCAGATGCGGCGCGGAGTGCGGCGCAATACGGTGAAGTCCGGGCCGGTTGAACGCTCGTTCAGAGCAATGCCGTCGGTCGAACCGTCGGCGCGGTAAAACACGGTGGCCACGTCGCCGACCACCTGGGCGGCGCTGAGTGCATCGAATTCGGCTTTCTCCAGGTAGCCACCGGCGTAGACACGGCTGATCACACCGGAAAACGGAGAGCCGAGGCCGAACAGGGCGATATCCATGATGGCTTGCATGTCGATCAGGCGGCTTATACTGCGCTCCCGCCACAGCGCCTTCTTGGTGGCCGGGTCGTCGAAGAACGCCGGCACCGGAAACTGTTGAATGTGTGCGCCGAACGCCGTGCCGAAGCGTCCGAGAATTTCACTCGCGTAGCCGAGGCCGGTCGTGCGCATGTTTCCAGCACCGTTGAGCTGCACGATCTGCGAGTTGTGGGTTTGTTTGGGCGTCACGTGTCGGCTGATCGCGTTCATAGTGGAGCCCCAGGCGATGCCCATGGTCATGTTCGAGTCGAAGTATTGACCGAGAATCCGTGCAACAGACAGGGCTACGCGCTCGAGGCGATCGACGTCGCTCGCGCTGTCTGGCACCGGAACGACGTGCGCGGTGATCTGAAATCGAGCCTCGAGCTGCTGCTCGAGGTGACTCGGGGCATCCAATGGCGACTTGATTTGGATGTCGACCAAGCCGGTCTCCCGAGCATGGCTGAGCAGGCGAGAGACGGAGGATCGGGAGGTGTGCAGCTCCCGAGCGATGGCATCCATGGTGAGGTCCTGCATGTAATACAGGTGCGCCGCGGTGAGGGCGTCGCGGCTGCGATCGGACTGCACGGGATCAATGTCGAGGGTCACAACGGCTCCTTGCACGTATGTTCAATCCGGTTGAGAAATTGTGTCGGACTGTCAGAATGAATGTATCCACATGGCTTGCCGCAATGCAAGCCCGAGACAGAGGTGACAACAATGTCGTTCTTAAACTCACAGACTTCGTCAGCACTCAACGATCGTCCCAACGCCCAGGTGCTCATTATCGGCGCCGGCATCAATGGCATCGCAACCTTCCGCGATCTAGCCCTGCAGGGCGTCGACGTGGTCATCGTCGAGAAGAACGACTTCGTCTCCGGCGCCTCGTCGGCGAGCTCGCACATGATCCACGGCGGGGTGCGCTACCTCGAAAACGGCGAGTTTCGCCTGGTCAAGGAGTCGGTGACCGAGCGCAACGGCCTGATCAAGATCGCGCCGCACTACGTCAAGCCGCTGCAGACCACCATCCCCATCTTCTCCACCTTCTCCGGAGTGATGGCCGCGCCGCTGCGTTTCCTCACCCACAAGCAGGGTTCCAAGCACGTTGAGCGTGGCGCCCTGCTGATCAAACTCGGCATGATGATCTACGACGCCTTCTCCCGCGACGGCGGTGCGGTGCCGCGTCACGAGTTCAAGGGTCGCAGTCAGGCGCTTTCCGCTCTGCCGCTGCTGAACCCCGGCCTCAAGTACACGGCAACGTACTACGACGCCGCGATGCACGACCCTGAGCGCCTCGCCCTCGACGTGCTGCGCGACGGCCTCGACGCTGGCCCGCATGCTCGCGCCGCCAACTACGTCGAAGCCGCGGGCATGAGTGAGAACGGCGTGCTGCTGCGCAACAGCATCACCGGCGAAGAGTTCACCTTCACAGCGGATGTCGTCGTCAACACGAGCGGGCCCTGGACCGACCTGACCAACACCGCTCTCGGGCAGCCGAGCACGTTCATGGGCGGCACCAAGGGCTCCCATATCGTCCTCGACAACCCGGAGCTGCTCGCGGCGACCGGTGGCCGCGAGATTTTCTTCGAACACGAAGACGGCCGCATCGTGCTGATCTACCCGCTCAAGGGCCGCGTTCTGGTCGGCACCACCGACCTCGAACACGACATGAGCAAGCCGATTCGCTGCACCGAAGACGAGATCGACTACTTCTTCGACCTGGTCGCGCACGTTTTCCCAACCGTGCAGGTCGACCGTTCGCACATCGTGTTCCGCTTCGCCGGCGTACGCCCGCTCCCGCGCCACGACGAAGAGGCCCCCGGATTCGTCTCCCGCGACTACCGCATCGAGTCGCGTCCGCTGCCCCGCGCCGGTACCGAAGACGGCACCCTGCTCAGCCTGGTCGGCGGCAAATGGACCACCTTCCGCGCCCTGGCCGAGCACCTGAGCACCGACATCCTGAAGCTGCTCGGCTTGCCGCGCACCGTCTCCACCGAGGGCCTGGCCATCGGCGGCGGCCGCAACTTCCCCGCAACGGATGCCGCCCACCAGGTCTGGGTCACCGCCCACGGTGACGAGGTGGGCGCAGACCGCGCCGCAGCCCTGCTCGCCCGGTACGGCACCCGCGCGAGCGAGGTCATCGACTTTCTCACCGACCCGACCGCTCCAGCGGATGCCCCGCTCGTACACAACCCCGCCTACAGCCGGCGCGAGATCGAGTTTTTGGCCTCCACCGAGAGTGTCGTGCGGCTGATCGACGTGCTGCTGCGTCGCACCAGCATGGCCTTCGTCGGATCGGTCACCACGCCGCTGATCGAGGAGCTCAGCGGTGTCGTCGCCCCGGTTTTGGGGTGGGATGCTGGGCGGCTGGCCGAAGAGATCGAGCTGGCCCGCAGCATCCTGAGCGACGTGCACGGGGTCACGCTGGCCCCGGTCAGCCAGACTCCCATTCGCGTCGTCTGACGCGTTCGGCCGGGCCGGGGATTGCCGACAATCTGCACGAACGTGCAGTTCAAAGCGACCATCGCCCGGCCGGGCGCCGATACGTTTTTACACAGGTCACAAACAGCACGACCGTCGCACTCGACAATTAGGTCAGTCGGCAGCACCCCATCTGAAAGGTCAATGTGGACAATCTCGGTGTCGTATTTATGTCAGAGGTCGTGGGAACGGCCATCCTCATACTCCTCGGCTGTGGCGTGGTCGCCAACGTCGCGCTCGCCAAGAACAAGGGCTTCGGCGGCGGTTTTCTCATGGTCACCATCGGCTGGGGCCTCGCGGTCTACGCCGGTGTCATCGCCGCGTACAACTCGGGCGCCCACCTGAACCCGGCCGTCACGCTCGGCCTCGTCGCGAGCGGCGCCGACACGTTCGGCTCCGGCGTTCCGGTCAACTTCGTGTCGGTCATGACCTATATCGGCGCGCAGATGATCGGCGCGATCCTCGGTGCCGTCGTGGTCTGGCTTGCCTACAAGCAGCACTTCGATCAGGAGCCGGAAGCCGCCAACAAGCTCGGTGTCTTCTCGACCGGGCCAGCCATCCGCTCCTACGGTTGGAACCTGGTCACCGAAATCATCGGCACCTTCGTGCTGGTTTTCGTCGTCATCGGCTTCGGCCGCAACGGCGACGGCGGCGGGCTCGCGGCCCTCGGCGCACTGCCGGTGGCCCTGCTCGTGATCGCGATCGGCGCCTCGCTCGGTGGGCCCACCGGCTACGCCATCAACCCGGCGCGTGACCTCGGCCCCCGCATCGCGCACTTCCTGCTGCCGATCAAGGGCAAGGGCTCAAGCGACTGGTCGTATTCCTGGGTACCCGTCGTCGGCCCGATCATCGGCGGCGTGCTCGCCGGTGCCTCCTCTGGTGTGCTGCTGCCCATCCTGGGCTAGGCCTGCCGACGCATTCTGCAGCATCCGCTTTAAACTGATTCATCCCACCTGGAACAACAAAGGAGTTACAAATGGCCAAGTACGTTCTCGCCATCGACCAGGGAACCACGAGCTCCCGCGCGATCATCTTCGACAAGGCCGGGTCGATCATTTCGACCGGTCAGCTTGAGCACGAACAGATTCTGCCGCAGGCTGGCTGGGTCGAGCACGACCCGAAAGAAATCTGGGACAACACCCGTGAGGCCATCGGCCAGGCGCTGTCCAAAGCGAACATCACCCGGCATGACATCGAGGCCATCGGCATCACCAATCAGCGCGAAACCGCTGTCGTCTGGGACAAGAACACCGGCGTGCCCGTCTACAACGCCATCGTCTGGCAGGACACCCGCACCCAGGCAATCGTCGACCGCCTCGCGGCCGACGGCGGTGTCGAGCGGTTCAAAGGCAAGGTCGGCTTGCCGCTTGCCACCTATTTTTCCGGCACCAAGATCGTCTGGATCCTCGAGAACGTCGAGGGGGCACGCGAGAAAGCGGATGCCGGCGACCTCCTGTTCGGCACCACCGACTCCTGGGTCCTCTGGAACCTGACCGGCGGCATCGAGGGTGGCGTGCACGCGACCGACGTCACCAACGCCAGCCGCACGATGTTCATGGACCTCGAAACCCTGCAGTGGGACGACGAGATTCTGGCAATCTTCGATGTACCCAAGTCGATGCTGCCCGAGATCAAGAGCTCGTCCGAGGTCTACGGCATCGCGAGCGGGCACAGCCTGTTGCGCGAGGTGCCGATTGCGGGCATCCTGGGCGACCAGCAGGCCGCGACCTTCGGCCAGGCGGCGTTCGACCAGGGCGAGGCCAAGAACACCTACGGCACCGGAAACTTTCTGATCTTCAACACCGGCACCGAGATCATCCACTCCAAGAACGGCCTGCTCACGACCGTGGGCTACAAGCTCGGCGATGCCCCCGTGCACTACGCGCTCGAGGGATCGATCGCCGTGACCGGTTCGCTCGTGCAGTGGATGCGCGACCAGCTCGGCATCATCAAGAACGCCTCCGAGATCGAAGACCTCGCCAAGACGGTCAAGGACAACGGCGGGGCGTACTTCGTGCCGGCCTTCTCGGGTCTGTTCGCGCCGTACTGGCGGTCGGATGCCCGTGGCGCCCTGGTCGGTCTCACCCGCTACGTGAACAAGGGCCACATCGCCCGCGCCGCGCTTGAGGCCATCGCGTACCAGACGCGGGAGGTGCTCGATGCGGTCAACGCCGACTCCGGGGTTCCGCTGACCGAACTCAAGGTTGACGGTGGTGCCACGGCCAACGACCTGCTCATGCAGTTCCAGGCCGACATTATCGGCGTGCCCGTCGTGCGCCCGGTCGTCGCCGAGACCACCGCCCTGGGCGCCGCGTATGCGGCCGGCCTGGCCGTCGGCTTCTGGAGTGGCCTCGACGACCTCCGCGCCAACTGGCAGGAGGACTCCCGCTGGGAGCCGTCCATGGACAAAGACGAGGCCGATCGCCTCCTGCGCAACTGGAAGAAGGCCGTAACGAAGACCCTCGACTGGGTAGACGAAGACGTGCGCTAGCTCTTCTCGCGAGAGCGCAAAAAGTGCCCGATTGGACTATCCAATCGGGCACTTTTTGCGCTCTCGCGTTACTGTGCCAATAGGGGCGGAAGGTCGTGGAGGGATTCGATACGGAGGATTCCAACGGGGGCAGCGGATGCGCCGGCGCGGTCCAGCCAGACACCCGTCAGCCCCGCAGCGGCCGCGCCCACGGCATCCGTGCGAAGCCGATCGCCCACGTACACCGCCCCCTCCACCGGAACGTCGAACAACGCGCAGGCGTGCTGGAAGATGCGCGCGTCCGGCTTGGCGAAGCCGAGAGCACCGGAGGTGACGACGTGCTCGAACCGGTGGGTCAGCCCGACCCGCCGAATCTTCTCGCCCTGAAACACCGGGTCGCCGTTCGTGATGAGGCCAAAGCGCACCCCGGGCAGAACCTCAGCCAGCGCGTCGAGGCAGGGGAGCGCGTCGTCGTGCAGCCGCCAACTGGCCCGGTAGCTCAGAAAGTACTCGTCAAACCAGGCGTCGGCCTCGGCGTCGGTCAGCGAGATGTCGAACGATGCGGCGAAGTCCTGGGCCCGGGCGCGCCGCTGGCCGGCGAAGTCCAGAGCGCCGGCGAGGTAGGAGTGGTAATGCTCCTCCTCGAGCGCGTCCCAGAGCACGATTGCTGCATTGCGGTCGCCGGTCGCGAATGCACCGCCGATCCGGTCGAGGTGCAGCAGGATTCCCGCTGCAACAGCTCCGCGGTGCTCGAACAGGGTGTCGTCGAGGTCGAACAGCACCACCCCAGGTCGCCGAGAGCGCAAAAAGTGCCCGTTTGACGGGTCCAATCGGGCACTTTTTGCGCTCTCGCCACCAGGCGCAGGGGGAGGGACGGGCATCAGCGGCGGGGGAGAAAGCCGACGCGGTCGTAGACGGTGGCGAGGGTTTCGTTCGCTACAGCGTCAGCCCGGGCGGCGTTCGACGCCAGCACCCGGTCGAGTTCGGCCGGGTCGCCGAGCAGCTCGGCTACGCGCTCGCGAATCGGGTCGAAGGTGCCGAGTACAACTTCGACGAGACCCTTCTTCAGATCGCCGTAGCCTCGCCCGGCGTACTCGTTCTCCAGCGACTCGATCGACTGACCGGCGAGTACGGAGTAGATCGTCAGCAGGTTCGCCACGCCCGGCTTGTTCTCGCGGTCGAAGACCACGCCGCCATCGGCATCCGTCACGGCCCGCATGATCTTCTTCTTGGTGACCCCGGGCTCGTCGAGCAGCCAGATCACTCCGGCGTGCGACTCGGCCGACTTCGACATTTTCGACGTGGGATTCTGCAGGTCGTAGATCTTCGCGGTCTCCTTCACGATCGCCACCTCGGGAATCGTGAAGGTGTCGCCGAACCGTGAGTTGAAGCGCAGCGCGAGGTCGCGGGTGAGTTCAACGTGCTGGCGCTGGTCCTCTCCGACCGGCACCACCGTGGTCTGGTAGAGCAGAATATCCGCCGCCATCAGTGTCGGGTAGGCGAACAGGCCCACCGTCGTCGCGTCGGCGCCGTGCCGCGCGGACTTGTCCTTGAACTGGGTCATGCGGCTGGCCTCACCGAACCCGGTGATGGTGTTCAGCACCCAGGCCAGCTGCGCGTGTGCCGCGACATGCGACTGCACATACAGCGTCGACGCCGACGGGTCGATCCCGGCTGCAATGTATTGCGCCGCCGTGCCGCGGGTGTTCTCCCGCAGCTTCAGAGGCTCTTGCGCGACGGTGATCGCGTGCAGGTCGACGATGCTGAAGAACGCGTCGTGGGTCTGCTGCAGCGACTTCCAGTTCAGCAGCGCGCCAATGTAGTTGCCGATCTGCAGGGACTCGGCGGAGGGCTGCATGCCCGAATAGAGGCGGGGTTTGGTCATGAGTTCAACGCTCCAGAAAGGTCATAGTCGACAACGACGGGGGAGTGGTCGCTCCAACGCTGGTCGTACGCTGCGGCCCGGTCGACCGCATACGACACCACGGATGCCGCCAGCTCCGGGCTGGCCAGGTGGTAGTCCAACCGCCATCCGGTGTCGTTGTCGAATGCCTGGCCGCGCTGAGACCACCAGGTGTATGGACCCTCAACCTCGCCGGCCCACTTGCGCCCAACATCCACCCAGCCCAGTCCGGCGCCCGCGTTGTACAAAGCGTCGCCTTCAGCGCCGAGGATACGGTCGAAATACTCACGCTCTTCCGGCAGAAAACCGGCATGCTTCTTGTTGCCGCGCCAGTTCTTAATGTCGAGCGTGCGGTGCCCGACGTTGAGGTCGCCGAGCACGAGCGCGAGCGAGCTGTGCCTGCTCAGCTCCGGCAGCCGAGCGATCATGGCGTCCAGAAACTTGTACTTCTCCACCTGCTTGGGAGTGTCCGTCTCGCCGGAGTGCACATACGTGCTCACCACGGTGATGATCTGGCCGTTGACCTCGTAGTCGGCTTCGAGCCAGCGGCCGGCGCTGTCGAATTCCTCAGCACCGAGGGCAACGCGATGAATGGATGCCCCCGCGCGGCTTGCCAGGGCGACCCCGGCGCGGCCCTTGGCGGTGGCGGCGTCGTGCAGAATATTCCAGTCCGGACCGAGCAGCCCCTCGAGGTCTTCGGTGGAGGCACGCACCTCTTGGATGGCCAGAATGTCGATGTCACGGGCATTCAGCCAGTCGCCCATTCCCTTGCGGTACGCGGCTCGTACCCCGTTCGTGTTGATGCTGGCAATGCGGAGGGGTTTGGCTGCAGACATGAGTCAAGTCTAGTTTGGGGCGTCCGCCGCATCTGCCCGGGCAAAGCCTTCGACGACAGCTTCGGCAGCCCTGAGCCGCCGCCGGGCACCCCACCGGGCATACCAGGGCGAGGCATCGAGATCCGCTCTGGCGGCGGTGAGCTCGCCCTGCGCGGTCAGCCTCAGGGCATCGTGCATCCGCTGCGCCTGGTCTTCCGCCGCCTCATCGGCGCTGAGCGTGTGGGGCGGAATCCCCGCATCGTCCATCCCCACCGCAATCCACGACGCCGCGATCAACGTGACCGTGCTCACCAGGTTGAACCAGATCAGCAGCCCAATGATCACCGCAAAGGTCGCCAGCAGCGGGTTGCGGCTGGCGCCGCCGAGCAGCGCACCACCGAGAATTTTGAGCAGGCCAAGCGCCAACCCGCCCAGCAGCGCGCCGGCGAACAACCGCCGTACCGGAATGCGTACCCGCGACAACACCCGGAACAGGGCGGCCAGGGTGAGGGTGTCGATGACGAGCACGACGGCCAGGCCGATGGCGCGGGCCGAGGCTTCGTAGAAGAACGAGTCCTGCGGTATCTGAAAGATGCCAAAGAGCAGGCCGAGCAGTGCGGTGCTCGCCAGCGAGACGATCGCCGACAACACGAGGGCCAGGCCGAAGACCAGCCCGAGGCCGAGCTCGCGCAGCTTGACCAGCAAAAAGAACGTCGTCTGCTGCGGCATGTCAAAGACGGTGCGCACCGCCTGCGCCGTCGCCGACAGCCAGCCGAGCGCGGTCAGCAGCAGTCCGACCAGGGCGATTGCTCCGGTCCAGGTGAGAATGCCGGCGGTGGCGAGTAACTCGGGGTCGATGATGCCGTCGGTGCCGATCAGTCCCGGAATCGACTGGTTGATGATCGCGTAGAGCGCGTTCAGCAGGCCCTGATTCGCGGTCAGAAAGAGCCCCGCAATCGAAAAGCCCACCCAGACAGCCGCGAAAATGGCGAAGATCGCCTGATAGGACATTCCAGCGGCGAGGATGCTGCCACCCACGTTGTTGAAGTGGGTCACCACCCGCACGGGTCGCCAGGTGAGGATGCGGGCTACAAGCTCTTTCACAGTGTCAGCTTAACCAAAGACACCCCCGTCGAGGTGACAGGGGTGTCTTTCCTATAAGAAGGCAGTTACGCCTTGCCGCGCATGATGGCCTGCTTGACTTCGGCGATGGCCTGGGTCACCTGGATGCCGCGAGGGCAGGCATCCGTGCAGTTGAAGGTCGTGCGGCAACGCCACACGCCCTCTTTGTCGTTGAGAATATCGAGGCGCACGGCCGCATTATCATCGCGCGAATCGAAGATGAAGCGGTGCGCGTTCACGATCGCGGCCGGACCGAAGTACTGTCCGTCGGTCCAGAACACCGGGCAGCTCGACGTGCATGCCGCACAGAGAATACATTTCGTCGTGTCGTCGAAGCGCGCGCGCTGGGCGACGGTCTGAATGCGTTCCTTGCCCTTGACTGGGGCGACGCTGTTCATGAGGAACGGCTGCACCTCCTTGAACGATGCGAAGAACGGCTCCATGTCCACGACGAGGTCCTTCTCCAGCGGCAGACCCTTGATGGCCTCCACGTAGATGGGCTTCGTGACGTCCAGGTCCTTCATGAGCGTCTTGCAGGCCAGGCGGTTGCGACCGTTGATGCGCATGGCGTCTGAGCCGCAAATGCCGTGCGCGCAGGAGCGGCGGAAGGTCAGCGAGCCGTCCTGCTCCCATTTGATCTTGTGCAGGGCGTCGAGCACGCGGTCGGTCGGGTAGAGCTGCACATCGAAGTCCTGCCAGTGCGGCTCGTCGTCGACCTCCGGGTTGAACCGGCGCACGATGATCGTGGCGGTGAACGACTTGATCTCTTCGGGTACGACGGGCTTGTTGTCGATCGTGGCTGTGCTCACTAGTACTTCCTCTCCATCGGCTGGTAGCGGGTGATGACAACCGGCTTCCAGTCGAGCTTGATGTGGTCGGCGGCGTCCGCCGACATCGCGTCACCCTTGAGGTACGCCATGGTGTGCTTCAGGTAGTTCTCGTCATCTCGCACGAGATAGTCTTCGCGCTGGTGGCCGCCGCGGCTTTCCTTGCGGTTGCGGGCGGAATAGACGACAACTTCGGCCAGGTCGAGCAGAAAGCCGAGTTCGACGGCCTCGAGCAGGTCGGTGTTGAACCGGCGGCCCTTGTCCTGCACACCGATGTTCTTGTAGCGCTGACGCAGCAGGTGGATGGTCTCGGTGACCTCGGCCAGGGACTCGTCAGTGCGGAACACCTGAGCCTTCTTGTCCATCTCCTCCTGCAGAATCTTGCGCAGCACGGCGATGCGTTCGGTTCCGGTCGATGAACGGATGCCTTCCAGCAGTTCGCGCACTTCCCCGGCCGGGTCTGTCGGCAGCGGAACGAATGACGCCGTCTTCACATACTCGACCGCATTGATACCGGCGCGCTTGCCGAACACGTTGATGTCGAGCAGCGAGTTGGTGCCGAGGCGGTTGGAGCCGTGCACCGAGACGCAGGCGCATTCGCCGGCGGCGTACAGCCCGGGAACGACGACCTCGTTGTTGCGCCAGACTTCGGCCTTCACATTGGTCGGGATGCCGCCCATCGCGTAGTGCGCGGTCGGCATGACCGGGACAGGCTCGGTGACCGGGTCGACGCCGAGGTACGTGCGGGCGAACTCGGTGATGTCGGGCAGCTTGGTCTCGAGCAGTTCCTTGCCGAGGTGGGTGCAATCCAGGTAGAGGTAGTCCTTCTCCGGACCGGCACCGCGACCCTCCGCAACCTCCTTGAGCATGCAGCGTGAGACGATGTCACGCGGGGCGAGGTCCTTGATGGTCGGCGCGTAGCGTTCCATGAAGCGTTCACCGGAGGCGTTGCGGAGGATTGCTCCCTCACCGCGGGCGCCCTCGGTAAGGAGGATGCCCAGCCCGGCCAGACCGGTCGGGTGGAACTGGAAGAACTCCATGTCCTCCAGCGGCAGGCCCTTGCGCCAGACGATACCGACGCCGTCACCGGTGAGGGTGTGGGCGTTCGAGGTGGTTTTGTAGATCTTTCCGAAACCACCGGTGGCGAAGATGAACGCCTTGCCCTGGAACACGTGCAGCTCGCCGCTCGACAGGTCGAGGGCGACCACGGCCGACGGCTGGTCGACGCCGTCGACGTTGGTCATGACGAGGTCCAGCACGTAGTACTCGTTGAAGAAGTTGATGCCGCGCTTGACGCAGTTCTGGTACAGCGTCTGCAGAATCATGTGGCCGGTGCGGTCCGCGGCGTAGCAGGCCCGGCGAACCGGGCTCTTGCCGTGGTCGCGGGTGTGGCCACCGAAACGCCGCTGGTCGATCTTGCCCTCTGGGGTGCGGTTGAACGGCAGGCCCATGTTCTCGAGGTCGATGACCGCGTCGATGGCTTCCTTGGCCAGGATCTCGGCGGCGTCCTGGTCAACCAGGTAGTCGCCACCCTTGATCGTGTCGAAGGTGTGCCATTCCCAGTTGTCTTCCTCGACGTTGGCCAGCGCCGCGGCCATGCCGCCCTGGGCCGCACCGGTGTGCGAACGCGTCGGGTAGAGCTTGGAGATGACAGCCGTGCTGGCATGGGGGCCGGCTTCGATGGCGGCGCGCATGCCAGCTCCACCCGCTCCCACAATGACGATGTCGTGCTGGTGGTAGTGCACACCGTCTACGACGGTGGACTCCGGGTTTGCGCCGGCGGGTGCTGTGGAGGATGTCATTTTTTTGTGTGCAGCTCCTATAGGGACTTACAGAACGAGGCCACGAGGTCGGCAGGCGCACCGGCGGGGCAGGGATCGAAGGTGAACACCACGAGGGTGCCCAGCACGATCAGCGAAACAACACTGACCAGGATCGCGACTTTCAGGATGCCGCGGCTGATCCGTGAGGTCGCGTAGTCATTGACGAGGGTGCGCATGCCGTTGCCGCCGTGAATTAGGGCGAGCCACAGCATGATGATGTCCCAGACCATCCAGAACGGGTTGGTCAGCTTACCGGCGACGAACGCGAAGTTCAGGGCGCTGACGCCCTCACCGATCATGAGGTTGACGAACAGGTGGCCGAAGATGAGCACGACCAGCACGACGCCGGAGACGCGCATGTAGATCCAGCCCCACTTTTCCCAGTTGACGCCGCTCTTCCTGGTAGAACGGGTGTACGAGCTGCGGGGAGCTTCGATTGTTGAAGTCATGTCGATCGCCCCCTAGTGGCTGAACACGTTGATGAGGTGGCGCGGCACGAAGGCCAGCATGGTGACTACCCACAGGCCGATGACGACATAGAACAGTACGCGCTGGTACTTGGCGTTCCAGAAGTCGATCAGAATGATGCGCAGCCCGTTGAAGGCGTGGAATACGATGGCGCCGACGAGTGCGACCTCACCGAGACCCATGATCGGCGTCTGGTACTGCCCGATGACCGCGTTGTACGCTTCGGGGCTGACCCGCACGAGTGCCGTGTCGAGAATATGGACGAGCAGAAAGAAGAAGATCGCGACACCGGTGATGCGGTGTAAGACCCAAGACCACATGCCCGTGTTACCCCGATACAGGGTGCCGGCGGGGCGACGTGATGTCGTCTTCTGCTGAGAATCTAGGGTTCCTGCCTTCTGTGGCATGAACAACCCTCCCTGGCTGAATTATGGCTCTTTAGTGAGACCGAGAATGTGCTGTGAGCACATACCGTTAGTCTACAAGTGCGCCGCCACATCGTGCCGGTTAGGTTACCCTAACGCTGCATAGACGGGGGTACATGCGTGTCGGCCCGCACCGCACGACGCTCGTCAATGGCCTGTTCGTAGTAGTCGACCAGGTCCGCGCAGACCGTCGGCCAGGAGCGTCCGAGCACGGCGCGGCGCCCGGCTTCCCCCATGCGCGCCCGCAGCGCCGGGTCGCCGACCAGCTGAGATACCCAGTGCCGCAGGTCCCGGTCGTCGTCCGGCCGAAACAGGTAGCCGTTTTCTCCGTGGGCGACGAGGTCGATCGGCCCGCCGGCGTAGGGCGCGACCACCGGCAGCCCGGCGGCGTGGGCCTCCTGGATGGTTTGCCCGAAGGTCTCTTCGGTACCGGCATGCACGAACAGGTCGAAGCTCGCGTAGGCAACGGCCAGCTCTGCTCCCGAGAGCCGGCCCAGCCAGGTCACGGACATGCCGGCCAGCGCTCGACTTATAGACGGTACGCTCGGCCCGTCACCGACCAGCGCCAAACGGATGCCCGGCAGCCCGCGCAGGGCGCGCAACCGCTCGACCTGTTTCTCCGGAGCCATCCGACCGACGTAGCCGACGATCACGTCGCGCGGTGCGCCGTTGGGGGGCATTGGTGAAATGCGTTCGCGCAGCGCCGCGACGGCCGGGTCGTTCTTGACGTTCGGGTGGAACCCGTTGAGGTCAACGCCACGGGTCCACATCGCCAGGCGTGGCACGCCGAGCCGCAGCAGGGCGGCCATCGACGACGACGACGGCACCAGGGTTCGAGTGGCGCCCTCGTGCACCCACTTCACGAAGCGCCAGGCGAGCGCGGTGGCCGGGCCGAGGTGATTGCGGTGGGCGTAACCGGCGACATCCGTTTGAAAAATCGCGACCGAGGGAATGTCGAGCCGATTCGCGGCGCTGATGCCCTGTGCTCCGAGCAGAAAGGGGGAGGCCGCGTGTAGCACGTCCGGCCGAAAATCGGCGAGCAGTTTCTGCACCTGGGGACTGGGGATACCGACCGGAAACTGGCGGTAGTTGAGCGCTGAAACGGTGTGCACGGGAAAGCCCGCGTATTCCGCCGGGGCGCCGTAGGGTGCGATCACCATAGCCTCGTGCCCGGTGGCCGCGAGGTGCTCGAGCACCTTGCAGACGCTCGTGGTCACCCCGCTGATGGTGGGGAGGAAACTTTCGCTGATGACTGCGATCCGCATGGTTCGAAAGTAGGCCGCGGGCGTTGCCGTCGGGTGGCCGGTGGGTGAACAGTCGTAGCGACCTCAGCGATAGTCTGGGGCGATGACTACCTCCAGTGAGCCCCTCGACCGCCTGTACAGCGTGATTCCTGCCGGCGGCATCGGTTCCCGGCTCTGGCCGCTGTCACGAGCGGATGCCCCGAAATTTCTGCACGACCTCACCGGCTCCGGTCAGACCCTGCTGCGCGATACCTGGGATCGCCTCGTTCCGCTCTCCACCGAGCAGCGCATCATGGTCGTCACCGGGCGCGCCCACCGCGCCGCCGTCGAGCTGCAGCTGCCTGAACTGGCCGACCCGAATGTTGTGCTGGAGAGCGAACCGCGCGACTCGACCGCTGCGATCGGCCTCGCGGCCGCGATTTTGCAGCTGCGCGAACCCGGCGTCATCATTGGGTCGTTTCCGGCCGACCACGTCATCAAGGGCGATGCCCAGTTCCGGTCGGCCGTGACCGAGGCTGTCGCCGCGGCGGACGCCGGTTACATAGTCACGATCGGTATTCAGCCGACCGAGGCTGCAATCGGCTTCGGCTATATCAAGAGCGCAGCGGCGCTGAATATTGCAGGTGCGTCGACCGCTCTCGCCGTCGACTCCTTCGTGGAGAAGCCCAGCCCCTATATCGCCGAAGGCTACCTCGCCGACGGCAACTACCTCTGGAACGCCGGCATCTTCATTGCCCGCGCCGACCGGTTGCTCGAGGAAATTGAAGCGGCCGAGCCGGAATTGCACGCCGGCCTCATGCAACTCGCCGAGGCCTGGGACACACCGGCCCGCGGCGCCGTCGTCGACCAGGTCTGGCCACGCCTGAAGAAGATCGCCATCGACTACTCGGTGGCCGAACCCGCCGCCGCCGCCGGCAAACTCGTCGTCATTCCCGGTCAGTTCGATTGGGACGACGTGGGCGACTTCGCCTCGATCGCCAAGCTGCACTCCGGCGGACGCAAAGCCAACCTCGCCATCCTGGGTGAGGGCGCCCGGGTGCTCGCCGACTCGTCGAGCGGCATCGTGGTCAGCCACACCGGGCGCATGATCGCGCTGATCGGCGTCGAGGACATCGTCGTCGTCGACACCCCCGACGCCCTGCTGGTGACGACGAGCGCCAATGCCCAGAAGGTCAAGGCGGTCGTCGACGCGCTCAAGGTGTCCGGTTCGAGCGACGTGCTTTAGTTGTCGACCGCTAACCGGTCAACCTGCTTGGATGGTCTGATGACCTCTGCGCGCATTCCCCTCATCATCGATACCGACACGGCCCAGGACGACTGCGTCGCGCTGTTGGTCGGGCTTCTTGACCCGCGTGCCGACCTGCGTGCGATCACGATGGTGGCCGGAAACGTCGGGTTTGAACGCCAGGTGCGGAACGCCCACCTCACCCTCAACGCTGCCGGCCGACTCGGTGACATTCCTATTTATCTGGGCTGCCGCCGGCCCCTGGTTCGAGACTGGGTCTCGGCCGAGAACGTGCACGGGGACGGTGCCGGCGGGCTGGCAATGGACTTCGATGGCCTCGCAGCCCATTCTCAGCACGGGGTCGACGCGCTCATTGATCTGGTCGCCGCCGCTCCGGGGGAGATTTCCATCGTCGCGATCGGTCCGCTGACCAATATCGCCATGGCCGCTGTGAAAGACCCGAACTTTGTCGGCAACGTCAAGTCGCTGTTCATCATGGGCGGTTCCAACAACGGTCGCGGCAATATCACGGCGGCCGCCGAATACAACTTCTACGTCGACCCGGAAGCGGCCAGGACCGTCTTCGAAGCCGGCTTCAACGTGACGGTCATTCCGTGGGCACCGCTCACGCTCGACCACGCCGTGTTCTCGCGCGAGCAGCTGGCGGGCATCGCGGCCATTGATACACCGCTCGCGCGCTTCTTCACCCGGGTCGTCGGTACGACGCTCGATTTCGACGAGAGCGTCGGGATCGCCGGGTCAACGCACCCGGATTCGCTCACCGCGGCCGTTCTGCTGCATCCGGAACTCGTCACTGCGGCGGCGGACTACGCCGTCGACGTGGAGACCGGCTCCGAACTCACCCGCGGCTACTCCGCCATGTCGTGGGGCGTGCACGAGCTGACAGCGAATGCCCGGGTCGTCGAAGCCGTCGATGGCGCAGCTTTTCTGCAGTACATCACGGACCTGCTGAGCCGGCCCAGCACCCTTAATAGGCCATTTGACTAAAATAGTCCGATTTGCCCGCCGCCGTCTGGCCATCGCGTTTCGGATCTGTAACGTCTGGGCGTGGGGGCTCACATTGCTCACATGCGCTCGTAACACTCGGTAACCTGATCACATCAGCCCTGTTTTCGTCGGGGCACGCACCTGGAGGAATCACGTGAACGTACTCATTCGCAAGCGTCAGTTTGCCGGAATCGCAGCCCTTGGTGCTGCTGGCCTGGTACTGGCCGGCTGCGCCACCGCCCCCGAAGCCACCGACGCAACGAACGACGCCACCGAGACTGACTTTCTCGCCTGCGCCGTCTCCGATGAGGGTAGCTGGAACGACAAGAGCTTCAACGAAGCGGCCTTTGACGGCCTGCTCAAGGCGGAGTCCGACCTTGGCGTGACCCTCAGCGACGCCGAGTCCCACTCGATTGAAGACTTCGAACCCAACCTGGCCGCGATGGTCGGCGCCAATTGCGACCTCACCTTCGCCGTCGGATTCAACCTCGTCGCCCCGGTCAACGCCGCCGCCGCCGCGAACCCCGACGTCAACTTCGTCACGATCGACGGCTGGTCCGAAGGTAACGCCAACCTCAAGGCCGTCGAGTACGCCATGGACGAGTCCAGCTACCTTGCCGGCTACCTCGCTGCTGCCCAGAGCACGACCAAGGTCGTCGGCACCTACGGCGGACTGAACATTCCCGCCGTCACCGTATTCATGGCTGGCTTCCACAATGGAGCCAAGGCGTACGAAGCTGAGACCGGCACCCCGGTGACGGTGCTCGGGTATGACCCCGCTAGCCCCGATACCGGCGACTTCGTCGGAAACTTCGAAGACAGCGCCAAGGCCAAGAGCCTCAGCGCCGGTCAGCTGGAAAAGGGCGCCGACATTATCTTTCCCGTCGCCGGCAGCCTGTTCAGCGCGACCTCAGAGGCCATCAACGAGTCCGGCAAGGCGGCCCTGTTCATCGGCGTCGACAAGGACATCGCCGTGACCAGCCCCGAGTACGCGTCGCAGATTCTCACCTCGGTTGAGAAGAAGATGACGGATGCCGTCTATGACGTCATCAAATCCACCATGGAAGACGGGTTCAACGGCGAGGCCTACCTGGGCACCCTGGAAAACGGTGGCACTGTGCTGTCCTCGTTCTACGAGTTCGAGAGCTCGATTTCTCCGGTGGTCATCGAACGCCTGGAAGAGATCAAGGCCGGCATTATCGACGGCAGCATCGACCCGCAAGCCTAACCACCGCTTCACCACGATCGCCGGGGCGCCAGCCGCCCCGGCGATTTTTCTCTGTACATCATTTCTCTGCACGAACTCTCTTCGGCACGGCGATGTGCGTCAGAATCAGGACACTATGAAACTTGAATTGCGCGGCATTACCAAGCGTTTCGGCGCGCTCATCGCGAATGATCAGATCGACCTCGTCATCGAACCGGGGGAGATCCACTGCCTGCTCGGCGAGAACGGCGCTGGCAAGTCGACGCTCATGAACGTGCTCTATGGCCTCTACAAGGCCGAAGAAGGCCAGATTTTGATCGACGACAAGGTGGTCGCGTTCAATGGACCGGGGGACGCGATGACGGCCGGAATCGGCATGGTGCACCAACACTTCATGCTCATCCCCGTCTTCACCGTGGCCGAGAACGTGATGCTCGGCCATGAACCGGTCAAAGCTGGAGGAGTCCTCGATCTGGCGACCGCTCGTGAACTCGTGCGCACCATCTCCGCCAAGTTTGGTTTCGACATCGACCCGGATGATCGGGTCGAAGACCTGCCGGTGGGCTCGCAGCAGCGCGTCGAGATCATCAAGGCTCTCGCCCGCGACGCGCAGGTTCTCGTGCTCGATGAGCCGACCGCGGTGCTCACGCCGCAGGAGACCGACGAGCTCATGGCCATCATGCGGCAGCTCGCCGATGCCGGCACCTCGATCGTTTTCATCACCCACAAACTGCGGGAGGTGAGGGAAGTCGCCGACCGCATCACGGTCATCCGCTTGGGAAAAGTAGTGGGAACGGCGCTCCCAACCGCATCGGTCACTGAACTTGCCTCGCTCATGGTCGGCCGTTCCGTCGACCTCTCGGTGGAGAAGAATCCGCCGCAACTGGGCGACGAGTCGTTCAAGGTGAAGAATCTCACCATTGTCGACCGCCAGGGCTCGCTGCTCCTGGACGACATTACCTTCTCGATTCGGGCCGGCGAGGTGCTCGCTATCGCCGGGGTGCAGGGCAACGGACAGACCGAACTGACCGAGGCCATCCTTGGCCTGCGGCACGGCGCTACCGGGTCGATCACCCTCGACGGTCACGAGCTGCTCGGCCGCTCGGTGCGGCAGGTTCTCGAAGCCGGCGTCGGCTTTGTGCCCGAGGACCGTACCAAAGACGGGCTGGTCGGCGAGTTCTCGGTGGCCGAGAACCTCATGCTCGACCGCAGCCAGGGGACGCCGTTCGAGTCGCGCGGTAGCATCCGCTTTGCCTATCGCGAAGAATTCGCGCGTCAGGCCATTGTCGAGTTCGACATTCGCACCCAGGGCACCAAGACTCAGGCCGGACGACTGTCGGGCGGCAACCAACAGAAGGTCGTATTGGCCCGCGAACTCTCGCGGGACCTGCGCCTGTTCGTCGCTTCGCAGCCCACCCGCGGCCTCGACGTTGGCTCGATCGAGTTTCTGCACAAACGCATTATTGCCACACGCGATTCGGGCCTGCCGGTGCTGATCGTCTCCACCGAACTCGACGAGGTCATCGGTCTCGCCGACCGAATTGCGGTCATGTACCGCGGACGCATCGTTGGTATCGTCTCGGCCGACACCCCCCGGGCAGACCTGGGCATCATGATGGCGGGAATTGCAGCATGACCATCGAAACTACGTCTCCGGCCACCGCTAAGAAGCCGCACGACGATCTGCCTGCGGGGCTGAGCAACCAGATCCTGCGGGAGATCATGGGCGGCGGTGCTGTGCGCACCCTGCTCGCGATACTGTGCGGCTTCATCGTCGGCGCCATTCTGATCATCGCTGCGAGTGAAGACGTCGCCAAGGTTTCAGGCTATTTCTTCTCCCGGCCGATGGATACCATCAACGCAGCCTGGGACGCCGTCTCCAGCGGCTACGGTGCGCTCTTTCGAGGCTCGATCTACAACGCGGATGCCGGCAGCTTTGCGGCTTCGATGCGACCGATCACGGAAACCCTGCGGCTGGGCGCCCCGCTCATCGCCTCCGGACTGGGCATCGCACTGAGCTTTCGCGTCGGCCTGTTCAATATCGGTGGCCAGGGTCAGCTGCTCATGGGTGTCGTCTTCGCCAGCTATGCGGGCTTCGCCTGGCCCATGCCGTACGGGCTGCACCTGATCGTGGCGATCGTGTTCGGAATTCTGGGCGCCGCCCTGTGGGGCAGCATCGTCGGGTTGCTCAAGGCCACGACCGGAGCCCACGAGGTCATCGTGACCATCATGCTCAACTATGTGGCGTTCAACCTGGTCACCTGGCTGATGCGTTCGGGCTTCCTGCACGACGAAGCCGCTGGCGGCAACCCGCAAACCATCGCGCCGCTCGACACCGCGCAGCTGCCGCCAATCCTCGGACCGGGCTTTGGCCTGCATGCTGGCTTTCTGCTCGTTCTGGCTGCGACGATTTTCTACTGGTGGCTCATGGAACGTTCGACCATCGGGTATCGCTTTCGCACGGTGGGTCTGAACCCGAACGCCGCGCGCACTGCCGGAATGAACGTGCCGAAAATTTACGTAATCGCCATGGCCGCGAGTGCCGCCTTTGTTGGTATCGCCGGGGTCAACCAGACCCTCGGCCGGGCCGGCGGCGTGACGCCGAGCATCGATGCCGGAATCGGATTCGACGGCATCACTGTGGCCCTGCTCGGCGGCGGTGGAGCGGTCGGTATCTTCTTTGCCGGGCTGTTGTTCGGCGCCATGAAGGCCGGCAGCCCGATGATGCAGATCGCCGACGTCTCCCCGGAGGTTCTGCTCGTTGTGCAGGGCGTTATCGTGCTGTTCATCGCGGCCCCGCCGCTTGTTCGGGCGATTTTCCGCCTGCCAGCCTCGGCACCCTCCGGCCCGATAAAAACCTTCGTGAAAAACCTGTTCACCCGGAGGGACAGCAAATGACCTCGACATTGACCGCCGGCGCCAGCCCCGCCCTGCGCAGCACCGTGCTCGCCCGGCGCAATTGGAAGACCCCCGTCTCCTTGCTCATCTTCGCCCTGCTCGGGCTCATCGGTTTCGGGCTGCTCGGGCAGTCGTCCGAGGTCACGTTCAACTGGACCGGAACCGGCGACGACGTCATCATTCCGAACTGGGTCGAGGATTCGAAGCGCATCGGCATCGTCTTCGGCATTCTGATGCTCGCGATCACCGCAGTGTCGGGCTGGTTCACCTGGAACCGTACCAAGACGCCAGCCTGGCTGGTGCTCGTATTCGGGCTCCTGTTCGTGACGGCCCTGCTCGCCTCGGTCGGAACCGGGGGCCGCGTGCCCGTGGTCTACCTGGCCACCGGTGCCATCTCCTTCGCGGTGCCCGTCGTGCTGGGAGCGCTGGCCGGTGTCATGGGCGAGCGGGTCGGCGTGGTCAACATCGCGATCGAAGGCCAGCTTCTGCTGGGCGCGTTCATGGCCGCCATTGTGGGCACCATGACGGGTAATCTCTTTCTGGGCATGGCCAGCGCCATGATTGGCGGTGCACTCGTCGCCATGATTCTGGCGTCGTTCTCCATCAAGTATCTGGTTGACCAAATCATCATCGGTGTCGTGCTCAACGTGCTCGTGGCCGGTATTACGAGCTTTTTCTACTCCGCCGTCATGACGAATGACTCGGAGACGTTTAACTTTCCCGGCACGCTGTCCTTTCTCGCGATCCCCGGATTGTCGGAGATCCCGCTGATCGGTCCGATCCTGTTCAACCACCGCATCACCACCTACGCCGTGTTCATCCTCGTGCCGCTCATCGGTCTGCTCATGTACAAGACCCGGTGGGGACTGCGCCTGCGGGCCGTGGGGGAGCATCCGCTCGCCGCCGATACCGTCGGCATCAACGTGAACGGCACCCGGTTTCGTGTCATGACGCTGGCCGGCCTCATCGCCGGACTCGGTGGCGCCGCGCTCAGCATCGGTTCGGTCGGCCCGTTCATTCGCGATATGAGCGCCGGGCAGGGCTATATCGCGCTCGCCTGCGTCATTCTCGGCCGCTGGAACCCCTGGTATGCCGCCACGGCAGCACTCATGTTCGGCTTCGCGCGCATTTTTCAAGTCTGGTCTGGTCAGGCCGGGTCGGGAATTCCGGCCGACTTCATCGCCATGATTCCGTACCTCGTCACCCTCATCGCCGTCGCCGGCTTCGTGGGAAAATCAGTCGGTCCCGCTGGAGCCGGGAAGGCCTACGTCAAGCAATGATCGCCTCCGAAATTGACTGGGCTGCGCTGCGCGTCGCCGCACTGGATGCCATGGGGCGTGCCTATGCGCCGTACTCGGACTTTCCGGTGGGCGCGGCGGCTTTGGTCGACGACGGGCGGGTGGTCAGCGGATGCAACGTGGAGAACGCCTCGTACGGGGTCGGGCTCTGCGCCGAGTGTGCCCTGGTGTCCTCGCTCATCATGACCGGTGGCGGCCAGCTCGTCGCGTTCACCTGTGTCGACGGAAATGGCGGCATCCTCATGCCGTGCGGCCGCTGCCGCCAGTTGCTCTACGAACACTCCGCGCCGGGCATGCTGCTCGAAACGGTCTCCGGCGTCAAAACCATCGACGAGGTGCTGCCGGATGCCTTCGGGCCGCGCCAACTCGCCGACTATCGCGCCAGCGCAGCTTCGTCGTAGCCGTTGGGCTCGTTCAGCCCGGTCGTCAGGATTTTCCATTGTGTAATCGGCTCTGAAGGAGTGCACCATGAGCACCATCGAAGCGTTTGACGCCGTCGACCTAATTCACACCAAACGCGACCGCGGCGAGCTGACCACACCGCAAATTGACTGGCTGGTCGACGCGTACACCCGTGGCTACGTCGGCGACGAGCAGATGGCCGCCATGACCATGGCGATCTTTCTGAACGGCATGAGCCGCAGCGAGATTCGGGCTCTGACCATGGCCATGCTCGCGAGCGGTGAGCGGATGAGCTTCGACGGCCTCGGTAAGCCGACCACCGACAAGCACTCCACCGGAGGCGTCGGTGACAAGATCACGCTGCCGCTGATGCCGCTCGTCGCCGTCTTCGGCGCGGCCGTGCCGCAGCTGTCCGGCCGTGGCCTCGGTCACACGGGCGGAACGCTCGACAAGCTCGAGTCGATTCCGGGCTGGCGCGCCAACCTGAGCAACGCCGAAATGTTCCAGCAGCTGCAGGAGCTCGGCGGCGTGGTCTGCGCGGCCGGCAGTGGCCTGGCGCCGGCCGACGGCAAGCTCTACGCCCTGCGTGACATCACCGGAACGGTTGAGGCGATCCCGCTGATCGCATCGTCGATCATGTCGAAGAAGATCGCCGAGGGTACTCAGGCCCTCGTACTCGACGTTAAGTTCGGCTCGGGCGCCTTTCTCCAGGACATCGAGCGGTCGCGGGAGTTGGCCCGCACGATGGTCGAGCTGGGCGAGGATGCCGGGGTGGCGACATCCGCTTTGCTGACCAATATGAACGTTCCGCTTGGGTTCGCCATCGGCAATGCCAACGAGGTGCGCGAGTCGGTGGAGGTGCTCGCCGGCGGCGGTCCCGCCGACGTGGTTGAACTCACCGTGGCCCTGGCCGAGGAGATGCTCTCGCTCGCCGGAATCACCGGTGTCGATGTGGGCGCGGCTCTGAAGGATGGCCGAGCCATGGACAAATGGCGGGCCGTGATTCGCGCGCAGGGTGGCGACCCGGATGCCGCGTTGCCGGTCGCGCGCGAGACTCACGTTGTGCTCGCCGAGCGCAGCGGCGTGCTGGTGGAACAGCAGGCGCTGCCTTTTGGTATCGGTGCCTGGCGACTCGGTGCCGGGCGCGCCCGTAAGCAGGATCCGGTGCAGCATGCCGCCGGAATCGACCTGCACGCCAAGCCCGGCGACACCGTGCTGAAGGGCCAGCCGCTGTTCACGCTGAGCGCCGACGAGCCCGCCCGGTTCGCCCGTGCGCTCGAGGCCGTTGAGGGTGCCTGGCGCATCGGCGACGTGGGGGAGCCCGTGCAGGATGGCGGTTCGCTGATCGCGGAGCGGATCGGGAGTCGCTAGCAGCGAGGCCCGCCATAACGTGCGGGCTGCTCGCGACGCGATTCCCGGGCGCACATTCGTCTGGGTCATCGTGGGCGGCCATTTCGCAGTTCTCCTGGTTGAGTGGCCGTGGTTGTTACCCTGAGTAGGAGCGCCAACTCTGGAGTGCGCGCTCTCGCCGTCAATGCGGATTCGAGGTGCCAACTTCTGCCCCATGGTTCTCGTGAGGCGCCAACTTTTACCCCATGGCGAGCGTTGATGGGGCAAAAGGTGGCACCTCGGGTGTGCTGGGCCGTGGTCAGGGGGCAAAAGGTGGCACCTCGCGTGTGCTCGGCCGAGATTGACCTGTGGAGTGGCGCGCTTCCCCGGGCGACCCTGTGGAGTGGCGCCCGACCCATTGCACCCTGTGGATAACCGTCGGGTGGGTCACCGTTCGTGGCACTCTCAGGCCATGCACATCCAAACTCCTCTTCCTCCCGGCTTCGATTCCGGCGCGTTCACCTTTGGAGCGGCCCGGGCGGCAGGTGTCTCGGCCAAGCGCCTGCGGTCACGCGATGTAGAGCATCCGTTTTGGGGTGTGTGTGTTGCCGCTGGCACCGTTCACAACCTGAATGACCGCTGTCGGGCACTTCACAAACGGATGCCTGCGGGTGCCTTCTTCAGCCACGCCACAGCTGCCCGCCTGCACGGCATGCCCCTGCCGGCCGACCTGGAGGCCGACCCGCTTCTTCACGTATCGGTGATCGACCCGGATCGGACTCTGCGACTAGCCGGGGTCAACGGACATCGTGTGGCGACGTCCCCGGGAGTGCGCAGCGTGGCGGGGCTGCCGGTGCTCGAGCCGATTTCGGCGTGGTGCCAACTGGCATCCGTTCTGGAATTGAATGATTTGGTAGCGGCCGGAGATCACCTGCTGCGACCGGAGCTTGGACTGGCGACCGCCCCCGAGATTGCCGCGCGGGTGGTGCAGTATGCGGGGAATCGTGGCGCTCTGCGTCTGCGGGCGGCCGAGGCGATGATTCGGCCGCGGGTGGAATCCCGAAGGGAAACGTTCCTGCGTCTGTTCCTCGTCATGTGCGGCTTTCCTGAACCCGAAACGAACCGGGACATTCCCCTGCCGCGCGGCAAACGACGCGTTCGCGGCGACCTGGTCTATTTTCGCTACAAAGTGCTCGTGGAGTACGACGGCGAGCAGCACCGCACTGATACGGCGCAATTCAACCGCGATGCCGAACGCCTGCATGACCTGCGCGAGGCCGGGTGGCTGGTCATCACCGTGCGCAAGGGCTCGACGAAGGAGTGGGTGCAGGGCGCCGTCGATGCTGCGCTCCGGTCGCGGGGGTGGCGCCCGTAGCCGGGCCGGCGGCCAAATGGTGCGGCAGCGATGTGCGGCGGGTGCCTAAGCTAGGGATATGCAAAAACGCACCCTCGGACGTACCGGCCGCACTGTTTCCGTGATCGGCCTGGGTACCTGGCAACTCGGAGCGGACTGGGGAGCGGTATCCGACGCCGACGCGACCGGCGTGCTCGCCGCATCCGCTGATGCCGGTGTCACCTTCTTTGACACAGCGGATGTCTACGGCGACGGCCGCAGCGAGCGGCTGATTGGCCAATTTCTCGCCAATGAGGCCCTCGGCGCGGAAATTACGGTGGCCACCAAGATGGGCCGCCGAGTCGAACAGCTGGCCGAGAATTTCGTGCTCGCCAATTTTCGCGCCTGGACCGACCGCTCCCGCACGAACCTCGGCATGGACACTCTCGACCTGGTGCAGTTGCACTGCCCGCCGAGCGCTGTCTTCGACTCCGGCGAGGTCTACGACGCGCTCGACACCCTCGTCGACGAGGGCGTCATCGCCTATTACGGGGTGAGCGTGGAGACCTGCGACCAGGCCCTCGCCGCGATCAGCCACCCCGGCGTCGCCACGGTGCAGATCATCCTGAACGCTTTTCGCCTCAAGCCGCTCGACGAGGTGCTGCCGGCCGCACGCGCCGCCGGGGTGGGCATCATCGCCCGGGTTCCGCTGGCCAGCGGGCTGCTGACCGGCAAATACACCGCCGACACGGTCTTCGCCGAGAGTGACCACCGCAACTTCAACCGGGACGGCAGCCACTTCGACGTCGGGGAGACCTTCTCCGGCGTCGACTTCGAGGTCGGCCTGCAGGCCGCGACCGAGTTTGCCGCCCTCGCCCCGGTCGGCCTCACGCCGGCCCAGGCAGCCCTGGCCTGGGTAGCCCAGATCGACGGGGTGAGCGCCGTCATTCCGGGAGCCCGCTCGGTCGCCCAGGCGCAGGGAAACGCGACTGCCGGCGTAGCCGAACCGCTTGACCTCGCCTTCAACGAGGGCGTTCAGGACATCTATGACCGGCTCCTGCGGGAGCAGATCCACCCGCGCTGGTAATACGTCGGCCGATCGCCTCTAGTTCAGTCGAGGTCGTCGGGGTCCGTGCCGGTGCGCTCGCCGGTTTCGAGCGCGGCGATAGCCGCGAGGTCGTCGTCGTCGAGCACAATGTCGAACACGTCGATATTGGCGCGAATGCGCGCCGGGGTGACCGACTTGGGAATGACGATGTTGCCGAGCGCGAGGTGCCAGGCGATCACGATCTGCGCGGCTGATTTGCCGTGTCGGGCGCCGATCGCATCGAGGATCGGGTTGCCGATTGCGCGCCCGCGGGCCAGAGGCGACCACGCTTCGGTACGGATGCCGTGGGCCGCGTCATAAGCGCGAACCTCCGTTTGCGGCAGCCACGGGTGCAACTCCACCTGGTTGAGCACCGGCACGACGTCGGTTTCGGCCAGGAGTCGGTCGAGGTGGTGCGGGTGAAAATTCGAGACCCCGATCGAGCGGGTCCGGCCGTCGGCGCGCAGGGCCTCGAGGGCGCGATAGGTTTCGACGTAGCGATTCTGCTGCGGTGCCGGCCAGTGGATCAGGTACAAATCGACGTAGTCCAGGCCCAGCTTGGCCAGGCTCTCGTCGAAGGCCTTCATCGTTTCGTCGTAGCCGTGGCGGTCATTCCACACCTTGGTCGTGACGAACACGTCCTCCCGGGGCACCCCGGAACGCGCGAGCCCCTGCCCGACGCCGACCTCGTTCTCATAGAGTGCTGCGGTGTCGACGTGACGGTACCCGGCCTCGAGCGCGACCTGCACGGTGTCGGCGGCGATGGCATCCGCTACCTTGTATACCCCGAGACCGAGCTGGGGAATCACGTGGCCGTCATTGAGCGTGAGGGAAGTCATCCCTCAATGTTACGAGACCTGCACCTGGATGGGCTCGGTGTCGGGAATGGGGCTGATGTCGCGCCCGCGGAGGTCCGGGTGCCAGCGGCGGCCGAGCGCTGGGATGATGCAGCCGAGGCCCGCGAAACCGGCGGCGACGTAGATCGCCGACACCGGGCCGGAATGGTCGATCGAGAACCCGGCGATGGCGGAGCCCATGGCGGCGCCGATCAGCTGGCCGGTACCGACCCAGCCATAGGCTTCGGCGGTGTCGCTGAATTTCACGCTCGCCGAGACGATGCCGAAAAGAACAGCGAAGGCGGGCGCGATGCCGACCCCGGCCAGGAGTAGCGCGAGGGAGAGCCACCAAAAGGTGAGCCACAGGCTGGCCAGAATTAACCCGATGGTGACGATGAGCATGCGGGTGGCGAGGGCCCAGGGGCCGATCGGAGCGTGTCCGAGTGCCAGGCCGCCGATGAGCGAACCGATCGCGAAGATGCCGAGCACCCAGCCGGCGTCGGCGCTGCCGTGGCCGAACACCGCAACCACACCGGCTTCGACCGCGGCGCAGGCGGCGACGAGCGTGAAACCGACGACCGTACTGAGCAGCACCTCGGGTTTTTTGAGTACAACGCCGAGCTTGCGGCGGCTGCGCGGGATGCGCACCCGGCCTACCTCGGGCAGGGCGACGAACCAGATTCCGCCGGCGACCAGGAAGAATGCGGCGAGCAGGATGCCCGCGGTCGTCGATACCTGCAGCGCCACGAAGGTAGCGATCACCGGGCCGAGCACCCAGATGATCTCCTGCGCCGAGGCATCCAGCGAGAAGAGCGGGGTGAGCTGGCGGGAGTTGACGATTTTGGGGTAAATCGTGCGCACGGCCGGTTGAATCGGCGGGGTGGACAGGCCGGCGACGAATCCGATCAGCATGAGGTTCAGGACCGACAGCGAAATCAGTGCCATCACGATGATCGACACCGCGCAGATGAACATGGTGGCGATGATCACCGGGCGCATGCCGAGTCGGCCCATCAGTCGGCTGGTGAGCGGCCCGGCGATGGCCTGACCGATGCTCATGGCACCGAGAACCAGTCCGGCCGCGCCGTAGGAATCAAAGATCCGCTCAATGTGAATGAGAAAAGCGAGGGAGAGCATTCCGAAGGGAAAACGGGCCGTCAACTGCGCAGCGATGAGGCGGGATACGCCGGGCGTGCGCAGAAGGGTCCAGTAGCTTTTCACGATTTCAGTCTACGGCGGGGCCGATTGAAAACCGGGGCGGGCAGCTGACCGCGAAAATTGCGAGGCTGGACAAACCCCAGCTAAGGCATGCCATACTAAGGCAATGCTTACCTTACCGAACGAGAGTGCGACCGCGGTCCTGGATCGTCCGGCCTATCGACCATATCGGGCCACGGTAGTGGGCATCCGTTCCCTGAGTAAGCATTTCACTCGGGTGACCTTCTTCGGTGAGCAGTTTGACACCTTCAGTACCGCCGGGCTCGACCAGAGGGTCAAGATCGTGTTGCCGCTGCCCGGCCGTGGCCTGTCCGACATTGGTGCAAACGACGAGTCCACCATCGCCGACGGAAGCTGGTACGCCCGCTGGCGCGCGCTGCCGGACGCCGATCGCAACCCGTTTCGCACCTACACGGTTCGCGCCGTGCGCCCCGAACTGCGTGAAATCGACGTGGATTTCGTCACCCACAACGGTCACGGCCCGCTCGGCCCGGCCGCGCGCTGGCTGTACACCGCGTCGGTCGGCAGTGACGTGCTCATCATCGGGCCCGACGAGCGCAGCCCGGGCCGCGCCATCGGCCTCGACTGGCACCCGGCGCAGGCGACCGAATTGCTGCTGGCCGGCGACGAAACCGCAGCTCCAGCCATCTGCAGCATCCTCGAGAGTCTCCCGGCCGGCCGCCGCGCGCGCGCCTTCATCGAAGTGCCCACCGAAGCGGATGCCCTACCCCTCGACCTTCCCGCCGGTTGCGAAATCACCTGGCTGGCTCGCGACACCGCCCCGCACGGTGAGCGACTCGACGCCGCGGTGCGCGGCTGGGTGGCGAACAATCGTTCGCTCGTCAAGACGGCGGTCGCCGCCACCCCGCAGCCCTGGGCGGACATCGACGTGGACTGCGATCTACTCTGGGAATCGCCCAACGATGAAGCTGGCACTGGTTTCTACGCCTGGCTCGCGGGTGAATCCTGCATGATCAAGCTGCTGCGCCGTTTTCTGGTGAGTGAAACCGGCATCGACCGAAAGCGCGTGGCCTTCATGGGCTACTGGCGGCTCGGCCGGTCCGAAGCTCAGTGACCCTGGTTCTGGCACGGCCGGAGCGAACCCGAACCCGGCCGCGCCGCGTCGTCATCGGCTTCGCCCTCGCGCTCGCGCTGCTCGTTCTGACCATCACCGCGTCGCTCGTCATCGGCACCCGGGAGATTGCCCTCGGCACCGTGCTCGACGCCCTGATCGACCCCGATCGAACCCTGACCGACACTGCGCTGACTGACCGCACCGTCATCCTGGACCTGCGCGTGCCGCGCACGGTCGTCGGACTGCTCGCCGGCCTGGCCCTCGGCCTGGCCGGGGCCCTCATGCAGGGTGTCACCCGCAACCCGCTCGCCGACCCGGGTCTGCTCGGCGTCAACGCCGGCGCCTCCCTGTTCGTCGTCGCCGGCATCGGCTGGTTCGGCGTCACCACCGCGCTCGGCTACGTCTGGTTCGCCTTTATCGGCGCCGCGGTGGCCGCGACGATCGTCTATCTGATCGGCTCGCTCGGCCGTGAAGGCGCCACCCCGGTCAAGCTGGCCCTCGCCGGAACCGCGCTGACGGCGGCGTTCACCTCGCTCATTACCATCGTGCTGCTGGCCGACTCGGAGGCCTTCGACCGCTACCGGTTCTGGGCGGCTGGCTCCCTCGTCGCGCGTGGCCTCGACGCCGCCCTGCCGCTGGCCCCCTTCATTCTGGTCGGCGCGATTCTCGCCATCGTGGCCGCCCGTATGCTCAATGCCCTCGCCCTCGGGGACGATCTCGCCCGTGGTCTCGGCCAAAATCTGGTCACCGCTCGCATCGTCTGCGCCGTCGCGATCGTGCTGCTGTGCGGCTCGGCGACCGCGATGGCCGGCCCGATTGTGTTCGTCGGACTCGCCGTGCCGCACGTGGCACGCTGGATCACCGGCCCGGACTACCGCCTCATTATCGCGTTCTCCGCGCTGTTCGGCCCCACCCTGCTCGTCGCGGCGGATGTGCTCGGCCGCATCATCGCCCAGCCCGGCGAAATCGAGGCCGGCCTCGTCGTCGCCTTCCTCGGCGCGCCGGTACTCATTGCGCTCGTGCGCCGAGTGAAACTGGCCGGCCTGTGATGGCCCTGACGACAGCATCCGTTTTGGCAGCGTCCGTTAAAGCAGTGGATGCCGCACCGCTGCTGGCCCACACGCGCGCGCAGCTCCGCAGACGCGAGCGCCGGATCGTGCTCGGGCTGCTCGGTACCCTCGTCATCGTCGGTGCCTTCAGCCTCGCGATCGGAGCGTATTCGCTCAGCGTGCCCGACCTGCTGCGCACGCTCACCGGGCAGGGAACGCAGAGCGAGAACTTCATCGTGCTGTCGTTGCGTCTGCCGCGGCTGACCCTCGCCGTGCTCGTCGGCGTGGCGTTCGCAATCTCGGGCGCACTGTTCCAGACCGTGTTGCGCAACCCGCTCGCGAGCCCGGACATTATCGGAGTGACCGGGGGAGCGAGCGCCGCGGCAGTGTTCGGCATGCTCATTCTCGGCTTCGGTGCCGTCGCCACCTCGCTCGCGGCGTTTGCCGGGGCCATTATCGTCGCCTGCGCTATCTATCTGCTGGCCTGGCGCGGCGGAGTCGTCGGCTACCGCTTTGTGCTGATCGGTGTCGGGGTCGCGTTCATGGTGCAAGGGCTGCTCGGCTATCTGCTCTCCCGCGCCGACCTGAATGACGCGCAGGGCGCCCTGCTCTGGCTGGTCGGCAGTGTGAGCGGTGCCCGCTGGCAGGATATTTCGGTCGTCGCCGTGGTGCTGCTCGTGCTGCTGCCCATCATTCGGCTGCTGAGTGGCCGCCTGCGCGCCCTGCAGCTTGGTGACGATCTTGCGACGAGCCTCGGCGTTGGCGCCGAACGCACCCGACTCGTGCTGCTCGTGATCGCGGTCGCCCTCGCCGCGACGGCGACAGCGGCGGTCGGCCCGCTGGCCTTTGTGGCGTTCGTCGCGGCGCCGATCGCCCGTCGCATCGTTGGCTCCGGGGGGCTCGCCCTGATTTCGGCCGCCTTGATCGGAGCGCTGATCACCACGGTCGCCGACTTCGCCGCCCAACACCTGCTGCCGGGGCAGCTCGAACTGCCGGCCGGAATCATCACGGGCGCGATCGGCGCCCCCTACCTGCTCTGGCTGCTCGCCACCAGCAATACAACCGGAAAGGGCGCCTGATGACCCAGCTCCTGCGCGCCGAGGGCGTCAGCCTCGGCTACGACCAGACCCGCATCATCGACAACCTCGACCTCGAGGTGATTCCCGGCGCGATCACCGTCATCGTCGGGGCCAACGCCTCCGGCAAATCCACGCTACTCAAGGGCCTCGCCAGGCTGCTGAAACCGGATGCCGGCCAGGTCACCCTGAATGGTCGCAACATCGCCGCGCTCCCCGGCAAGAAAGTCGCGACCGTCGTGGGCCTGCTGCCCCAGCAGCCGGTCGCCCCGGACGGCATCACCGTGGCCGACCTCGTCGGGCGTGGACGCTACCCGCACCAGGGCTGGTTTCGGCAGTGGTCAAGCACCGACGGAGAGACCGTTGCCGCGGCCATGGCCGCCACCAACACCGACCAGCTCGCCTCCCGCCGCCTCGAGGACCTCTCTGGCGGCCAGCGCCAACGCGTCTGGATTGCCATGGCGCTTGCGCAGGATCCCGAGATTCTGCTGCTCGACGAACCGACCACCTTTCTCGATGTCACCCACCAGATTGAGGTGCTCGACTTACTGCTCGAACGCAATCGTGAGCGCGGCACGACCGTTGTGATGGTGCTGCACGACCTCAACCTGGCCGCCCGTTATGCCGATCACCTTGTCGTTATGCGGGCTGGACGCATCGTCGCCAATGGCGCGCCGGCCGAGACGCTCACGGCCGAGATCGTGCGCGAGGCCTTCGACCTCGAGGCGCTCATCAGACCCGACCCGGTCTGCGGCTCGCCCATGGTCGTACCGATCGGTCGGTTCCACGGCCGGGCGCCGGCTTCAGGGTCGGACAGCGCTGTCCCCAGCGCTGCGCCTGCTGCCCCTCCGACAGCGGTCCCAGAGGCCGCGCCCGAATCCCGACAAATCGAACGCGTTTGAATTTAGGGTAGGCTACCCTTATCAAGCAGGGCGAGAATGTCGCCCGCGCCCGACGAACTGGAGATTTTCGTGTCCCGACGCCTCACCGTCACACTGGCTGCCGCCGCCGGCATTCTCGCTCTGACCCTGAGCGGTTGCACGGCCGCCGCGGATGACGCGACCGACCCTGCCGCGGACACCGCGGCATCCGGCAGCTTTCCCGTCACTATCGAGCACGCGTTCGGCGAAACCACGATCGACGAGCAGCCGACCCGCGTCGTGACCTGGGGCTGGGGCAGCGCCGACGACGCGATCGCGCTCGGCGTGACTCCGGTGGCGATGCCGTTCCAAAGCTACGCCGGCGATGAAAACGGCGTGCTGCCGTGGATTAACGAGGCGCTCGAAGGCGAAGAGATGCCCGTCATTCTGCCCGACACCCAGGAGCCGCCCTACGAAGACATCGCCGCGGCCGCGCCGGACGTGATTCTCGCCGCGTACTCCGGCATCACCGAGCAGGAATACGACCTGCTCAGCGAGATCGCCCCGGTCGTCGCCTACCCGGGCGACGCCTGGGCCACCCCGTGGCGCGAACTGATCGAAATCACCGGAACCGCGCTCGGCAAGACCAATGAGGCCGACAAATTGCTCGCATCGATCGACACCGAAATCGCCGATCAGGCTGCCGCGCACCCCGAATTCGCCGGCAAGACCATCGCCCTCACCAGCGACAGCGCCGGAACTTTCTACATCTATAAGAAGGAAGACCCGCGCGTCGACTTCACCCTCGACCTCGGCTTCGTCAGCGCTCCCGCCGTCGACGACCTCGCGACCGACGAGGCGAGCTTCTACTACACGCTCAGCTACGAGCAGCTCGACCAGCTCGACAGCGACCTGCTGGTCAACTTCGGCTCCACCCAGGAAGAGTCCGACGCGTTCCTGAACGCGAGCTACGCCCAGGCCATGCCGCAGGTGCAGGCAGGCACGGTCGCAAGCCCGGTCGGCGCGGCCTTCATCTCGTCCGTTTCTCCGCCCACCGGACTCTCGCTGAGCTGGGGACTCGACGACTACGTCGCCCTGCTCTCCGCCGCTATTCAGTAACTTTTCTCAGAACGGATGCAGCGTAAGCCAGCAGGCGCCGCGGCATCCGTTTTCGGCGTGCCGGCAATAGTCGCACCCCTGGGGTCAGTGTGCGCCGGGAGATTTGCCATGGAGAGGTGAGCAGTACCGGGCACCTCGCGGCACCGATACCGTCCGCGGAAGAACCGCTGCGCGAAGACGTGCTCGCGAGTGTCGCTGACCTTGTGGGTAATACCCCGTTGGTTGAGCTGCGGGTGCTCGCCGCCGGGCTGCCGGCCCGGGTGCTGGTCAAGCTCGAAGGACGCAACCCCGGTGGTTCGGGCAAGGACCGGCTCTCGAATGCGGCCGACCGGGTCGTCGCGCTCTTGCTTGAGATTCTCGCTATCGAGGCGCTGCACGCCGCACAGCTGCAGGGCCCGGCTGGCCGGTCAACCACCGGGCTGGTGCCCGCTCTGCACACTCTTGGCGCACAACCTGCCTTTCACCGAGGTCGTCGACCAGACCGTGCAGCTGCTCGAAGCCGCCGAATCGGCTGCCTCGTACACATATTCCGTATTCAGCATGTTCTAGCTGAACTGCTCGTCGACCACGGCGAGCTGCTTGCGAAACTCCAAATACCCGATCGATTCCCAATCGTCGTCAAGGTCGAACTGCGGCTCATACCCGAGCGACAGGTACAGCGCCACCGCCTCGGGTTGTCGTGCTCCCGTGGTCAGCACAATAGAACGGATGCCCCGCCGCCCCGCCTCGGCCTCCAGCTCGGCCATCACCTGGCGGGCCAGGCCACGGCGGCGATGCGCGGAGTGCGTCCAGACTCTCTTCACCTCGACGGAATCATTCTCGCCCCGCATGAACGCGCCGCCGGCAACCGCTTTTCCGTTCTCGACGAGCAGCAAAAAGGTGCCGCCATCGATCGGCTGAAAGCGCCGGGCCGGATACCGGCTGAGCTCGACCGACGAGGGAATCCCGTTGTTCAGGCCGTAGCGCTCGTCATACTCCCGCGAGAGTTCGGCCACCAGCGCTGCCGCGAGCGGGTCGGTCGGTGAGGTGTACAGGATGTTCGGTCTCAGGTTGGGCACCTTTTGACGATAGATCCGCAGCATCCGCTGGTCAAAACCGCTTGAATTCCAGGGGCTCGAAAACAGTCGGCTGCGGTTGCACTAGGATCGTTAGGTCTTACTCGCGTGTGGATTCACCGTAGAATCCGCGCATTTTCGACCAAATCAAGAAGGAAGTGCCATGCGCGCACGCTATATCGTTCCGGCTTTCGCCGCCACCGCCGTTCTGCTACTGACCGGCTGTGTCGACAACACCACCACGACCGCCACGACGCCCTCAGACTCCGGAACCACGATCGAAGCGGATGCCGCAGCCGTCGCGTTGCTCCCCGAATCCATTGCGAGCGCGGGCGTGCTCATTATCGGAACCGACGCGGCGTACCCGCCGAACGAGTACAAGGACGAGTCCGGCGCACCGATCGGCTGGGGCATTGAACTCGCCAACGGCATCGCGGCCAAGCTCGGCCTGGACACCGAGTACGAGATCGCGTCCTTTGACACCATCATTCCCAAAATCACCGGCGGCACCGTCGACATCGGCGAATCCTCGTTCACCGACAACCTCGAACGCGAGAAGCAGGTCGACTTCGTCAACTACTTCAACGCCGGCATCCTCTGGGCCGCGCCCGTCGGCAGTACCGTCGACCCCGACAACGCCTGCGGCCTGGCCGTCGCTGTACAGGCCAACACGGTTGAGCACACCGACGAACTTCCCGCCAAGAACGCGGCCTGTGCCGCCGCCGGGCTGGAGGCAATCGAGGTTTTGCCCTACCCATCGCAGGACGAAGCGACCAACGCGGTCGTGCTCGGCAAGGCTGATGCCCTCAGCGCCGACTCGCCGGTCGCCCTGTATGCCATCTCCAAGGCCGAGGGCAAGCTGGAGCCCGCCGGCGAAAGCTTCGATGTGGCGCCGTACGGCATCACCGTCGACAAGGGTTCGGAACTGACCAAAGCCGTGCAGGCTGCCCTGCAGTCCATGGTTGACGACGGTTCCTACGGCAAGATCCTCTCCGAGTGGGGAGTCACCGACGGTGGCATCGACACCATCACCATCAACGCCGCATCCAACGGCTAGAGAATAAGCGACCCGCATCATGACGAACACGGCCGCGCCCGGCGGCAAGACGGAGCCCGGAATCAAGGCGATTCGCTTGCGCCACCCGTGGCGCAACACCTTCGCGGTCGTGTTACTGCTGCTCGTTGCGCTCTTCATCGCCGATGCGGCGATGCGGCCAGCCTATGACTGGCCAGCCGTCGGCAAGTATCTGTTCGACCAGCGCATCTCGCAGGCGGCGTTCGTCACCCTGCAGCTCACGGTCTACTCGATGGTCATCGCGATCATTCTCGGCGTGACCCTGGCGATCATGCGGCTGTCGCCCAACCCGGTGGTCAATAGCATGGCCTGGGTGTACCTCTGGATCTTCCGGGGCACCCCGGTCTACGTTCAGCTCGCCTTCTGGGGCCTGATCGGCACGATCTACCAGTCGATCGACATCGGGCTGCCGTTCACGGAACCGTTGGTATCGTTCCCGACCCGGGTCGCGCTGAGCGCCTTCATCCTCGCAGTCATCGGACTGGCCCTCAACGAAGCCGCCTACATGGCTGAAATCGTGCGCGCCGGCCTGCTCTCGGTGGACAGTGGGCAGGAAGAGGCGGCCAAGGCCCTCGGCATGAGCTGGTTCCAGACCATGGTGCGCGTGGTCGTTCCGCAGTCGATGCGGGTGATCATTCCACCGGCCGGCAACGAGGTCATCTCGATGCTGAAAACGACCTCGCTCGTGGTCGCCATCCCCTTCACGCTCGAGCTCTACACGCGCTCGCGCGACATTGCCGCCATCACCTTCGAGACGGTGCCGATGCTCATCGTCGCATCGATTTGGTACCTGTTCTTCACCTCGATTCTCATGGTTGGTCAGTACTTTCTCGAGAAGCGGTTCGCCCGCGGCATCGGTGACCGTCGTCCGAACAAGAAAGCGGATGACGCCACCTCGTCGATCACGGGCGTCACGACCGGCGTCACCCATGTCGTCGGCAGCGGCCAACCGACCGTGGTCCTGCCGCCGCAGCTGCCGCTCGAAACGCCGCCGACCGATTCGCCGACCGATTCGCCGAAGGGGGACCGCTGATGTCCGCTGTTATTGAGACGCCCATGGTGGTCGCCGACCGTGTCTCCAAGAGCTTCGGCTCCAATGAGGTGCTTAAGAGCATCTCGCTTGAGGTCAAGCGCGGCGAGGTCATGTGCCTGGTCGGGCCGAGCGGATCCGGCAAGTCCACGTTCCTGCGCTGCATCAACCACCTCGAAGTGGTCTCGGCAGGGCGCCTCAGCGTCGACGGTGAGCTCATCGGCTACCGCGAGGCCAACCACAAGCTCTACGAGATGCGCCCCAAGGAGGCCGCTCGGCAGCGCCGGGATATCGGCATGGTGTTCCAGCGCTTCAACCTGTTTCCGCACATGACCGCGCTGCAAAACGTGATGGAAGCGCCGATCCGGGTCAAGGGCCTGTCCAGGGCCGGGGTCGAGGCCAACGCCCGCGCCCTGCTGGCCCGGGTCGGGCTGGCCGAACGGGCCGACTATTACCCCGCGCACCTCTCCGGCGGCCAGCAGCAGCGGGTCGCGATCGCCCGTGCCCTCGCGATGGAGCCCAAGCTCATGCTGTTCGACGAGCCGACCAGCGCGCTCGACCCCGAGCTCGTCGGCGAAGTGCTCGACGTCATGCAGGGCCTGGCCCGCGATGGCATGACCATGATCGTGGTCACCCACGAAATGGGCTTCGCCCGCGAGGTCGCCGACTCGCTCGTCTTCATGGACGGCGGAGTCGTCGTCGAGAGCGGTATCCCCACCGAGGTGCTCGCCAACCCCCAGCACCACCGCACCCAGGCCTTCCTCTCCAAGGTCCTCTAGCCCCCGCTCTCTACTTTCCGGGCCCGGGCCCGGAAACCGGGCCCATGATAGATCATGGGCCCGGTTCCGTAAGGTGGGCCCGGGCCGCAGAAAGTTACCGGTGCGTGCACTTCGATAGTCCAACGCGTGGGGCCGGACAGTGCCGCCACCCGTCGGCTTCGCTTCCATTGCCTTCCGGGCCCGGGCCCGGAAAGTAGGCCCATGATAGATCATGGGCCCGGTTGCGTAAGGTGGGCCCGGGCCGCAGAATACGGCCGTAGCGGCAAACTACCCGGCGAGCACCTTCTGGATGCGCTGCAGCGACACGGATTCGGCGGCCTTGAGCTCCTGCGCGAACAGGCTGATGCGCAGCTCCTCGATCATCCAGCGGGCGCGCAGGACCGGCGCCGCGGCATCCGCTTTGAGCGGCATCGTGCCGCCGGCATTCTCGAAGCGCATGGTCGCGGCCTGGGTCTCGTTCATCCAGACCCGGTCGCGACTGGGGTTGTCGACCAGTTTCGGCACCCGGGCGCTGATTCCGCTGAGGTAGCGCGGCAGGTGGCGCAGTTGGGCCAGGCCGGTCTCGCTGGCGAATCCTGGGTAGACCAGGGCCGTCAGCTGTTGGCGGGCATCGCTGATTCCGGGCAGCAAGGCCATGCTGGTCGCGGCCTTGAGCGCCTTGTCGGCCTGTCGATGAGCGGTCAGAATGCGGGCGACCAGGCCGACCGTTTCGAACATGGAGTCCATCACGACTCCCGAGACCCGGTCGCGAATGGTGTCGAACTCGGCCTTCATGAACACCTGCCCGTCGGGTCGCACACGAAACAGCACGTCGTCAACCGCGGCGGCGAGGCAATCCTCGAACAGGGCCTGCGTGCTCTTATACGGGCTGGTCGCGAGCGAAAGCTTCTCGGCAGCGGTCAGGTGCTGCTGCACATACGCGGCCGGCGACGGCGTCGCCAGCAGCAGCAGCCGGCGCACCCCGCGGGGCAGCGCGCGCGCCTGCTCCAGCTCGGTGCTCATCATGCGAATAGAAACGGATGCCCCATCGTCGACCAGCGTCGGATACCCGCGAATCGTGTTGTCACCCTGCTTCGTGTCGAGAAAGCGCGGGAGCTCGCCGAGATCCCAGGTGGTGATGCCGCCGCGCTCGATCGCGTTGCTGGGAGCCGCAGCGCTCGTCGCCTTCGCGACGCTCTCCCGAACGCGGGTACCGAGCCGCCGTTGCAGGTCGGCGAGGTCCTTGTCGGCGGCGACCGTGCGCCCACGTTCGTCGGTGACGACGAAGGTCATGCGCAGGTGCGACGGAACCCGGCCCAGCTCGAAGTCGCGCGCGGAAACCGGCACATAGGTGAGCTTCTGAATCAGCGCGGCGAGCGTCTCGGCGAACGAGCCTTGCGGCACCGGCGTCGGCAGCGCCTCCACGATTCCGGGCTCGCTCGGCAGCTCGCCGAGCAGCCGAGCTGCCCAGTCGGCGGCGGGCACGACATTGCGCCGGATGCTTTTCGGCAGCGACTTGATCATGGCGGTCACGAGCTCGGCGCGGAGGCCGGGCACCTGCCAGTCGAAACCGTTCGGCGAGAGGCGGGCGAGCAGCGCGAGCGGAATGCGCACGGTCACGCCGTCGTCTTCTTCGCCGGGTTCGAAACGGTAGCCGAGGGTCAGACGCTGGTCGCCCTGCTGCCAGCTTGGCGGAAAGACCCCCTCGTCGATCTCGGGGGAGTCCTCGGCGACGAGCGCGTCGGCGGTCATGGTCAGGAGGTCGGGGGTATCGAACCGGGCAGTGCGCCACCAGCCCTCGAAGCTCTTGGTCGACGACACATCGGCCGGAATGCGACGCTGATAGAAGTCGAACACCGCTTCATCATCAAAGAGGATGTCCCGGCGCCGGGTGCGCTCCTCCAACTCGGCCAGTTCCTCCCGCAGCCGAGCATTGGCCCGTTCGAACGCCCACATGCCGGGGTCGCCCGTCTGGCCGGGACGTCCGCCGCGGCTGGCGCTCGAGCCAACGGCGGGGGCGCGGCCAGCGCCGCGCCCACCGCTGGCGTCGCCGCCGTCGGTTGAGATGCTGACGCGTTCGTTGCGGGATGGTCCGCGGGAGCCGCGATCCGCTTCCTTCTCGGCCGAGGCAGACTGCGGTCCAGACGCGCGGTCCCACTCGCCCTCGACCAGCGCGTGCCGAATGAACAACTCGCGGGCATACGCCGGGTCGATCCGGGAGAACTGCACCCGGCGGCGGGCCACGATCGGTACGCCGTACAGGGTGACCCGTTCGTAGACGACGGCGGCGCCCTGCTTCATCTCCCAGTGCGGTTCGGAGTAGCTGCGCTTGCACAGGTTGCCGGCGAGCGGTTCGGCCCAGGCCGGGTCGACGACCGCGTTCATGCGGGCGAACAACCGGCTGGTTTCGACCAGTTCGGCGCTCATCACCGCGTTCGGCTGCTTCTTGGCCAGGGTTGAGCCGGGAAACAGCACGAAGCGCTGCTGCCTGGCACCGACATAATCCTTCTTGGCGACGTCCTTCAGCCCGATGTGCGAGAGTAGCCCGGCCAGCAGCGACCGGTGCACGCCGTCGGGGTTGGCGCTCGGTTCACCGAGGTGCAGGCCGAGCGGCTTGGCGAGCTGGCGCAACTGGCGCAAGACGTCTTGCCATTCGCGCACCCGCAGGTAGTTCAGGTACTCGTTCTTGCACAGTCGACGGAAGGCGCTCGAGCCGAGTTCGGACTGTTGCTTCTCCAGGTAGTTCCAAAGGTTGAGCAGGCTGAGAAAATCGCTCGTCGGGTCGGCGAACCGAGCGTGAAACTGGTCGGCTTGCGCGCGCCGTTCGAGCGGGCGCTCCCGCGGATCCTGAATGGTCAGCCCGGCAACGATCGCCATGACTTCCCTACTGGTGCCCTGCGTTTTCGACTCGATCACCATGCGGCCAAAGCGCGGATCGATCGGCAGCTGCGCGAGCTGCTGGCCGATGCGGGTCAGGCGCGGGGTGGCCGGGCCGGCGGCGGGGGCGGCATCCGTTTCAACCGGGCGGCGACCGCTCTTGGTGCGACCGGTACCCTCCGCCTCGATGGCGCCGAGTTCGGCGAGCAGGTCGAGGCCGTCCTTGATATTGCGGCTGTCCGGCGGGGTCAGAAACGGGAACGACGCAATATCGCCGAGGCCGAGCGAGATCATCTGCAGAATGACCGCGGCGAGGTTAGTGCGCAGAATCTCCGGCTCGGTATATTCCGGGCGGCGCATATAGTCTTCTTCGGAATATAACCGAATCGCAATACCGTCGCTGGTGCGGCCGCTGCGGCCGCTGCGCTGGTTGCCAGAGGCCTGCGAGATCGCTTCGATCGGCAACCGCTGCACCTTGGACCGCACGCTGTAGCGGCTGATCCGCGCCGTTCCGGCGTCGATGACATAACGGATGCCCGGCACAGTCAGACTGGTCTCGGCCACGTTGGTCGCAAGCACGATGCGTCGTTTGACCCCGGCCACGGTCGACGGCTGGAACACCCGGTGCTGGTCCGCCGACGACAACCGGCCGTACAGCGGCAGCACCTCGGTAGGATTGCGGCTGGCCGAGGAGGCGTACTTGCCCTGCAGCGCGTCGGCGGCGTCGCGAATCTCGGTCTCGCCGGAAAGGAAGACCAGCACATCACCATTCGACTCCCGCTCGAGCTCGTCGAGAGCGGTGGTGATGCCCTCGATGTAGTCGCGGTCAACCGGGGGAGCGGCATCCGTCGTGTCATCATCGTCGTCTATTCCGGGCTCCGCTACGAGCGGGCGGTAGCGAATCTCCACCGGGAAGGTGCGCCCTGACACCTCGACGACAGGCGCCGGGGTACCGTCGGCGGCCGCGAAATGCTTCGCGAAACTGGCCGGGTCGATCGTCGCCGAGGTGATGATGAGCTTGAGATCGGGGCGCTTGGGCAGGAGCTGCCGCAAATACCCGAGCAGAAAGTCAATATTGAGGCTGCGCTCATGCGCCTCGTCGATGATGATCGTGTCGTACTTGCGCAGCATCCGGTCGCGGTGAATTTCATTCAAGAGGATGCCGTCGGTCATCAACTTAATGCGGGTATCAGCACCGACCTTGTCGGTGAACCGCACCTGGTAGCCGACGAGCTGCCCGACCTCCTGGCCGAGCTCCTCGGCAATGCGTTCGGCAATGGTGCGCGCGGCGAGCCGGCGCGGTTGGGTGTGGCCGATGTTCTTGCGGCCGAGCTCGAGGCAGATCTTGGGCAGCTGGGTGGTCTTGCCCGACCCGGTCGATCCGGCGACGATCACGACCTGGTGGTCACGAATGGCGCGGGCAATGTCCTCCCGACGCTGGCTGACCGGCAGTTCGGGCGGGAAGGTGATATTGAGCGTTTCCATGAAGTCTCAATATTACTTCGCCCCCACCCGCGACGTGAAAGCGCCCGTGCTGGCCAGCGCGGGCGCTTTCGCGGTCAGTGAACATTGGGGGTTGGGAGAGAGCGTCGAGGACCCCGGCTTATAGGCTGGGGCGATGACGAAATCTGTTCCCACCATCACCCTCAACGACGGCCACACGATTCCTCAGCTCGGTTTCGGCGTGTTCAAGGTCGAGCCCGACGAAACCACCCGCATTGTGGCCGACGCGCTGTCGGTCGGGTACCGCCACATCGACACCGCTGCCATCTACGGTAACGAGGAGGGTGTGGGCAAGGCACTCGCCGCTTCGGCCATCGACCGTTCCGAGCTGTTCATCACAACCAAATTGTGGAACGACCGTCAGGGCACCCAATCAGCCTTTGACGCTTTCGAGGAGAGCCTCGAGAAGCTGGGCCTCGACTACGTCGACCTGTACCTCATTCACTGGCCGGCTCCGGCCAACGACAAGTTTGTCGAGAGCTGGAAGGCCCTCGAAAAGATTCAGGAGTCGGGCCGTGCCCGTTCCATCGGCGTGTCCAACTTTCTGGTGCCGCACCTCGACCGGCTGCTGCACGAGACCAGCATCGTGCCCGCCGTCAACCAGATCGAGCTGCACCCGGCACACCAGCAGCCGGAGGTCATCGCTTTCGCTCGCGAAAACGGCATCAACATTGAAGCCTGGGGCCCGCTCGGCCAAGGCAAGTACCCCCTGTTCGACGAGCAGGTGATAGCGGATGCTGCCGACGCGCACGGCAAGTCGCCAGCGCAGGTCGTCATTCGCTGGCACCTGCAGATCGGCAACATTCTGTTCCCCAAGTCGAACCGCCTCGCGCGCATGACGGAGAACTTCGACGTGTTCGACTTCGAACTGACCCACACCGAGGTGACCATGATCTCCGCGCTCGAGCGCGCCGGCCGAGTCTCGGCTCACCCCAACGAGGTGAACTAGCCAGGTCGCGGGAGCGCGGCGGGTTGGCCCGCGACTCGGCTCACCTTCACGAGGTGAACTAGCCCTCAGCATCCGTTTGAAGGCAGTGCCCCAGCGTGACCGTTGGCCTGCGGGGGCACTGCTGCGTCACCGGCCAGATTCCGCCGGTCAGCGGCGTACATTGGGATGTGCTGCGTTTTCCCCGCGCCGGTGCGCGAGTGCGTGCCGTTTGGCAGAAAAGATCCCATGAATCCCATTGAATGGCTATTCGACGCGCAGCTGCAGCTTGGCACCCAGACCATTCTCTGGCGCGAGGTCATCGGCAACGCCTTCGGAATTGCGAGCGCCGTCGGGGGCATGCGCCGCAAGATCTGGGCCTGGCCGGTCGGGATCGTCGGTAACGTGCTGTTGTTCACAGTGTTCCTCGGCGCCGTGTTCGGGACGCCGAACCCGGTCAACCTGCTTGGGCAGGCCGGCCGTCAGATCATGTTCATCGTCGTGTCGATCTTCGGCTGGGTGCAGTGGCAGCGCAGCCGCAATTCCGCCGTGCACGTTGCCGTCGCGCCGCACTGGGCTGGCAACCGCACCCGCATTCTGCTTGCCGCTGGGCTGATCGGCGGCACCCTCGTTCTCACCCCGATTTTTCGTGCGCTCGGCTCGTTCGAACCGGTCTGGGCAGATGCCTGGATCTTCACCGGTTCGCTGCTCGCGACCTACGGTATGGCCAAGGGGTGGACCGAGTTCTGGCTGATCTGGGTGGCCGTCGACGTAGTCGGGGTGCCGCTGCTGATCAGCGCCGGCTACTACGCCTCCGCCGTGCTGTATCTGTTCTACGGGGCGTTCACCATCATCGGGTTCATCGTCTGGGTGCGGGTACAACGCCGCCGGAGTGCACTGCTCGGCGTCGTTTAGGCCCGTATCGCTCGAATTGGCCAAGCGGGAGCAGAATGGAACATGCCTAATCACCTCGCCGACGCCATCAGTCCCTACCTCCGCAGTCACGCTGACAACCCGGTGGAGTGGTTCGGCTGGGGCGAGCAGGCCTTCGCCGAAGCGCGCGAGCGGGACGTGCCGGTGCTCGTCTCGATCGGCTATTCCACCTGCCATTGGTGTCATGTCATGGCCAGGGAGAGCTTCAGCGACCCGGCCATCGCGGAGTACCTCAACGCCCACTTCGTGAGCATCAAGGTCGACCGTGAGGAGCACCCCGACGTCGACGCGAGCTACCTGGCCGCGGCAAGCGCGTTTATCGACGGGCTCGGCTGGCCGCTCAACGTGTTCGTCACGCCCGACGGCCGGGCCTTTCATGCCGGAACCTACTTTCCGCCGGTCGGGCAGCCGGGGCATCCGTCATTTCGCGACGTACTGACCGCGGTGACGGATGCTTGGGTCACGCGCCGCGCGGACCTGACGGCGGGCGCGGCTCGGGTCGCAGAGATGCTCGCCGAGTCGGCGCGTGACCTGGCCGCGGGAGTCGGCTCCGCGTCCGGCGGTGGGCCCGGTGCTGGACCCGATGCCGACCGGCTCGACCAGGCGGTGGCCGAACTGGTCGCCTACGAGGACGCCTCGTTCGGCGGCTTCGGCGGCGCGCCGAAGTTTCCGGTGGCGCCGGCACTCTCCTTTCTGCTCGGGCACGGTGGGATCGACGACCCAGGCCCCGAGCTCGCCGTGCGCACGCTCAAACTCATGGGAGCGTCACCCCTGCGGGACCCGATCGAGGGCGGCTTCTTTCGGTACGCCGTCAATCGCGATTGGAGCGATCCGCACTACGAACGCATGCTCTACGACAACGCCCAACTGCTCGGCCTCTACACCAGCGCCTGGATGCTCACCGAAGCGCCGTGGGCACGCCACGTCGCCGAGGGAATCGCACGCTTTCTCTGCGACGTGATGCAGCTGCCGAGCGGCGGTTTCGCGAGTGCCCAGGATTCGGAGAGCACAGTCGACGGCCAGCGGGTCGAGGGCGGCTACTACGCCCTCGAAGCCAGCGACCGCCTCCGGCAGACCCCGCCAGCCCGCGACGAGAAGGTACTCACCGGCTGGAACGGCCTCGCCATCCAAGCACTGGCCCGAGCCGGCTTCGCCTTCGACCAGCCCGACCTGATCGCCGCCGCCCGCCGCGCGGCCGACTATCTGCGCGTGCACCACGAGCGCGCTGATGGCACGCTGGTACGGGCCTCCGTCAGCGGATCTGCCTCCGGCGAACGTTCCTCGGATGCGAAGGCCACGCTGGAGGACTACGGCATGTACTCACGGGGACTCCTTGAACTTGCTCTCGTCACCGGTGACGTCACATACGCCACCCAGGCTCGTCACCTGCTCGACAGAACGCTATCGGACACCACCGACGCTGCTGATCGGGCCGGTGCAGTGACCGACCCCGGTGTCAGCACGACGGCATCGAGCCCCGCTTTTCGCCCGCCGCACGGTTCGGATACCGTACTCACCGCGCAGGGCCTGGTCAGCGCCATTGACCCGTCGGAGGGCGCCTACCCCTCCGGACTATCCGCCACGGTCGACGCGGCCGTACTACTCCACCAGCTCACCGGCGACGACCGCTACCGCCGAGCCGCGGCGGCCGGACTCAGCCTGGTCGCCACCCTCGCTCCGCAGCGTCCGCTCGCCTTCGGCGCCGCGCTGCGCCTCTTCGACGCGCTCAACGCCCCGATCCAGCAGCTCGTCATCGTCTCGCCAGACGAGCCAGACGAGCCAGACGGAGTCCGCGCCGACCCCACCAAGCCCGAACCCACCGCTCACGGCGCCATCGGCTTCAACCCCACCCTGCTCGACCTCGCCCGGCGCCATCCGGCTGACGTCGTCGTCGCCGTGACCGAATCGCAGGCCTGCGCCTTCGCCGACGCCGGATTCGACCTCTTTGCCGCTCGAACAGCGCAGACCGGCCAGCCCACCGCGTACCTCTGCCGCGACTTCGTCTGCCAACTGCCGGTCACCGACCCGGCTCAACTGCCGCCGATCGACGCCACCGCCGCGCTTCTGGCCAAAATTGCCGCTGAACAGCAACAATTGGGCGGGCCACACAAGCACTAACATCGGGATACCGCCTACGCCCCACGTTCAGGACCAGTCGAAAGGATCCCTCATGGTTCCCGAAATTAACATCTGGGCCGTGCTCCTGGCCACCGCATCGAGCATGGTCGTCGGCTCGATCTGGTACACCCGCGCGGTCTTCGGCCGGTACTGGATGAAAGCCGTCGGACACACCCAGGAAAGCATGAAGGGCAGCGGCACCGGCGCCATCATCATCACGGTCATCGTCAGCTTCGTCAGCTTCGTCACCGCCTCCGTGCTGGCCGGCGCCGCGGCGATCGCCCAGAACTTCTACGGCGGCAACTTTCTGTTCAACACCCTGCTCACCGGGCTCATCCTCTGGGCCGGATTCACCGCGGCCCGCATGGTCACCCACGACGCCTTCGACCGCCGCCCGGCCGGCCTCACCGTGCTCAACCTGGCCCACGAACTCGTGACCATTCTGCTCATGGCCTTGATTATCGGCCTGTTCGGCATCTCCGCCCTCTAACGTGCACCGACTGTGCGAAACGGATGCCGCAGCATCCGTTTCGCAGGCCACCCGCGGTCGCGCGGGTGCAGCAAACTACCGGCATCAGGGACGTACACTGAGGTGAACGCCCCTGCGTGTCACCGGCCGCTGGTCGCTCATCGAGAATCTCGGCGGCACCATACTGAGAGTCAGCTGTTCGAGACACAGGCAGAGCAGCGTTCACGCCGGCTTTTTCGGCCGCACTCCCCGGCGCAGGCACGAATTGCCCCGCGTTTGAGTGCTCCACTTTTTCAAGGAGGACCATGGCGACACTCGATATTCCAGACGCACAACCGGATGCGCGCACGGAACCCCCAGAAGACGGTTACCCCGATTCCTTCGGCGGTGACATTTTTGACACCGACGCTTTTCGTTCCGACTCCGTCGGCTACGACTCGAGCGAACCCGAGCCGCCCACGAACACCGGCCTGATCCCGACTCTCTCCCTCAGCAGTGTGCCCGAGTTGGTGTTGATCACACCGGATGCCCGCACCCGCCGCTTCAACCGTGATGACGTCGTCGTGCGCAAGGGCGAGATCGCGCTCATCAACGGCCACTACACGCCGCACGAGTCCATGGTCAAGGACCTCCTTGCCGTCTACGACGCCCTCACCCGCGCTGGAATCGACTTTCTGCTGGTACGCGGCGACCACAATCGTCCGGTCATCGCCGTCGACCGCAAGCGTCGCAAGGAAATCACTCAGGTTCTGAGCGAGGCGTTCGCCAACGAGCCCTTTTACGCCAAGCCGCAGGGCGGCAACGTGAACCAGCAGTTTCTCCTCGCCGACGGCGCCCTCACCATGCTGCGCAAGTCCAGCGTTTTTCGGGTCTACCGCCCGCGCATCGAACCGATCGGACGCCTGCGCTACGGAGCCCAGACAGCGTTCCAGTTCGAGTTGTGGCGTTTTGGCGAGGACGAAATCGTCGCTCCGGTCGAAAACGCGCTTATGCGCACCCGGCTGCCGCGCTCCGAGGCCCGCGAAACCACGATCGACCTGTATGGGCGCACCTGGCTGACCCTGCAGAATATGTTCGACGATCTGGCCAGTGATGTCACGTTCGACATCGACCTCGTCTTCAGCTGGGTCGACGGCTCGAGCGACGAGTTCCAGCGGGAACGCGCCAAGCGGATGAAGGCCTATGTCATCGGCGAGGGCGACGATTCGGATGCCCGTTTTCGCCAGATCGACGAGCTTAAGTACGCGCTGCGCAGCGTCTATATGTTTGCCCCGTGGATTCGACGCATCTTCATCGCGACCGATTCACCGGCTCCGGCGTGGCTTGCCGAGCATCCCCGCGTCACCATCATGCGCAGCGAAGATTTCTTCGTCGACACGAGCGTGCTGCCCATCCACAATTCGCACGCCGTCGAAAGCCAGCTGCACCACATTCCGGGCCTGGCCGAGCACTTTCTCTACTCCAACGACGACATGTTCTTCGGCCGCCCGGTCGGCCCTGAACTGTTCTTCTCACCGGGCGGAGTGACCAAGTTCGTGGAGGCATCCACTCGAATCGGACTTGGCGAGAACGACCCGACCCGCAGCGGGTTTGAGAACGCCGCGCGCGTGAACCGAGCGCTGCTGCGTGGCCGGTTCGGCAAGGTCACGACCCGCCACCTCGAGCACACGCCCGCGCCCATGCGCAAGAGCGTACTGCTCGAGCTGGAACAGGAGTTCCCCGCGGACTTCAGCCGCACGGCAGCCAGCCGGTTCCGCTCGGCGACCGACATCTCGGTCACCAACTCGCTGTACCACTATTACGCTCTAATGACCGGGCGTGCGGTCGCGCAGACGCAGGTGCGATCGCTCTACATCGAGACGACCCTGCGCATCGCCCTGCGGCAGATGAACCATCTGCGCAAGCGCCGCGATCAGGACATGTTCTGTCTCAATGACGGCAGCCACCCGGAAATCACGCCCGATGCGCGGCGCGCCGCGGTCACCGAGTTCCTGAACCTGTACTTTCCCATCGTGGCACCGTGGGAACGGGCCAGCCTGGCTGCTAGTGCAGAACCGGAATCGGCCGTGTCATGGGCGGCTCACGCAGTGCAGGCAGAGTTTCCGACGGCGTGATCTCGACGCCGGAAGCGCGCAGACGACGCGCGCTTTCGGCGGCATCCACGTAGTCGAGCGTTGGGTAGTGGCCGAGCGGAACCACGGAATGCAAAACCGTGCCGGGGTAGACGTGCACCAGGTTGAACGCTCGGGCACCATCACGCCCGAGGGTTCCGCCGATGGGAACGTTGAGGTCCTGGGTATAGCAGGTGGCCGACGCTACCGACACGGGGATGCCGGCGAACATAGCCATCGATGAATAGTGCAGGTGGCCGGCAATGATGCTGCGCACATCGGTGCCGCGCAGCACGTCGGCCAGACGGTCCTGGTCGCGCAGCTCGACGGCGGTGGCCAGGTCGAGCACGCTCGGAATGGGCGGGTGATGCATCGCCAGAATCGTGCCGTCGGGGGCCGGTACGCGCAGCTCTTCAGCGAGCCACTGCAGCTGCTGGTCGGTCACGGCTCCGTAGTGGTGACCGGGCACCGAGGTGTCGAGGGTGATCAGGCGCAGGCCATTGAGGTCGCAGGACCGGTCGATCGGCGCGTCGCTGGCCACCTCACCGAACAGTTCGGTGCGAAAAGCCGAGCGATTGTCGTGGTTGCCCATGACCCAGACGATTCGGGCGCCGAGACGCTCAGCGACCGGCTCCACGATCTGACGCAGCAGCTGGTAGGCGCCGGGCTCACCCTTGTCGGCGAGATCACCGGTGACGACGATGGCCTCTGGCTGGGCTCCGGAGGCCTCGACCTCGGCGAACAGCTCGGCCAGGTGGGCTTCAACGTTGACGCTGCCATAGAGTTTCGAGCCCCCCGCCAGCAGGTGGGTGTCGCTCAGGTGTAACAGGAAATGATCCGGCCGGGGGTATTCAGCCGTTCGAAAGCTCACGGAGCGTCCATTCGTTTGTCGCGGACGCGCTTTGCTGGCGCGCTTTCGCGATGTTTGACACTATTCGATCAGACGTACTTGAACAACCGGTGTACGCCACACCTTAATCCTGCATCGGGCGGGGTAAATGGGCAAGTGCCGTTATTGAATCGTTCTCAGGATTCGTACCCCAGGCTGGCCGCATGGCTCGATACGTACGCATTGAGGAATTTGGTGGCCCAGGCGTTCTGAGCATCGTGCACGACGAGCAGCCGCGCCGGTTGTGACCGCCGCCCGCGACTACAACGGCGCCGCGACCATCGATGCGGCACTCGAGCTGGGCGTTCCCGGCGGTCGGATCAACACGATCGCCGCGCGTGGCCACCGGGCTGGCGCCGGCATTGCCGAGGTGGGCGGACAGGCCGCGGATATTGATGACCTCCGTGCCCTCTCCGCGCTGATCGGGAGCGGGGAGATCGTGCTGCCGATCGACCGGGTGTTCCCGCTCGAGCAGGTGCAGGGCGCCTACCGCCACCTGATGGCCGGGCACCTGCGCGGCAAGGTCGTGCTCGCGACCCGGTAGGCGAGTCCCGGGTGCTCGGGGCCACGGTCCGGCCGTTCCTGGCCGGGAAAGGGGCTCGCCGGCGCGGCGCGCTGGCTGGTCTGCGATTTGTTCCGGAGACGTGGCCGCTCTAGGCCGACCCGCTCGGGCTCCCAGCCGGTTGTGGCATGCTTGACCGTGCGCACCAGATCCAAACCGAACGCTCCGCTACAGGGGGCGTATGGCTACCTCGCCGGAGCCGCGCTGATCGCGCTCGTATTCGTCGGTCTCTACCTATTTTTCGTGCGGGGCCATGCCGGCCAGGAGTCCGACCAGCTCGCCTATAACGGCGCCGAATTCGGCCGCCGCAGCATCACCCCGTTCACCGGTCGGGTGCTCGACTCTGTGCCCGATGTGGCCGTGGTGTTCGGCGTCGCGCTGACCGCGATCATCGCGCTCGTGCGCCGCAACTGGCGCACCCTGCTCGTCGCCCTGGTGGCGGCCGGGGCAGCGACGGCGACCGCGCAGCTGCTCAAGTACGGCATCCTGGCCCGCCCCGATCTGGCCGTCGAGGGCTACGCCGGAAACTCTTTCCCGTCGGGGCATACGACGGTGGCGGCGGCATCCGCTCTCGTGGTGTTTCTGGTGGCGAGCCCGCGCACAAGGCCAATGGTCGCCGGCTGGGGCACCGCCTTTGCCGTGCTGGCCGGGGTCGCAACGCTCGCCAACCAGTGGCATCGGCCCAGTGACGTGATTGCCGGGCTGCTCTGGGTTGCCTTCTGGGGCTGCCTGGCCGGTGCCGTGCTGGCCTGGCCGCGGGCCGGGGCGCTGCCCCGCGCCGCCGGCGACGGCTCCAGCTCGCGGTGGCCCGCCTTCATCGGCCTGCGCCGATCCACCATTCGCGTTATTCGCTGGCTGTCGGTCGGCTTCGGTGCTGTCTCCGTGCTGGCCTTTGTCGCTACCCTCGTGGTGAACAGCAGCCTGTTCGAGAGCGTCGGAACGCTGGGCACCGTCGTCGCCTATTTCGGTGGCGTCGCGGCCATCGTTACCGCAGGCTTGCTGCTTGCGCTCAGCGGAACGCGGCTGTTCGCCCGCCTTCCGTAGATTTCGCTCGCTGCCCGTTCACAACCGCGGAGATCTGCTCGAAATTGGCTCCTTTTCGCGAAATGGGGCATCCTGTTCCGACAATCTCCGCAGTTATGCACGGCAGCTGGGAGTTCTGTGGCCTGGCGCCCCCGAAAAGCTGTGTCGGGCCGATTTTTCGGCGCACTAGGGCTGTACGGAACAGAAGTCGCGTGCAACACTGACTCATGGCCGTCACGCTGAGAGCGCTCCAGACCGTAGTACCCCCGACGATTCTGATCCAGGAGCAGGTGCGCGATATCTTCGCCGCCCAGCCCGGACTCAGCCGACTAGCTCAACGGCTGGTCAGCACCAGTTTCAACGTGTCAGGTATCGAGACGCGACATACCGTGATCGCCGAGCTGACCCTCGACAACGATTCGATCGAACCGCAGTTCTTCGACGCGCACAAACAGCTGCTGCTCATGCCGAGCACCCGGGTGCGCAACGAGCTCTACATCGAAGAGGCCACCAAACTGTTCGTCGAGGCCGGCCGCCGGGCGCTCGCCGCCTGCGGCGACATTCGTCCCGAAGACATAACGCACGTTGTCACCGTTTCCTGCACCGGGTTCTACGCGCCCGGCCCCGACTATATGCTCGTGCGGGAGCTTGGCCTGAACGCCAGCACGCAGCGCTACCACCTGGGATTCATGGGCTGCTACGCAGCGATGCCGGCCCTCCGCACCGCGAAGCAGTTCGTTGAGGCCGACCCGAACGCGGTCGTGCTGGTGGTCAGCGCCGAACTCTGCTCGCTGCACCTGCGTACCTCGAGCGATCCAGATACCATCGTTGCCTCCTCGCTCTTCTCCGACGGCGCGGCCGCCGGCATCGTCAGCGCGCGGGCCCCGCTCGCGGGCGAGAAGGCCTTGGGCCTCGACCTGTTCGAAACGGTGATCACGCCGGTCGGCGAGGGCGACATGGCCTGGAAAATCGGCGACGAGGGCTTCGAGATGATTCTGAGCACCTACGTTCCGCACATCATCGACGAGCACATCGAGGGCGCGCTCGCCCCACTGTTCGCCCGCGATGTGTCGATCACCGGGCAGCTCGCAGCCACTGCTTCCCTCGAAGCGGATGCCGTCGGCTCGACTCTGGGCGCGGCAGTGCTCACCCTCGCGCCCCCCGCCTCGCTCAGTTCGGTGATCGAGCATTGGGCGATCCACCCCGGCGGCCGCAGCATTCTCGACAAGACCGAGGCGAAGCTCGAGCTGCGCCCCGACCAGCTGCTGCCTTCGCGCCAGACGCTGCGCACCAACGGCAATATGAGCAGCGCGACCATTTTGTTCGTGATGAAGGCCATTCTGGACGGTCCGGCCACGGCCGACGGCGAGCGGGTCTGCGCCATGGCGTTCGGACCCGGACTCACCGTGGAGTCCGGCCTGATGACCGTGATCGAGGGCTGAATGGCCCTTCCCTCCCTGCGCGCGCGCGCGCACGACGCGGTGGAGATCATGGATTCCCCGCTCTGTGACCCGACCATGCTCACCCGCACCTATCAGGATTTTCGCGTGGTCAATGCGGTCGTCTCGGGCTGGTGGGGGATCTATCGCCGCAGCATCCGCCCCGCCCTGTCAACCACGACCGAACTGACGCTGCTCGATGTCGGATCGGGCGGCGGCGATGTGTCGCGGGCGCTGGCCGGCTGGGCGGTGCGTGACGGCCTGCGGCTGAGAGTGACCGGCATCGACCCGGATGCCCGCGCGCACGTGTTCGCGACGTCGCAACCGAAGATTGCCGGGCTGACTTTTCGGCGGGCGCTGAGCTCGGATCTTGTCGCGGAGGGCGAGCACTATGACTTCGTGGTCTCCAACCATGTGCTGCACCACCTGAGCGTCGACGAGCTCAAGGGGCTGCTCGTGGACTCCGAATCGCTCGCGCGGCGTCGGGTGCTGCACGCCGATCTCGAACGCTCGAACTTCGCCTATCTCGGGTTCGCGGCGGCTACCTGGCCGTTCTTTCGACACTCCTATATTCGGCCGGACGGGCTCACCTCGATTCAACGCAGCTACACCGCCGTCGAGCTGCGGGCCGCGGTTCCGGTCGGATGGACCGTGTCGCGCGGCAGGCCGTCGCGGCTCGTGCTGGGCTGGGAAGCAGCGGATGCGTGACGTTGTCATCGTCGGTGGCGGGCCGGTCGGTACGATGCTCGCCTGTGTGCTCGCCGTCGGCGGGCTCGATGTTGAGGTGGTCGAGCAGCGCGAGCTGCCGTCGCTGCGCTCGCGGGCGATCGGCATCCACCCGCCGTCGCTGCGCGCCCTCGCCTCTATCGGTGTCGCCGACGCCCTGCTCGACCGGGCGGTACGCATTCACCAGGGGGAGGTGCGCTGCGACGGCCGCAGGCTCGGGCAGCTGTCGTTCGAGCGGGCAGCGCCGGAATATCCATTCGTGGTCGCGGTGCCGCAATACGAGACGGAGGCCCTGTTGCGCGCCCGGTTCGACCAGCTCAGGCCGGGGCAGTATCGCAGCGGTGTGACGGTGACCGGAGTGCACGATCGCGGCGATGCCGTCGTGCTCTCGACCGACGCCGGCCCAATCGAGGCGCGCTATGTGATTGGCGCGGACGGCGCCCGCAGCCGGGTGCGGGCGGCGGCCGGCATCGCCTGGCGGCAGCTCGGCCGCAGCGAAACCTATCTCATGGGCGACTTCGCCGACCCCGATCCGGGCGACACCGGTGCGGTGCTCTATTTCGAGCGCGGCGGCGTGGTGGAGTCCTTTCCACTGCCCGGCGGCCGGCGCCGCTGGGTGGCGATGACCGATTTTCTCGCCACGGAAGCCGACAGCGCCGACCTGGCCGCGCTCGTCCGTCATCGAACCGACGTCAGGGTGGCCGAACCGCTTGGGGCAGCGAGCGCCTTCGGCGTGCAGCAGCGGCTTGCAGGACGCATGCAGGCGGGCCGCATCGTGCTGGTCGGCGACGCCGCGCATCAGATTAGTCCGATCGGCGGGCAGGGAATGAACCTGGGCTGGCTCGACGCCGTTGCGCTCGCGCCGGCGCTGCAGCGGGCGCTGCTGGAGCCGGCGGTGGCGGCATCCGTTCTGGGTGGTTACGACCGGTCCCGCCGGAGTGCCGCTCACCGCGCGGCCGTGCAGGCCGGATTCAATATGAATATGGGCCGGCCAGCCCATGGCCTGCGGCTCGGCGCCCGCAACGCCCTCGTGCGTTCGCTCACCCTGCCGCCGGCCAACGAACTCGTCGCCCGCGCGTTCACGATGCGCTGGCTGTGACCTGACGGGTAGGTCGCCGGTCTAATGCACGACATGCCGGCTCCGCTCAGCGGGGCGCAGATTCACCGGCCTGACGTTCGGGCGTGGGCCGCAGATCGAGTTGAATAGACGGGTGACTTCTGCAACTCTCGTTCCCCGCCTCCGCACCGACCTCGCCGCCGCCCACTTCTCGGTTCCCGGCCTGACCGGATTGTGGGGCATTGAAGCGGATGCTGCCCTCCGCCGCAATCAGCGGGTTCCGGCCCAGCGGGCGCTCGCCGCGCTCGCCGCGAAGCTCGGCCGGAACGAGCCCGCCGCGACCCTCGCCCGGTTGTTCCTGCTCGGTGACGCAGTGCCGCGAGCCGACCTCGACGCCGCGCTTCCGACGCTCGGGGCGGTCGGCGCCGCGGAGCTCGGGCTCGTGGCGGCGGACGGTTCGGCCGACGTATGCCCGCTCGTCGACCTGCGCCCGTACAGCTTCATCGACGCGCACGGCGCCGGCAGCTGGTGGATCGTGAGCGATCTGGGGGAGCTGGCGCTCGGGCATCCGCTGGGCGAAACGCACGTTCTCGGCATCGGCGGAGCCTCGCGCACCCTCAGCGGACTCATGATGCCGACGGCGGTGGAGCGGGTGCTCGACATCGGAACCGGCTGCGGAATCCAGGCCATGCACGCCTCGCGGCACGCCGAGCAGGTCGTCGCGACCGACATTTCGGTGCGGGCGCTCGAGCTTGCGGCGCTGAACGCCGAGCTCAACGAGATCGACAATATCGAGTTTCGCTTTGGCAGCCTGTTCGAGCCGGTGGCGGGGGAGCGGTTCGATCACATTATCTCGAACCCGCCGTTCGTGATCACGCCGCGCGCCGAGGGTGTGCCGAGCTACGAGTATCGGGACGGCGGAATGGTCGGCGACGCCCTGGTCGAGGCCGTCGTGCGCGGGGCCGCCGACCATCTCACCCCCGGCGGCGTCGTGCAGCTGCTCGGCAACTGGGAATACCACGATGAAACGGATGCCTTCGAACGACTCGAGCGCTGGCTCACGCCGGGTGCCCTCGACGCGTGGATCATTGAGCGCGAGGTGCAGACGCCGGGCGAGTACGCCGAGACCTGGATCCGCGACGGCGGCACCCGCCCCGGTCCCGACTTCGACCGGCTGTACAACGCCTGGCTGAACGACTTCGAGGCGCGCGGAGTGGGCCGGGTCGGCTTCGGCTACCTGCTGCTGCGCCTGCCGGATGCCGCATCCACCCTGGGCACCGCTCCCGGCCTGCGTCGCCTCGAACGGCTGCCCGATGCCCTGGGCCATAACCCGGCCGGGCTCGGCGCGCACCTCGCCGAGTGTCTCGCCGCGCACGACTGGCAGGCGGCAACGGATGATGCGCGCCTGTTGCGCACGAACCTCACCGTGGCCTCCGACGTCACCGAAGAGCGCCACTACTGGCCCGGCCAGTCGGATCCGACGCTGATGACCCTGCACCAGGGCAGCGGATTCGGCCGCTCGGTGCCGCTCGACACAGCCCTGGCCGGATTGGTCGGTGCCTGCGACGGCGACCTCGCGGTCGGTGCCATCATCGGCGCGCTCGCCCAGCTGCTCGACGCCGACGAGCCAGCGCTTGCCGCCGAACTGCTGCCCAAGGTGCGCGCCCTGCTCGTCGACGGCTTCCTGACCGGACCGGAACCCGTCTAGCTGCTCGCCCGGCCCCCGTCACACCGGTTTGTGGTGGCTGAATCAGGAGATCCCGGTCGGACGAGCCCGCGCGACCGCGAAACCACGGGGTGCCCGGACCTGGCCCGGCCGGATTTCCTGAATTAGCCCCCGGGCCGGAACGTGAGGCGGGGCCGATGGCCCGAGTTCTTCGGGTGGCCCGGCGCAGGGCCAGGAAACCGCCGAAGCCGGCCAGCGCCGGCGGGAGCAGCAGCCACAATAGTGACGGTCTGCGGTAGTTTGGAATCATGACTGGCGCCGGACTGACTGACCGTTCTGGGCTGGACCGATCGTGAAGCGGCGCACTTTTCTGCTCGGCACGGCGTCGGGGTTTTCAGTCCTGGCGCTTGCGGCGTGCGTGGAGCCGGAGCAGACGCCGGTGCCGACGCCATCCGTTGTGCCCAGCACGCTCACGCCCTCACTGGTTCCTCAGCCGCTCGCCGTCTCCCGCACCAACTGGTCGACCGACCCCTTCTCGCGCGGATCCTTCAGCTACGCCGCCGTTGGGGCCACCCCGGAACACCGCGTTGCGCTCGGTCAGGCCGTCGATGCCCGGGTGTTTTTCGCCGGTGAAGCCACAGCAGTGGACGAGCCCGGCACTGTGCAGGGCGCCCGCGCTTCTGGTCTGCTGGCGGCCGGACGGGTGCAGGATGTCGCGGCTCCCGGCGAACGCATCACCATCGTCGGCGCCGGGATTGCCGGCATCACAGCGGCCCGCCAACTCGTCAATGCCGGCTACGACGTCGTCGTGATCGAGGCGCGCGACCGCATCGGTGGGCGCATCGACACCGTCAGCAGCGACTGGCCCTTTCCGATCGAACGTGGGCCCTCCTTTGTGCACCGCACTTCTGACAATTTTCTCGACGATGAACTGACCACGCTCGGGGTCAGCCTGCTGCCGTTCGTGCGCACCCCGGAGGTGCGCACCCGGGCCGGGGCCGTCGTCGAGGTGTCGACGCTGGGCGCTGAGGCTGTCGCCGGTGCCCTCGACTGGGCAGCGGATCAGCAGCAGGATGTCTCGGTTGAACGTGCCCTGATCGATTCGGGTGAAGCGAAACTTTCGAGCACGCGCAACGCCGACGGCCTGTCGGATGCCGACTGGCTCGAGTACGAGATCGCTACGAAACTCAAGGTTGAAACCGGGGCAACACCGAGTCAGCAGTCCGCCTGGTACACCACCGACATCGGTAGCGCCGACGACGACCAGATCGTGATCGGCGGCTATTTTACTCTGCTGAAAAGTGACGCCGACGGTCTGGAGCTATTGCTATCGAGCGTGGTCAACCGGGTCGCCCACGACGACGGTGGCGTGAGTCTGCGCCTCGGCACCGGCGAGTCGCTCTCGGCCGACCGGGTCATTCTCACGGTGCCGCTTGGCGTGTTGCAGACTGCCGCGATCGAATTTTCGCCGGCGCTGCCCTTCGCGCATCGCGGTGCCATTGCTGCCCTGGGCATGGGGGTACTGGACAAGGTCTGGCTGCGCTTCGACGAGCCGTTCTGGGACACCGAGGCCCGGCTCTGGACCATCGTCGGCGAAGACGCCGATTTTCCGGTCTGGGTGAACATGATGCCGCTCACCGGGGAGCCCATTCTCATGGGGGTCGTGGCCGCCGAGAACGCCACTCGGCTGTCCGAGCTCGATGACGACGAGTTTCTCTCCGCGGCGCTCACCGCGCTCGAGCCGTTCCTGGCCGTTCCCGACGCGGCAGTTTCTGACGAATAGGCGCGCGGCTCAGAGCGACGAACCCCACGGCGGCAGCAGGTGCCGCGGCATCCGCTTCAATCGGGTAATCCAGGTGAGCAACGCTGCGATTCCGGTGATGATTGCCACGATGATCAGACAGTAGAACACGGTCTCACCGGGGCCGCTGACCTGCCGGGCGTCGAGGAAGAAGTAGGGATACCAGCCGACGATCGGCCCGCGAATGAGCGTGAACACCAGCCAGAACACCGGAAACACGATGGCCCAGCCGAGATATTTCCACGGCAGGCGAGCCTTGAACGGGTCGACCATCCAGTCGATCAGGGCGCAGGCCGGAATGACGAAGTGCAGCAGCTGGCTCGACCACGGCACCTCGATTGAATAATTGGCGCTGGAAGACTGCCAGACGATGATTCCATAGACCACTCCGGAGACCAGAATGTAGGTCGTTACCATGGCGCGCAGCATGTCGACCCAGGCCGGGTCGGTCGGTCGCCGCAGGGCCACGATGGCTGCCGTGACGATCACGGCGACCGCTGCGATGGCGCTTTGCACGGTGAAATAGCTGAAGAAATTCGCGATGGCAAAGGTTGCGACACCGAGTGTGTAGTAGAAATAGCCGCTCAGAGCGAATATTCCGGTTGCGGCCAGGCCGAGGCGCGCCAGAGCGAACGCTGTGCGCGTCGTCATTGGCGTCCCCCGGCGGGGCTTTCGCGCGCGGTCATAATGCAACGCTACGCCAGCGTTGGGGGCGTTTTGACCCTAGTCGGTGATCTGAAAGTCCCTTGCGCCGGTCGCGGCGATGTCGCTCACGTCGAGCGCCGTGACGACGGCATATCGCGGGCCGGTTTCGAGCCAGCGCAGCATGCGCGAAACGGATGCCTCCCGGCCCTCTATCTCGAGTTCCACCGTTCCGTCCGGGCGGTTGCGGCAATATCCGACGAGTCCCAGATGCCGGGCCTGGGCAGTAGCGTGGTACCGAAATCCGACGCCCTGAACTTCGCCGTGGGCCAGCACTCGTTTACGTATCACGGGACTATTCTGCTCCGCACAGCTAGTCGCCCACCCGCAGGCTCAGCCACAGCATGAGTGTGTCGTCGGCGTTGTCGAGGTCGATGCCGAACAGTTCCTGCACCCGCCGCAGTCGGTAGCGCAGCGTGTTCTGGTGCACCGACAGCAAGGTGGCCGTTCTGGCCGAGTCTCGCCCGCAGTCGAGGTAGCTGCGCAGGGTTGCGGCATACTCGGTGCCGGAGCGGGCATCGAGGTTGAGCACCGCCTGCGCCTGTGCCGAAAGGAGCCGCGGGGTATCCCGAAGAACCTGCCCGAGTTCGAGCAGACTCAATCGGCTGCCGACGTTCCGCGCGCTGACGACCTGGCCGGTACCGGCTGAATGGTCCGTCAACAGGAGGACCAAATCTGCGTCCCGCCGCGACCGGCTGATCGTGTCGACACCGGTCACCCGCGACCCAACGGATGCCCGCAGCACGATCCGCATCGCTCCCGTAGCCCGGGTCACCAACCGTGCTGCCATCGCCTCGATGCCGATCAGTTGCGTGTCGTCGAGCTGACCGCCGAAAAAAAGGGCATAGACCGTGGTACCGATGGCCACACACTCCGTGCCGCTCTGGTGCGCTTCGCAGGCCATCGCCACCAGATCAACCAGCCGGTTCAGGCGCAGCTCGTCGCCCGCGGGGCCGAACTGCGGTTGAAAGGCCAGAGCCACGAACGGGCCGGCCAAGTCGAGGCCGAGCTGAGCGGCGACGAGTCGGGCATCCGCATCGCCGTCGAGCAGCCGGCGCAGGAGCACAGCGCGTTGCGCCCGAGCCAGGTCGGCCGCGCTGCGGGCGCGCAGAATATGCAGCGCCGCGATGGCTGCGGCGCGTTCAAGCTCGGTGGCGGCAGCATCGTCGAGCGAACCGGTGACGTCGACGACCCAGATCGACCCAAGGGGCTCGGCGCCGGCCCGCACGGCGACCGCCAGTCGGGCCAGCCCCACCGGCACGGCGGGTTCGCCGGGCAGGCTCGGTGTCATCGCCCCGGGTAGCCGAACCGCGCCGGACGCCCGAAACAGTGCGGCGTAGGCCTCTGCGTTATCGGGGAGGTCGGGCACCTGACGGCCCAGAATACCGTCGCGCCTGGTGTCATCGATCGGCTGGTCTGGCAGCGTGGAATACGCGAGGACCCGAGTCTGCAGGTCTTCGATCGCGGTCGCGCCTCCGACCATCGCGGCGATCGCATTTGCCAGCGCGAACAGGTCACCGACCGGCAATCCCAGGGTAGTCATTCGTTCACCATACCCATCCGCTTTGTGCTAGACGACCATAACTATGCTCTTTCTTGGTGCTGCTCGCTAAAGATCGGAGGCTGCGACCCGACCACACTGGGCAGATGTCCCCGCACCGGCCCCTCGCCGCACTCACGGACCAGGCCCAGCAGGCGGCCCGGGTCGCCGCCGAATCGGCCGGGGTGCGGGTGAGTGACGAGGCCAGCCTGGCTGGCTTTCTCGAGGTCGAGCAGCTGTTCAATACGGTCTGGCTGCTGCCGCCCGGCGAGAGCGCCATCCCCTCCGAACTCTTACGCAGCATTAGCCACGCCGGCTGCAACGTTACGGCGGCCCGCGACCAGACCGGCCGCCTCGTGGGCGCCGCTGCGGCCATCGTTAGTCCGAAGTCCGCGTCGATGTACTCCCTTATTGCCGGGGTTCTGCCCGGAATCAGCGACCGCGGCGTGGGCTTCGCCCTGAAGCAGCACCAGCGGGCCTGGGGTCTGGCGCGCGACCTGACCGAAATGACCTGGACCTTCGACCCCCTGGTCAGCCGCAACGCGCGCTTCAACCTCACCAAACTCGGCGCCTCGGCGAGCGAGTACGCCGTCGACTTTTACGGCCCGATGCAGGGCGAGATGAACGCGAACGACGAGAGTGACCGCCTGGTCGCGGTCTGGCCGCTCACGAGCGCGGAATCGACTGCCTGCAGCGAGAACCGCCAGGCCCCGATCGAAGGCCCCTCCTACAGCCCGAGCGATGTGCTCAGAGTAGGACCCGACGGCGACCCCGTGCTCGTAATGGAAGCTGGCGCCCTGTGGTGCCGGGTTCCGACCGACATTGTGGCACTGCGCGCGCAAAACCCGCCGCTCGCGGCCGAGTGGCGGCGCAGCATCCGTTCTATTTTTACCGACGTATTCGCTTCGGGGCATATAGCCCGTGGGGTCAGCCGTGACGGCTGGTACCGACTCGCACCAGGAGGAACAGCATGAAAATCGAGACCATCGAGCTACGCCGCGTACACCTGCCGCTGGTGCGGCCGTTCCGTACCTCGTTCGGCACGTCGACCGAGCGTGAAGTGACGCTGGTACGTGTCATCACAGCGGATGCCGAGGGCTGGGCCGAGTGCGCCGCCGACGCCCACCCCCTCTACAGCTCCGAATTTCTGGACGCGAGCGACCTGGTCATTCGCGACCATCTTGTGCCCCGGCTGCAGGCGCTCGGCAACCGGCTCACAGCCGAATTGGTTGCCCCGGCGCTCGAACCGGTCAAGGGCCACATGATGAGCAAGGCCGTCCTCGAAACGGCCATTCTCGACGCGCAGCTCAAGACCACCGGGGTGTCCTTCGGCGGCTACCTCGGCGCCGTACGGGACACCGTGCCGGCCGGCGTCTCCGTCGGCATCATGGACTCAATCCCCGAGCTGCTTGACGCGGTCGCCGGTTACCTCGCCGAAGGCTACCTGCGCATCAAACTCAAAATCGAACCGGGTTGGGACCTCGCCCCGGTGCGCGCGGTGCGCGAACGCTTCGGGCCAGACATTCTGCTGCAGGTCGACGCCAACACCGCGTACACCCTCGCCGATGCCCGCCACCTCGCCCTGCTCGACCCCTTCGACCTGCTGCTGATGGAACAGCCGATGAAGGAGGACGACATGCTCGGCCACGCCAATCTGGCCAAGCTCATCTCCACGCCGATCTGCCTCGACGAGTCGATCGAATCGGCCAGAGACGCCGCAACGGCGATCACCCTCGGTGCCTGCAGCATTATCAACGTCAAGCCCGCCCGAGTCGGCGGCTACCTTGAAGCTCGGCGCATTCACGATGTCGCAGCGGCACACGGCGTGCCGGTCTGGTGTGGCGGCATGCTCGAAACCGGCGTCGGTCGGGCCGCGAACGTGGCCCTCGCCGCGCTGCCGAACTTCGTGCTGCCGGGGGATACCTCGGCCTCGAACCGGTACTTCGCGCAGGATCTCACCGCGCCGTTCGAGCTCGAGAACGGGAACCTGCGGGTGCCCACCGGGCCCGGCATCGGCGTTGAGGTATTGCCCGACGTGCTGGCCAGCGTCACCGCCAGCACCGCCAGCATCCGTTTCTAGCCGTACCCAACAACAGGAGACCGTCATGACCCTGCACGTGAAGCTCGAAACCCGCATCTCGCGCCGACTGGCCTGGCCGGTGCTCGGCCTGGTCGCTGCGCTCGCCCTCAGCGGATGCTCCGCCACCGTTGACAGCAGCGTCGAGCCCGCCGCGGTCACCGGTGACGTCGACCCAGCGGCCTCCGCGGCCCTGCCGGAGTCGTTCAAGGAAGCGGGAATCATTCGGGCGGCATCTGACATTCCCTACCCACCGATGGAAATGTACGACGCCGAGCAGAACATCACCGGTTTCGACCATGACCTCGCGGCCGCCCTCGGAGTGAAGCTCGGCGTGCGGTTCGAACTGCAGAAGCAGGCCTTCGCGACCGCGATTCCGTCGCTGCAGGCCGGCAAGAACGACGTGATCATGTCGGGCATGAACGACACCAAGGAACGGCAGGGCACCCTCGACTTTGTCGACTACTTCCACGCCGGATTCTCGATTCTCGTGCTCGCCGGCAACCCCGAGAACATCACCGGGGTGCTCGATCTGTGCGGCAAGGAGGTCGCCGTTCCCAAGGCAACCGTGCAGGCGGATATTCTGCGCGGCTACGACGACGAGTGCACCGCGGCCGGCCCCGGCCCGGTGATCATCTCCGAATTGCCCGGCGAGACTGAGGTGCAAACCGCAGTGCGGTCCGGCCGGGCCGTTGCCGAGGTCGTCGACTCCGCCGTCGCCGCCTACACCGCGCAAACCGCCGGTGACGGTGAGATGTTCGAGGTCGTCACCGACGAGGCCAACCCGAACGGGTACAGCCCGGTCTACAGCGGAATCGGCATTCTCAAGGAGAACAGCGAACTCAGCGAGGCCATCCGTCTCGCCCTGGTCGCGACCATCGCCGACGGCACCTACGCCGAGATTCTGGCCAAGTACGACCTCACCAACTACGGGCTCGACGAGGCCGGCTTCAACCTCGGGTCGTGACCTGATGCCGAACCAACGCGCCGTGGCCACCCGCGAAAGAGACTCTCGCGATCCGGACCCGCGCAACCCGCGAGCCCCAGTGGCGCGTGACCCTGACGACATCGACGCGGTGCCACTGCGGCATCCGTGGCGTTGGGTCATCGCGGTGCTGCTCCTGCTCGCGTTCGCCGGAGTCGCCGTGTCGCTGTGGCAGAACGACAATGTGAACCATCCGACCATCAACGAGTTCATCTTCGACCGGCGCATTCTCGACGGCGTCGTACTCACGCTCGTGCTCACCGTCGTGTCGATGGTCGTGTCGACGGTGCTCGCCGTGCTGCTGGCCGTCATGCGGCTCTCCAATAACCCGGTGATGAACGCGCTGTCCTGGCTGTACGTCTGGGCTTTTCGCGGCACGCCGCTGCTGATTCAAATCGTATTCTGGGGCTACCTCGGGCTGCTCTATGCGCAGATCACGCTCGGAATTCCGTTCACCGACTTCAGCCTGTTCTCGGTCGATACGAACACGCTGATTCCGGCCTTTGTCGCGGGGCTCCTCGCGCTCACCCTCAACCAGGCCGCGTACTCGGCCGAAATAGTGCGTGCCGGAATGCTCTCGGTCGACGAAGGCCAGTACGAGGCCGCCTACTCGGTCGGTATGAGCCCCACCTTCACCTTGTTCAAGGTTGTGTTGCCACAGGCGATGCGGGTGATTATTCCGCCGATGGGCAACGAGACCATCTCGATGCTCAAGAACACCTCGCTGCTCTCGGTGATCGCGGTACTCGAGGTGTACACGGTCGCCACCCAGATCTCCTCGCAGAACCTGCGCCAGGTCGAACTGCTCGTCGTCGTCAGCTGCTGGTATCTGTTTCTCACCTCGGTGCTGTCGATTCCGCAGTACTACCTGGAACGCCACTACGGCCGCGGCAACGCGCGCACGCTGCCGCCGACCCCACTCGGACGGGTCTGGGGGGTCCTGCGCCCAACGCCCCGCCCGACCACACCGAGAGCGGATGCCCCATGACCGATACGCGCGTCCCAACAGCCGCACCGACGGCATCCGTTTCTGCACCCTTGTTGAGCGCGCGCAAGGTTCGCAAGAGTTTCGGTGGTGTCGAGGTACTCAAGGGCATCTCGCTCGAGGTCGCGGCCGGGCAGGTGATGTGCCTGCTCGGGCCATCGGGCTCCGGCAAGAGCACGTTTCTGCGCTGCATCAACCATCTCGAGCGCATCGACGGCGGCCGCATCTCCGTCGACGGCGAACTCATCGGCTATGCGGCCAGACACGGCCGCATCTTCGAGATGAACCGGCGCGAGGTCGCCAAGCAGCGCGGCGGCATCGGCATGGTGTTCCAACGATTCAATCTGTTCCCGCATATGACCGCCCTCGAGAACATCACGGCGGCGCCGATCGGGGTGCGCGGGCTGGCCAAGCCGGCCGCCCTGGCTCGCGGCCGGGAGCTGCTCGACCGGGTCGGACTCGCAGACCTGGCGCAGTCGTACCCCGCGCAACTCTCAGGCGGGCAGCAGCAGCGCGTCGCGATCGCCCGCGCCCTGGCCATGGATCCGAAGCTGTTGTTGTTCGATGAGCCGACGAGCGCGCTCGACCCGGAGCTGGTCGGTGATGTGCTCGATGTGATGCGGGCGCTCGCCGCCGATGGCATGACGATGGTCGTGGTCACCCACGAGATCGGCTTCGCCCGCGGTGCCGCCGACGAGGTCGTGTTCATGGACGGCGGGGTCGTCGTGGAGAGCGGGCCGCCAGCGAGCGTGCTCGACCATCCGCAGAATCCGCGCACCAAGGCATTCCTCGACAGCGTCATGTAGCTCGGCGGACGCGCACGCCTGACCGGGGCCTACTCTGTAAGCAACGAAACCCTGGAGGAACAATGACCGTGTTGACCGCCGATTTGTACGACGAACGTGGCGACGAGCTGCAATCCGTACCCCTGCAGTTTCAGACGATCGGCGGGCGGGCCCGGTTCAGCGGCCCGATTCGCACGGTCACCTGCTTCGAGGACAATGCGCTGCTCAAGTCGATTCTGTCCACGCCGGGCGACGGCGCCGTGCTCGTCATCGACGGGGGTGGTTCGCTGGGCTCGGCGCTCATGGGCGACATGATCGCCGACCTCGCCGTGGCGAACGGCTGGTCTGGCGCGATCATTAACGGCGCCGTGCGCGACCGGGTCGCCATCGGAGCCCTCGACCTCGGAGTCAAGGCCCTCGGCAGCAACCCCCGCAAGAGTTCCAAGACCGGTTCGGGGGTAGCGGATGCCGTCGTCGAGATTGCCGGCGTCGTCTTCACCCCCGGGCGCACGGTGTACTGCGACGAGGACGGCATTCTGGTCGAGCGCTGACCCCTTAAACGCGTGAAGCGCTGAGCGAATTCGCTCAGCGCTGCACAGAAGAGGGGACTTACTGCAGAACGTCGTCGATGCTCACGACGACGAAGTTGGCGTCGAGGTCGACGTCGCGGTCATCGCCGTTGTCGAGGGTGACCTCAACCTCGTAGAGGTGGTCCCAGTCGTCATCGCGGTCGAAGTCGGTGACGCGACCGCTGCCGATCGCGGCGAGGGCTGCGGCCTCCGCGCTGGCACGGTCGCTGGCGGCCTGGTCGGCGGAGCTGGTGTCGGCCGTGGCACTCGGAGTGGCGCTTGCGGAAGCGCTCGGGGCGGCGCTCGACGGGGATGAGTTGCTGTCGTCGGTGTCGTAATCGCCGACCCAAACCACGTCGAAGGCGTCATTGAGCTCAACGTCGACGGTCGTGCCGTCGTCCAGACGTACCTCGAGGTCGTAGGCGCTTCCGCCGTCGTCGTTGCGGTCGGCGTTCGTCACGGTGCCGGGGCCGACCTCGGCCAGGGCGGCGTTGCTGGCGCGGTCGAGGGTCTCACCGGTGAGGGGGCCGTCGTTGTCGTTGTCGCTCACGGCGAGGGCAATGCCAGCGCCGCCGAGGAGCAGAACCACGCCAGCGGCGGTGGCGATGAGAATATTCTTCTTGTTCATGGTGCAGTGCCTTGCGTCGGTGCCCCCAGAAGCCGGAGACCGAACGGCCGTGCCCAAGTTGCTGGGTTCAGCATAAGCGAAAGAATGTACACCCCCTAACGTGAGGGGGCAAGCCATGGCCTATTCACTGGTCGCCGGTCAGGAGGCTCAATTCCCAGGCTGAAGCTGCCCGCCCGGCGGCAATAGAAACCGCTCAGCGGCCCGGTAGAGGGCCGCCGAGCGGCGCAAATCGGTGAGCGGTTACGCGGCGGGCGTGCTCGGGGTGTCGGTCGGGGCGACGGGTGCGGTGCCGTCGGTCGGCGGGGTGACGCTGGTGCCCGCATCCGCTCCACGGGGGCCGCCGTGACCGCTGCCCATGCCGGGACCACCGATGCCGGGATCACCCATACCGCCGTCGATGCCATGGCCCGCCGAGGCCGTGGTGATCGACGTCGCATCGAGGCTCGTGTCATCGTCATTGACCGTTCCGGTGGCGCGAATTTCGGTGCCATCTTCGAGGTCGGCCGCAAGCCCGTCGCCGTACTCGGTGTCGTCGGTAACGTTGATCGTGCGCACGAACCCGTCGTTGTCGGTGATCGTGATGGTGTCGCCCGACACGGTCAGCACGGTGCCCGAGATGCTCGGACCGGAAGCGCCGAGGGCGGCCCTTCCGGTGGACGACCCCGGGCCGCCGTCAGAGTCGGAGCCACCGTGGCCGGGGCCATCGGAAATGCTGGAATTGTTCGACGCAAGCTCGGCGTTCGAACCGGAATTCGCGGCAATGCCGAAGCCGATTCCGGCGCCACCGAGGATGATGACCGCGGCGGCGATTCCGCCGACAGCGACCGGCTTGCGGTACCAGGCGTGGGGCTTCGGCGCGGCGGGATCGAAGGGCGCGCTCGGGGCGGCGTAGCCGGTTGAGGCTGCCGCGAACGGAACCGTCGCGTTCGCGTCGACCGGCGTTCCAGTTAGGGGCACAGTCGCGTTGGAGTCAAAGGGCAGGGTCTGCTGCGCGTCGTACGGCAGGTCCGACTGCGCGTCGAAGGCCTCGGTCGCGGCGGTATCGGTGCTGGACTGGGCAGTATCTGTCTTCTTGGTGTCTGTCGTGTCCGCGCTGGTGTCCAAGGCGTCGGGCGTGGTGCGGGGCTCGACGGTGTCGTCGGCACCGTCGGCACCGTCGGCGGGATCGGTGGGCTGGGAATCGTTGGTGCGGGTCATACTGTCTCCTGACGAACTGAAGTGAGTGGGGGATCTGTTTTCAGCTTCTGGCGCGAATCTGAAGACGAACTGAATCCCGCCCCACGCCGCCAAACGGTCAGCCGGCGCATAGCAAACGCTCAGCTTGGCCCCGCACTGTTAAACCGTGCCCACCGAACCTGCCCGCGTCCTCGTCGTCGAAGATGAAGACGTGCTGCGCACCGCGATCGGCCAGGCCCTCACTCAGGCCGGGTTCGTGGTCGATACCGCGCCAGACGGCACGAATTTCGCTGAACGCATCGCCCGCTTTCGACCGGATGCCGCGGTGCTCGACATTATGCTGCCCGGTGAAAACGGCCTGCACCTGGCCCAGCGGCTACGGGCGGCCGGCAACACCCCGGTGTTGTTCGTGACCGCCCGCGACGCGGTCGATGACCGGCTCGCCGCCTTTGAGGCCGGTGCCGACGACTACATCATGAAACCGTTCGTGCTGGCCGAGCTTGTTGCCCGCGTCACCGCCGTGCTCCGCCGCACCGGCCGCCTGGTCTCACCGACCATGCAGGTCGCCGACCTCGTCGTCGATGAGGAGGCCGCCACAGCCACCCGGGCCGGCCAGCTGATCGACCTCACCGCGACCGAACGACGCCTGCTCACCTACCTCGTGCACAACCGCGGCCGCACCCTCTCCAAAACCCAGATCCTCACCCAGGTCTGGGGCTACGACGACTACGACCCCAACCTGGTCGAGGCCTACGTGAGTACCCTGCGCCGCAAACTCGACGCCAACGGTCCGCGCCTCATCCACACCGTGCGCGGAATCGGCTACCGCCTCACGGGCTGACCGGCTCGTCTCGGCCAGCGGATGCCGTTTGCTCGCGACATCCGTTTATCTCCCGCTCCCATTAGAAAGCACCCCTCATGCGGACCACGTCCCTACGATTGCGAGTCGTCGCCGCTGTTCTGGCGATGCTCACGATTGTGCTGGTCACGGTCGGTATTCTGATCAACGTCGTGCTCGGCGGTCAGCTGCGGGCCGACCTGCAGCAGCGCTTGATCGACCGGGCCGGCTACGCGCAGATTCTGGCCGAGGAAGGTCTGGCGGCGCAGAGCCTGGCCAACCGGCTGACCGGCGATGACGTCACCGTGACCTACTCGGTCGGCGGCGACACCGTCTACGGCCGCACCGATCCCACTCCCCGCGGCGACCGCGGCCCTGGCGCTCCGCCGCACGCCGAGACCGTGCCCGGCGCCGTCGTCACCCAGAGTGGTGACCGCCTCTCGGTCACCCAGACCGTGGCCGGCGGAACCCTCACCCTCAGCTCGAGTGAGGCCGGCATCGACGCGGCCCTGGCCCAGCTGCGCACGATCGAGGTCGTCGCCGGTGCGCTCACGATTGTCGTCACCGGGCTGCTACTGACCGGTGTGGTCGGGGTGGCGCTGCGACCACTGACCCGCATGACCGAGCTCGCGCTCGCCATCACCCAGGGCGGGCGCGGCGGCCGGCTGCGCCCGAGCAATCCGCGCACCGAGATCGGGCGCACCGCCGGCGCCTTCGACGACATGCTGCAGGCGCTCGAAACCGCCGAAAACACCTCTCGCCAGGCCGCGGCCGATGCGCAGGCCGCAGAAATTACGGCCCGTGATGCCGCGCAGGTCGCGGCTGCCGCCGAGGAACGGATGCGCCGGCTTCTCGCCGATGTCTCGCACGAACTGCGCACCCCGGTGGCCGGCCTGCAGGCCAGCGCTGAAACGCTGCTGCGCGACAACCCGGCCCGCGCTGAGCGCGAGAGCCTCACGGTCGGCATGATTCAGCAGACCCAGCGGGCTGCCCGACTGGTCGATGACCTGCTGCTGATGACCCGGCTGGACCAGGGCGATGAGGGCGCGGCCTTCGAACCGCTCGACCTGTCCGCGCTCACCCGCGACGTCGTTGCCGAGCAGCGGATGCTCGGGGCCAGCCGCGAATTCGACCTCGCGGTCGCGGCCGAGGTTTGGGTGAGCGGTGACGCCCAGCGCCTGGCGCAGATCGTGACCAACCTGCTCGGGAACGCGCGCACTGCGACCGAGCCGGGTGGCAGCATCCGCACCAGCCTGGCAATCGTTGATGGCACCGCCCGGCTGGAAGTCAACGACTCCGGCGCCGGCGTTCCCGCGCCAGACCGCGAGCGCATCTTCGAACGGTTCGTGCGCCTCGACCCGTCACGGGCCAGCAATCGCGGCGGCTCCGGCCTCGGCCTGTCGATCGCCCGGGCCCTCGCCCGCGCGCACGGCGGTACGCTCGAGTGCCTCGAACCGGTCGCGACGGGTGCGCGCTTCGCCCTGACGCTACCCCTGGCACGCGCCTAGCCCGCGACTATTCGCAGCCGGTTCCGTCACCGTCGCGGTCGAGGTGGCTGCCATAGCCGGGTTCGCCGGAGTGCACCGGCGCCGCGCCGGCCTCCCGAGCTGCGGTGCAGTTCTGAAAATAAACCTCGTCCGGCGTGACGACTGCAGGCTCACCGGTACTCGCGAGCTCGTCGGGGCAGTCCGAGAGGATGCGCGTCATCGCGTCGCGCTCGGCCGCGGTCACCCACAGCGCGTAGGTCGCCTTCACCGAGATTTGCCGGGCCACGTAGGTGCACCGGTAGCTTTTCAGCGGCGGCAGCCAGGTGGCCGCGTCGCCGTCTCCCTTGCGCGAATTGGTCACGCCGTCGACGGCGAGCAGATTGAGCGGATCGTTCGCCAACGCCACCCGCTGCTCCTGCGACAGTTGCTGAGCCCCGGTCTGCCAGGCATTCGACAGGGCAACGAGGTGGTCGATCTGCACGAGCGAGGAGGTCGCCTGGCCCCGCACAAAATCGATGGTCAGGCCCGTGAACGGCCCGACCAGGGTTCCGCTCTGCACCTCGCAGCCGCCCGCAATGACGAGCACGGTCAGGTCGCGGGCCAGGACGTCGTTGCGGGTGTCGCATCCGTTCTGGTCGACGTCTTGCCAGGCTGATCCGAAGCTTTCCGTGCGGTCATAGCCGGTTTTCGGCGCGCGACCCTTTACCGGCAGGGTTGCGAGCACGGAGAGGGCTGCGGAGTCGGACGTGGGCGCTGGCTGTGCGGTGGCCGGTTCGGCAGTGGCATGCGTTGATGGCGTCGCACTTGCGGAACTTCCGGTGTCGGCCAGATCCGGTGAAACGGATGTCCCCGCGAGCGACGTTCCCACCAGAATCGCCGCGAGGGCGGCCACGATCACCGCCGTGATCACGAAAGTCTTCTTCGGGCGACGGACGGCCATGGTGCTCCTTCTGGCCGCAAAGGCACGACCCCTCGAATATACGGCGTGCGCCGCGGCCGTCGGGTCAGGCCGCGGCATCCGTTTGATGAAAAAGGCACCCATTCTGGGGGTCTTCTTTCGGGGGCCGCACTGGCAGGATATAGAACCCGGCGAGGAGCACTCATGACTCACATACTCTCCACGCGGCGGCGTCTCGCGACGCCCCCGGAATTGCCCGAATCGAATCGCACCGGAGCGCTTCGATCAACACCCGGCCTGGCCTGGCTGCTCGATCGCGCCCCGCGCCGACCCGAACCCACGCCCACCGACCTGGCGCTGGCACGAGCCCGCAGCGAGCTGGCCGTCGACACCTTTCTGGAGACGCTGCCCGAACATTGGGCGGCATTCACCTCGCCTGCCCTGACCGGCGACGGCCCAAGCGCGGCGCGGCTCATCGTCGGCCCCGGCGGCGTTTTTGCGCTGCACGCGCAGCTCTGCGACGGGCGGATCGCCTGGGTGTATCGCCAGACCGTGCACGTCGCGGGGCGTCGGGCCCCCGACCTGGCCACCGCCGAGGCTGGCGCGCAACGACTCACCACGCTGCTGCGCGGGCGGGTACCGCTGCGCACAGCGGTGCAGCCCGTCGTTGTCGTGCTCGGCGCCCGCGCGCTCTGGGCCCCGGGCCAAACTGGGCAGAGTTGGGCGGCGCCGGGTCGTCCTGCTCCGGTAGCGGTTCTCGGGGCGCGCGCTCTGGGCGACTGGCTGGCTTCCCGGCCGCAGGTGCTGCGTCCGATCGAACGCATGGAACTGGCCGCCGCCATCGATAACCCGCTGACCTGGGGCATCCGTCCGTCTATCCTGCCGCGGCCCGGTACCGTGCGGAATTAGCGCTTTTTGGGCCCGTTCCCCTTCGCGGAGAGCAGGCGCGCCCGCACCGAGAACGCGCCGCCGATCACGAGCGAAACGACGGCCGCCGGCAAAATGAAGTCGACGAACTGATTGCCCGAGATCAGGTTGCCCACCAGCAGCAGCACGGCCAGCCCGCTGAAACCGAGGCCCGCGATGGCGCAAACGTTGAAAGTCAGGTGTTTCACGGGGCAAATCCAATCGGTGGGGTGACTGTCAGGCTAGCCGACCTTGGCCTATTTAGTGGGGGAGGCGCCGGTCGGGGCCGTACCCCTATATTGACAAGCGGATGCTCCGCGCCAGCCTCGCGCGCCACTTCCTCAACCGGTCTGAGAATTACTCCGATTTGCTAACCAATGTCGCGCGCCGGCCGACTGTTACCCCTGAACGGGGACTCCGCGGCAACAGAATGGTATCGGGCGAAAGCCCGAGGTGAGGCGAGAACGTGATCAACGCAACGCTGGGCAATGGTGTGCACGCCGGCGACAGCGAGCCGGCGCCAGTGGTTTTGGCGGCGCCAGCCGTGTCGATGCTGCCCGGTTCTGACCCGTCACCGGCCACCGGGCGGTTCGCCGGGCAATCCCTCGTGGAAGAATTGTTGCGGCAACAAGAGGATCGCGCTCCGCGCTCCCGGCTAGCCCGCACCCTCGGTCTCTCCCCGCTCGATGCCAATGGCCTGGCCTGGTTGCGCGCGGCGCAGGCCGAGATGGTGGTGGGCGACATTCTCGCCCGGCTGCCCGAGGGCTACAGCGTCTTCCACTCGCTGCCCATTCGCAATACGGCGTTCTGGGTGGATCACCTCGTCGTCGGGCCCGGCGGAATTTTCGCGCTGAGCTCCAAAACCCGCTGGGATCACGACCTGACCGGGTCGGTGCGCACGATTCCGGTCGGTGATCACACCATGCCCTACCTGCGCGATGCGCGGTTCGAGTCGACTCAGATCACGGCACTGCTGGCCGGGGCAATGCCGGCAACGGCCGTGGTTCAGCCGATGATCGTGCTGGTCAACCCGCACAAAATTCGGCTCAATCGTAAGCCCGACGTCGTGACCGTCATCGATTCGCCTAGGCTGCGCCGGTGGCTGGTGGGGCGCCCGCGGCAGTTTAGTGCGGAGCAGCAGGCGACCCTGACCGCGGTCATTGACGACCCGACCACGTGGCACACGCCGGTGCGAACGAGCGCGCCGGACCACCTGCACGCACGCTTCACCGCGCTCGAACAGGAGGTTTCGGCGGCCGGCATCCGGCGCACTACGTTCACGGTTCTCGCCGCCGCCTTGGGCGCCAGCCTGCTGGCGATCGTGACGCTGCCCGTCATCGTCTCCGTCGTCGAGTACCTCGCCGCCCCCTAACCCGAATGCAGCGCGCCGTCCGCGGCTGGCCCTGCTGGCGCCGCGGACGGCATAACTCCTGCAAATTGTGGTCGGCCGCAAGTGGATGCGCCGAATTCCGCCCAACTTTTCTGCCGCTCCTCCAAATTGCAGAAGTTGTGACCTGAGGCAGGGTGCGCTGGTGGCTAGATCAGCAAATCGGGACCACCGGCAGCCTGGTGTCCGGTGTTTTCGGGCCACCGCCTGCTTGATCGACCCAGAGATCCTGATTTAGCCACCATGACGGCGCAAGATTTAGGCGAGGCGCTCGAGAACGGTGCCCTCGCGCATCCGTTCGACGCGCACGACGTGGTCACGCAGGTCGCGCACGCCGCGCGGGATCGCGAGTTCGGCGACATCCTGCCCCTTGGTCGCGGCGTGCGACCGAGTCGGATGCTGATAGTCCGCGATCGACCGAAAGGTGTCGCGCCCGCGCGGCTCTTTGCTGTGCCGCTGAGCGAAGCCGGAGTTGATCGCGCTCAGCTCCATCTCGTCTTCGTGCGCCGCGACCAGGCTCTTGGTGCTCAGGGTGATCACGGTGTGGGCATCATCCCGATACGACCGGGCCTGCAGAAGTTCCTGCAGAAAGCGTGGCTGCAGGTGAAAGAACACCCGGTCGTTCAGCGCGGCGTACCACTCGGCGAGCGTCATATCGTCGAGGGCATCCTCCAGCGACGGCTCGTGAATCGCCTTTTGATGACGGATGACCGCGGTCCCGAATTCCGCATGCTCGAGCACGCGTGACTCACCGCGCCGCTTGCCCAGAATTGCCACCTGCGGCGCGCCCTGTTTGACTCCCCAGCGGGTCACGAGCGCGGCCGGACTGAGCAGCCCGTGGCGCTCGATGGCTGGCCAACTGCCATCGGCGGCCACGTGGTAGAGCTCGGGGTACAGACGGATCAGATCGCGGGACAGCACAGTTCGAGAGTACTCGCCGCCCGTGCCGCCTTGGGTCGTCCGACTAGTTCAGCCAGCCAGGTCCAATGTCGCGAGCACCGTGCGTCCGCTCGCTGCCGCGCGCGGCGCCATGTCCACGAGCGCGATCTGGGCCAGTACGAGCTCATCGCCCGCGTGCACCCGCCGATGCTGCTTGACCGTGACGTGCGCCCGAAACTCCGGTCCCGAGAAGGCCGGCTCGTTCGGGGCTGTGGCCAACGGGAGCAGCGCTTCGACCAGCCGGTCGTGCAGTCTCGTCAGCGAAGCGTTGTCGTCAATGAGTGTCACCGGAATATCGTGTCGGCGGCCAAACAGGGCGTCCGGCCCGACGGACACCGTCAGCGCCGGGAACCCGGCCATCGTCGCGGCGATGACCTGCGCAATCTCGCTGGGCGCAGCATCCGTTTTGAAGGGAGCGAGCACGGTAATGTGCAGCGGCCAACTCCCGACGGTGAAGCTCTCGCCGGTCTGCAGCGGCGTAAGCGGCAGAACGACAACGAGGCGGGGCATGCGCCGAGTCTAGACGGCGCCGGACTGCCCGACCTGCCGTGCAGAACAGCGGAGATTTTCGTCAGAATCGACTCAAGACGCCAGCTGTCGGCACTGAGGCCAATATTCTCCGCAGCCGTGCAGGCCCCCATGTATAACCGCCGCGACGCCCCACGAATCCGCGTATCACCGGCCCCGACGAGTCGGCAATATCGCGCGACCCGCCGCAGGGCGTAGCCGACCCGCTCCTGGAGCGGTACAACTGAATCATGACGAGTTCACCTCTGATTCTGGGACCGATGATGCGCTACGTCGATAATGTCTCGGCGAGCATCTGGTTCGAGACTCGGGATGCCGGTCGGATCGTGGTCACCGCGGCTGGTCGTTCCTGGGCGGCGCGTACCTTCGCCGTGCATGCACACCACTACGCCCTCGTGCACGTCGACGGTCTGCACCCCAACACGACCCTGCCGTACACGGTGGAGTTCGAAGGACGTCCGGTCTGGCCCGATTCGAAGTCCTCGTATCCGGCGGCGGTCATCGCGACGCTCGGCGGCGGGCATCCGCTTCGGATGTCGTTTGGATCCTGCCGCACCAGTGTTCCCCATGACGAGGACGGCAACCGAACGCACGGCGTTGACGCTCTGCGGGCCTGCGCTCTGCGCCTGGCCTCGCCCGACAACGACGTGCCGCGCCCGGATCTGATCCTCTTTCTGGGCGATCAGGTTTATGCCGACCTGACTACCGAGGAAATGCAAAAGTTCATCAGGGCGCGGCGTGATATCACGAAGCCTCCCGGCAAAGAGCTGGCCGATTATGAGGAATACGCGCACCTCTATCGCCTGGCCTGGTCGGACGAGGCCAACCGCTGGCTGCTCTCCACAGTGCCGACCGCGATGATTTTCGACGACCACGACATTCGCGACGACTGGAATACCTCGCAGAGCTGGAAGCGCCAGATGGAGGCGACGTCGTGGTGGCGGGGCAGGATCATCGCAGGGCTGGCCTCCTACTGGGTTTATCAGCATCTCGGCAATATGTCACCCGCCGAACGAGCCGACGATGACATCTGGCGCCTGATCGCTGCCCACGATGGCCCGGATGAACTCGACCTGAGCGTCGCGCTCGACGCATTTGCCGAACGGTGTGACCAGCAGCCCACCAGCTACCGATGGAGTTATTGTCGAGACATCAGCGATGTTCGGCTGATCGTGGTGGACTCCCGCGCAGCCCGCGAACTCGACCCGGCCCGGCGGGCACTTCTGGACGAAGACGAGATCGGCTGGCTCGATGAGCGGATGCGAGGCGGCTTCCGCCACCTTTTGATCGGCACCTCGCTGCCGTTTCTGCTTCCGCCCGGCCTCCACCACCTGGAATCCTGGGACGAAGCCATTTCCGAAGGAGCCTGGGGCAAGCCGGCCGCGCGGGTCGGCGAACGGCTGCGTCAGCTGGTCGACCTGGAGCATTGGGGCGCCTTCCAGCGCAGCTTCCGCGAGGTGGCACGGATGGCCACCGAGGTGGCCGACGGCCAACGCGGGATGGCGCCCGATACGGTGACGTTCCTGTCGGGCGACGTGCACTACTCCACCGTCTCCGAGGTCGGGCGAACCTCGGGGAGCCGCATCGTGCAGGCCGTCTGCTCGCCGATTCGTAATCCGCTCCCCATGGCCATGCGATCGTTCTCCGCCGTACTCGCCTACGGCATCGCCACGCGACTGAGTGCCCGGCTGGCTCGTTCCGCTGGAGTCGCGTCGCCGCCGTTCCGCTGGGCCGGCATCAAGGGGCCCTGGTTCGACAACTGTCTGGCGAGCCTCGACGACACCTCCGCCGGCCTCACCATTCGGTGGGAGAAGGGAATCGTCCGGGCCGGCGACCATCGGCATCCGCTGGTGGAGAACGTGGCAACAATCGTCCTGGAACCCCGGATGCAGTGAGACGGCCCGCGTCTTAGTCCGGCGATACCCCGACTGTCAGGAGCAACTGGGGCTGGGACTGCTCGACCCAAGTACCCAATACCGTGGCGGCATCCGTTGCGAGGGCCCCCGAAGATGTGCCGTCGAGTACCCGCACGACGGTCACGCGCAGGGCGCCTGCCGTTGCGATCGTGGTGCCCGCCGTCGAGACGGTGTCGATGGTCGCAGCACGCTCCGGAACGGGGGTTCCGGGGGTGCCGCTGCCGCGCACGGTAGCGGTCGGTGCGATCGGAATGAGTTCACCGTTCCCTTGCGTGAATTGGTCGGCCTGCTGCCCGCCGGTCAGGGCTGCGGCAGCGACCACCGCCAAATAGACCGGGTCGCCGGTGGCGTCGTAGACCCAGCGGTCACCGAGCACGGAGTGGGACATAGTGCCGACGAGCTCATTCTCGCCGCCCTCGAGTGGCGCGCCGCGATAGGTCAGCGGAATCTGCAGCAGCGGCCCGGTACCAAAGCGCACCAGGATGGTTTCGATACCGACCCCTCCATCAGGATCGTCGAAGCGGAAGGATGCGACGCGCTCCACCTCGGCCCCAACATCGCCCACAAACCACGTTTGCGTCGGAGCCCACGCGGCGATGAGCTCAGACTTGGAGGGCCGCAGGACGGCGTCGTAGAGAAGTGCCATAGCTTCGATCGTAGGGGTCGTGGCGTCGCTCGCACCAGCTAAGCCCTTTTCGGGTGGCCTCCGAGAGCGCGTGCGCTCGAAAGCTGCTCGAGCGCACGGCAGGCCAGCCGCGTGCGCCGGCAGATTTCGGCCGCGCAGATCCCGCCGCTTCTATAAGCGGATGCTGCGCGCGACCGCCCGCCGCGCCGCGGCCACCACGTTCTCCACGGTGGCCCAAACCAGCGCGAGCATGCCCACGACGAGGGCTAGCAAGAGTGCGGGCCCAGCTCAAGGGTGGCTGTGGGCGCCGGCGCTGCGAGATCCCCGGCAGCAAGGCTCAGCTGGGAATCATCAATTCCGCAGGCCGCCGACGAGGAACTCGGCGGGAGCCCGCCAGGGAACGTGTGCCGTGCCCGTGAACGGCGGCACCGCTCGTTCTGAAACGCGGCTCCGGCTGCGGTCGAATGCGCCCAGAACTCCCTGGGCGACGAATTATGGTCACGGAAAGCAACTTACACATCGATGACGACCTGGGGCACAAATCGACGAATTGGCCGCATCCACGGTCAGGTGCAGCAGGCGGTTGGACTCCATGCGTCCGGGCGCATTGGGAACATCGTGATGCGCTGGGGCGAATCGGTAGGAGTGGCGAAGCGAGCACATTCGTTGACCCCGAGAGCGGTTACGCCTACGATGATATCCACCACACAATAATAAAATTTCACCATGCGAAAATTGGTCAGAGAGGACCTAATCGTGGATAATCTTGCTGTGCTCAGCCTTCTGGCGTTGGCACCAATTCTTGTGGTGGGCGTACTGCTCGCCGGATTCCGGTGGCCTGCCAAATACGCCATGCCACTGGGCTATATCGCCGCGGTAATCGTGGCCCTCGCGGTGTGGAAGATGGACTTTCGGGGAGTCATCGCGGCCTCCCTCGAAGGTGTCATCACGGCCGCAACCCTGCTGTACATCGTGTTCGGGGCGCTTCTGCTGCTGTCAACGTTGACCGTCGGTGGAGCAATGGCCACCATCCGCGGCGGATTCAACAATATCTCGCCCGACCGGCGCATTCAGGCGGTCATCATCGGCTGGCTATTCGGAAGCTTCATCGAGGGAGCATCTGGCTTCGGCACGCCAGCCGCGGTCGTCGCCCCACTGCTGCTGGCGATGGGCTTTCCAGCGATGGCCGCCGTGATGGTGGGCCTCATTATCCAGAGCACACCGGTGAGCTTTGGAGCGGTGGGCACGCCGATCATCGTGGGTGTCGGCGGTGGGCTCGGCGGTGATCCGGCCGTCGCCGAGCGCATCTCCCTGCTGGGAGTGACGATGCCCGAGTTCGTAGCGTCGATCGGCTTTCAGGTGGCCTCGATCCACGCGATCGTTGGCCTGCTCATCCCGTTGATTCTGGTGTGCATGCTCACCGGGTTCTTCGGTCCAGAGCGGCGCTTCCGCGACGGACTGGCCATCTGGCCATTCGCGCTCTACGCCTCGGTCGCTATGACGATTCCCTCCGTGCTCGTGGCCCGCTTTCTCGGCCCGGAATTCCCCTCGTTGTTCGGCGGCCTCTTCGGGCTGATCGTCGTGATGTTCACGTCAAGCAGGGGCTTCCTGATGCCGAAGAAAACCTTCGATTTCGGCCCACGAGCCAGTTGGAGCCCGCGTTGGATGGGCACAATAGAACCGGCGGAACCCGCCGCATCCGTTCGCCGCATCGGCATCGTGAGCGCCTGGTCACCCTACGTGCTGATGGCCGTATTGCTGGTCGGCAGCCGGGTAATTACACCGGTCACGGAATTCCTCACCGGTATCGCCATCCCGTTCAACAACATTCTCGGCACCGACATCTCCACCGCCGTGCAGCCGTTCTACTCGCCAGCCTTCCTGCTCATTCTGGCATCGCTGTTCGCGTATGGACTTCATCGCATGAATGGCCAACAGATTCGCGAGACGTGGAAGGTATCGGGCAGGCAACTCGCTGGAACCGCCGTGGCCCTGCTTTTTGCCGTGCCGCTCGTGCGCGTGCTGATCCAGTCGGGGCCGGAGCTCAACGCATCCGGTCTCTCGAGCATGCCGGTGACGCTCGCTGAGGGCGCTGCCGCCATCTCGGGCAGCTCGTGGCCGTTCATCGCCCCATTTATCGGTGCGCTCGGAGCCTTCGTCGCCGGTTCCAACACGGTGTCCAACCTTACGTTCTCGCAGTTCCAGTTCTCCACGGGCAATGCCATCGGGGTGAACCCGGAGCAGGTGGTGGCTGCCCAGGCCGTCGGCGGCGCTGGCGGTAATCCGATCGCCATCCACAACATTGTGGCCGCGTCAGCCACGGTGGGGCTGCTCGGGCGCGAGGGCGACCTGCTGCGCAAGACAATTCTCGTCACGCTGTACTACTGCATCGCCGGGGGAGCGATCTCATTCATCTTTATCTACGGGCTCGGCTTCAACCTCGGCACGATCATGCTCGTGCTGCTGATGAGCACGCTCGGATTCATCGTGCGGTGGATGCTGCGCCAGAAAGCGGCCGTGCTGGCGCCCGAACCTGAGCGCGTCTAAGTCAGTCACGCGAGAGCGGGCGGCAGCGGAGACATCCGTTGTCGCCCGCTTTGTCGTGCCCGGTGAAACAGACGACGGCTTGTGGACCCGCGCGCGGCAGACCCCAGCACACGAAAAACCGGAGTAGCTGCGTGCAGCTACTCCGGTTGTGCGCCCTGGAAGTTACGGTCGAGTGACCTCTTCGAGCAGTTCGAGCACGTGCCGGTACGGCTTGCCGGTGGCACGGGTCATGCCGAGCTCGCAGGTGCGATTGCACGAAGCGTGCGCCACGGCGTCCATGGCGAGCACGTCAGCGGCCTGAGCCTTCGTAGCCGATTTGGTGAGCTCCGGGTGCAGCATGCCGCGGTCGCCGGCAAAGGCACAGCAGCCCCAGTTCTCGGGTATCTCAACGTGCTCGGCCACGCTGGAAGCCACAGTCTGTAGGGCAGCGTTGGCGCCCATCCGTGTTGACGAGCACGTGGGGTGCAGCGCGAGTGACTCGATCTTCACATATTCGGGCAGGCCGGGCAGAATGCTCGTGGCGGCGAACTCGACCGCGTCCATGACCGTCAGCGGATGCTCGCTCCGGTCACTCTCGATGATGTGCCGCAGCCCCTCGGTGCACGAGGAAGCATCACAGATCACCGGCAGCTCGCCGTCGCGGGTCGCGGTGCGCAGGGCGGCCAGGGTCTTCGCCGCGATCGTGGCGAGTCCGCGGGTCATACCCTTGGAGGCCCACGGGGTACCGCAACAGAGCGCGTCGATACCGTCGGGCACGAGTAGGGTCACGCCGGCGCGCTCGCAGAGCTGCTCGAAACTGTATTGCGTGCCGGGAGTTCCGGCAACGGCCGGACCGAACATCGTTTGCACGCAGGCGGGAAAGTAGACGGCAGCCGGCGCCTGGCGCGGGGCAGGGCGCATCCGCTCGGTGGCAACTACTGCATCAACCATGGTGATTCTCCTTCTGGGATTGACCGGAGTGGGCGTGGCGGGGTCGGCCCCCGCCGGGCAGGTCGGGCGAGTAGAGGGGCACGGTGTCGGTGCCGAGCACGGTGCGCGCGAGGCGGTTGGGGCCGAGTACGAGCGGCACCGGAACCGAGGCGATCGCCTTGAGAGCGAGCCCCGCGCCGCGAGTGACCGTGCCCCAGTTGTTGGCGGCCACATTCCACAGCGCGCTTTCCAGTGGGTTCGCCTCGTCGTGGCGCAGCCTCTTCATGAGGTCGCCGGTGTTGATGTTGACCGGGCAGGCCGTTTGACACATGCCGTCGGCGGCGCAGGTCTGCACGGCGTCGTACTCGTAGTCTTTCTCCATCTCGGCCACGAGAGCGAGATTACCGTCGAGCCTGGCCTGTTCGATTGCACGCAACGATACGATGCGCTGCCGCGGCGTGAGCGTCACGTTGCGGCTCGGGCACACCGGCTCGCACCAGCCGCACTCGGTGCAGCGGTCGACCTCTTTCGCCACGGCTGGGATGGCCTTGAGATCTTTCAAGTGGGCGTTCGGGTCGTCGTTGATGAGTACGCCGGGGTTGAGCATGCCAGCCGGGTCGAAGAGCACCTTGATGCGGCGCATCACGTCATAGAGCTCGTCGCCGAACTGGCGCTGCACATACGGCGCCATTACGCGCCCGGTGCCATGCTCGGCCTTGAGCGAACCGCCTTCGGCGAGCACGAGGTCGACGAGATCTTCGGTGAACCGGCTGAACCGCTCGAGACCCACGGCACTGCCGAAATCGTCGGTGAGCATGAAGTGCACGTTGCCGTCTTTGGCATGACCGAAAATCATAGAGTTCTCATACTCGTACTTGGCGAACAGCCGAATGAGCTCCATGCAGGTGCGGGCGAGCGCTGGCACCGGAACCACGATGTCTTCGAGCAGGGCGTTCGTGCCCTGCGGCCGGGTACCGCCCACAGCCGGAATAATCCCCTTGCGCAGGTACCACAGCTGGCCGCGGATGCCGGCATCGGTCGTAAAATCGGCTGGCAGGGTGAGACCGAGCGTGTTGACGGTCTGCATGCCGGTCGCGAGCATCTGCGCCAGTTTCTCTGGTGACTCGGCGTGGTACTCCACGAGCAGGGCGGCGTGCTGGTCCACCATGAGATCGACCACGATCGCGGGCGCCCCCGGCATCTTCTGCCCCACAATGAGCGAGAGCGCGTCCATGAGTTCCAGGGTGGCCGCACCGGTCGCTACCAAGGCGGGCAGAGCGGCGGTGGCTGCCTCGAGCCCGGGAAACACGAGCAGGGCGGTGGTGACGTGCGGCAGTTTGGGAACCGTTCGAAATATCGCCTCGGCCACGAATCCCAACGTGCCCTCGCTGCCCACGATCAGGTGGGCGAGCATGTCCACGGCACGGTCGAAGTCGAGCAGCGAGTTCACGCCGTAACCCATGGTGTTCTTCATGGAGAATTGCTGACGAATGGTGGCGACGGATGCCTCGTTATCGCGGGTGCGCCGCGCGAGTTCGAGCAGGCCGTTGTATAAAACCGGCTCGTGCTTCAGCAACTGCTCATCGGCATCCGCTGCCCCGGTGTCGATGACCGTGCCGCTTGGCAGCACCACGGTGACCGATTCGAGCGTCTGGTAGGTGTTGTCCACGGTGCCGCAGGCCATGCCGGAGGAATTATTCGCCACGACGCCGCCGATGGTGGCGGCGGATTCGCTCGCCGGGTCGGGTCCGAACTTGCGCCCGTACTTGGCGAGGCGGGTGTTGAGCGCCCGCACCGTGACGCCCGGCTGCACGCGCACGCGCAGGCCGTCGTCGAGTACGTCGATGTTCTTGAAGTTCCGGCGCACGTCGACCAGCACACCGTCGGTGATGGCCTGGCCGCTCAGGCTGGTTCCGCCCGAGCGAAACGTGAGGTGCACGCCCTGCGCGGCGCCGGCGCGCAACAAGGCGCCGACCTCCGCGGCATCCGTGGCCACCACCACGGCCTGGGGAATAAGCAGAAAGTGTGAGGCATCGTGGGCGCTCGCGTGGAGGTCGAGTGCCCGAGTTTTCACCCGAGCCGGGTCGCCAACGGCGGCACGCAGCGCGCCGAACATCGCGGTGCCAGCCTCGGAGCTAACGGTTGTTGTACTCACAAAAACTCCCTTGTTTTCGACGTGCACGTGCAAACAGACTATTCGGTGGCGCTGACAATGATCGAGACCGAGGTGGGCGCATCGGCCGCTGTCACGGCCAGGTCTTCGAACTCGGTTACGGCGTCGATCTCGGCGGCGGCCATCGAGATATTTGTGACCCGCTCGAGGATAATTTCGACGACAACGGGAACCCTGAACTCGACCATCCACGCCTGGGCCTGCGCGAACGCTGCCTGCAAATCGTCGGCTTCGCGCACCCGGATGGCCTTGCAGCCAAGGCCCTCGGCCACCTTGAGGTGGTCGACGCCATAGCCCTCAAGTTCGGGCGAATTGATGTTCTCGAACGCGAGCGACACCTGGTAATCCATATCGAAGCGGCGCTGCGCCTGACGGATCAGGCCGAGATAGGAATTGTTCACGACGACATGTATGTACGGGATGTGGAACTGGGCACCCACCGCGAGTTCTTCGATCATGAACTGAAAGTCGTAGTCGCCGCTGAGCCCCACGACCGTTTTCGACGGGTCGGCCACGGCCACGCCGAGGGCGGCGGGAAGCGTCCAGCCGAGTGGCCCGGCCTGGCCGCAATTGATCCAGTGCCGCGGGTGGAAGACGTTCAGAAATTGTGCTCCCGCAATCTGCGACAGCCCGATCGTGGTCACGTAGCGGGTTTCGGTGCCGAATGCCCGATTCATCTCCTCATACACGCGCTGCGGTTTCATCGGCACGTTCTCGAAGTGCGTCTTGCGCTGAAGCGTGGCCTTGCGGTGCGCGCAGTCCTCGACCCAGCTCTCCCAATCGGGGAGGGTGTTGGCGGCCTTGCGTTCGCGTGCGAGCTCAACCAGACCGCGCAGCGCTGCACCGGCGTCGGAGACGATGCCAAAGTCCGGCGAGAAAATCCGCCCAATCTGGGTGGGTTCAATGTCGATGTGGACGAATGTGCGGCCCTTCGTGTATGTGTCGAGGCCGCCGGTGTGCCGGTTGGCCCAACGGTTACCGATGCCGAGTACGAAATCCGATTCGAGCATGGTTGCATTGCCGTAGCGGTGCGACGTCATCAGCCCCACCATGCCGGCCGCGAGCCGGTGGTCGTCGGGAATGCTGCCCCAGCCCATCAGCGTGGGAATCACCGGAATGTTCAGCACCTCGGCCAGCTCGACCAGCTCCGCCGAGGCGTCCGCGTTTATTACGCCGCCGCCGGCGATGATCACCGGGCGCTTCGCGAGCAGCAGCATGTCGAGCGCCTTTTCGAGCTGGGCAACGGATGCTGCGGGCTTGGCTACCGAAAGCGGCTCATAAGTGTCGATGTCGAATTCGATCTCGGTAAGTTGCACATCGATCGGCAGATCGATCAACACCGGGCCAGGGCGGCCGGAGCGCATCAGATAAAACGCCTTCTGGAAGACGCCGGGAACCTGCCCGGCCTCGAGCACGGTAACGGCCATCTTCGTGACGGGGGCCGCGATGGAGGCGATGTCGACGCCCTGAAAATCTTCCTTGTGCAGCTTGCTCACCGGAGCCTGGCCGGTGATACAGAGAATGGGCGTGGAATCGGCCCACGCGGAGTAGAGGCCGGTCAGCATATCGGTGCCGGCCGGTCCGGAGGTACCGATACACACGCCGATGTTTCCGGCCTTCGTGCGCGTGAATCCCTCGGCCATGTGCGAGGCACCCTCGACGTGGCGGGCGAGGATGTGGTCGATGCCGCCGTGGGCGCGCATGGCCGAGTAGAACGGGTTGATGGCAGCCCCCGGTACACCGAAGGTCTGGGTGGCCCCCTCCTTTTCGAGGATGGCGACGGCAACGTCTACTGCGCGCATTTTAGACATGTGATTCTCCTTGAATCTGAAAAGTTGGTGTTCAGGCGTGCGAGCGGCCGGACATCTGCTCGACCAACAGCAGCAATGCGGAGTGGTCGAGCGAGCCGTGGCCTTCGGCGCGCAGGGTGCCCATTAGCTGGGCCACCATCGAACCAAGCGGAATGGCGACGCCGGCCGCGCGGGCCGCTGCGGTGACTATGCCGAGGTCCTTGTGGTGCAGGTCGACCCGGAAACCTGGTTCGAACGTGCGCGCCACCATACCTGCGGCCTTGCGGTCCAGGATGCGATTGCCGGCCAGCCCGCCAGCCAGAACCTTGACGGATGCTTCGGTATCGACCGAGTGCGCCTCCAGAAACACGAGCGCCTCGGCGACGAGCTGGATGGTGCCGGCGACGATGAGCTGGTTGGCGGCCTTGACCGTTTGGCCGGATCCAGCCGGACCGACGTGGACCACGGTGCTGCCCATAGCGTCGAGTACGCCACGGATGGCCTCGACGTCGGCGACCTCCCCGCCGACCATGATCGACAGGGTGCCCTCGATTGCGCCGGCTTCGCCGCCGGAGACCGGGGCGTCGACGGGCTTGAGCCCGGCGTCCCTCGCGGCTCCGGCCAGGCGAACGGCAACGTCGGGCCGGATGGTGCTGGCGTCAATCCAATAGGCGCCGGCCGGCGTATGGGCGAAGACACCGTCCGGGCCGCCGACGACGTCTTCGACATCGGGCGAGTCTGGCAGCATCGTGATCACGACGTTGGCATCCCGCACGGCGTCGGGGATACTCGCCGCGCCTCGACCGCCCGCGGCGACCAGCTCGTCAATTCGTGCCGAACTGCGGTTGAAACCGACGACGTTGTGGCCGGCCTTCACGAGATTGATTGCCATGGGCAAGCCCATTATTCCCAGGCCGATGACGGCGACATTATTCATTTTATTTGTCCTTTTCTCAAGGGTGTTGGATGCGCAGCGGTCGGTTAGGCGGTTTCAAGCCAGGCAAACGGATTTGTTGCGACCGTCTTGTATTCCAGCCCGATGGGGCCGTCATAGCCGAGACCGTGACTGTGCGCGAGCCACTCGTGAATGGGTAGCGTGCCCGTTCCTGGTTCGCCGCGCCCGGGTGCGTCGGCAATCTGGATGTGTCCGAATTGGTGCGCGTGCTCGGAGATCACGGCCTCGACATCGTCGCCGTTGACGGCCAGGTGGTAAAAATCGGCGAGTAGTTTGATGTTCGTGTCGCCGCTCTGGATGCTCACCCGTTCGATCACGGCCAGCACGTCGGCCGCCGTGCGCAGGGGATACTTCGGTGCCCCGCTCACCGGCTCCAGCAACACGGTGCCACCGATCGGGGCGACGAATCGTGCGGCGAGGGAGAGATTTTCGATAGCGAGCTCATCTTGTTCCTCCGGGGCAACGCCGTCGATACGGTTTCCGTAGAGGGCGTTGAAGGACGTGCAGCCGAGGTGCCCGCCGATGCCAGCGGCGACGGCCAGATTGTCGCGAAACTCGTCGGATCGGGCTGGCCAGGACACCAGACCTCGATCCCCGGCCGGCATGTCGCCGGCCGCAAAGTTCAAACCGGTCAGTCGAACGTCGGCATCCGTGATTGCGTTCTCAAAGTCGGCAATCTGCGTTTCGGTGGGAACGGCGGCGGCAAAGGGCCACCAGAACTCGACCGCGTCGAATCCGGCGGCTTTGGCCGCGGCTGGGCGCTGGAGCAACGGCAGTTCGGTCAGCAGGATGGAGCAGTTTACGGTGTACAGCATGGGGGCGTCCTTGCTCCTCGAGTTGATGATTATGCGACTTGATTCCACCAAGTTTCGTATTGTGGAAGTTAGTTTCTGTTATATGGAAAGACTACGGTCAGTGCGGCCCGGCGTCAACTTCTGTGTAATCTGGGTAACCTGGCGATATTTCCACAATGCGGATATCCGTTGCCACGTACGGCCTGGAGGCATAAAGATGGCAGAACGCACGGCTGGCAGCGGTGTGCAATCCGTGGAGCGGGTTTTTGAACTCCTCGAGCTGATCACGGCCGCTGGCGGGCAGGTGATGCTGAGCGAGCTCGCGGCCTCCACCGAGCTGCCCCTGCCGACCATTCATCGGCTGCTGCGCACGCTGGTGGCGAAGGGATACATTCGTCAGCTCGCCAATCGGCGTTACGCGCTGGGCCCAGGTCTCATTCGCCTCGGAACGGCAGCCAGTAAGCAGCTCGGCGCCCTGGCTGGGGCCCAACTCCAGGCCCTTGTCGACCAACTGGGGGAGACGGCGAACATGGCCGTTCTCGATGCCGACATGGCGCTTTACATCGCCCAGGCTCCATCCAAACACTCCATGCGCATGTTCACGGAGGTCGGCCGACGCGCGCATACTCATGCCACCGGAGTCGGCAAAGCGATTCTGGCGCAGCTGAGCGATGACGCCGTTCGCGCCATTGTGGCCAGGGCTGGCATGCCCACTCCCACGACGATGAGCATCGGCAGCGTGAACGATCTCCTGGCTGACCTGGCCCGAATCCGGGAACGCGGCTACTCCATCGACGATGGTGAGCAGGAAATTGGTGTGCGCTGCTTCGCGATGGCGGTTCCGGATGCGCCGACGCCGACCGCCGTCAGCGTCTCCGGGCCGGTGTCCCGGGTCGATGATGCGTTTGCAGAACTCGCCATTCCCGCGCTGCGCGCCGCCGTGGAGTCCATTTCCCAGGACCTGAACCCGGTTGCCTAGATTTATTTGTGGGTCAGGGTTCGGACATGGGTCCTGAGTTTAGACAGCGTTGGTCACCTCCACAGAACTAACAGCCGAGTTCGCGGTCGATGCGGCTGAGGCGCGCGAGCGATGCCAGGCAGCCGGCATCGTCGATGCCAGCCAAGCTGCCAAGGGCCTGCACCGCCTCGCGATCATTGCTCCCCATCTCGGTCGCGCACCAGCGGCGCAGCGGCTCGGCGTCTCCGCTTGCACGAACGGATGCTCCGACCGCGCTTGTGAGTTCGGCGCGCAGCGGTTCGATGGCCCCGGCGGTCGACCTCACCAGCAGTGGGGCAGAGTGCGCCGCGAGGGCCGCGGCAACCTGGCCCTCGCGCACGAGCCGCAGTACCCGCCCCACGTCGGACGAGCCTCGCAGCGTGGGGCCGAGGCGATACGGCGTGGACTTCAGTGCCTCGCCGAGCACGTGGCGAATACGGTGCATCTCGATGCGGATGGTGGCGGCTAAGCCTGTTTCCCCGTGAATGGCGTAGGCGAGTTCGTCGGCGCTCCAGCCGCGATCCCGTGAGTCGAGCAAGGCCAGAATCTCCGCGCGGCGCAGCGAGAGCGGCACTCGGCGTCCATCGCCGCCGACCACCCCTGGGCTGTCACCGAGCAGAGCGAGCGATGCCACGGAGGTGAGCGCAGACGAGGCCACCGACAAGACCGCCGCTGAGCGCCCAGCAGTCATCAACTGCGATCCGCGCCCGAGTTCTCGTCGCGCCGCCCGCAACAACTCCTCGGCGAGCCGCACCCCGCACTTGACCATGCGCATGCTGTCGGCCGTAACCGTGTTGAGTGGCCCGGATACATTCAAGACGCCGATGACCGCGCCGCTGTCCGCGTCCCGAATCGGTGAAGCTGTGCACGCCCAGTCGTGGTGACTGCGCACGAGGTGTTCGGCCGAGAATATCTGTGCGGCGCGCCCGCTCAGGACGACTTCGCTGATCGCGTTCGGTCCTACCCCGGCCTCGGACCAGTCAGCGCCCTCGACGAACTCGAGCCCGTCGGCCTGCCGCAACGCCGCGCGGCTGCCGACCCGCCATAGCACCTCTCCACTCGCGTCGGCGAGTACGAGCAGATGCTGCCCATTAGCGCTCTCATCAGAGAGAAGCTCGCTGAGGGCTGGCATCACGGCCCCTAGCGCATGGCCGCGGCGCAGCGCAACGACGTCGGCCACCTCGTGCAGATGCCGGGGCAGGTGCCGGTCGGGGCCGATGCCCGCGGCCAGCGAACGCTGCCAGGATTCCCAAACCTCGGTGCTGATCCCGAGCGGGGGCGAACCGGCCAGTGTCACCTCATGGGCGGCGCGCAGCATCCGTTCGTGTGCCGACCTCTGGAAGCACGGGGCCGACGTCACCATGGTGCAGCGCTCGTCGACGCACATCTCCCGCAGCGACTCGCTCATGGACCTTGCGCTCGGCGGCCTGCACTCCGAGCAGGCGCTGGCGAACGCGGTGACCACGGAAAAGGCCGACCTGCTTTTCGCGTCACTGCCCTACCGAATATTGCCGTCCGCGCAGATTCCGGTCTTCGCGCAGATGGCCGAGCGCGATGCCGACTTCTATGCCCAGCTCAGCGAAGTCGGGTTCGATTTGGATTTTGGAACGGATGGCTCGGCCCTGTTCCTGAAATACCTGCGCCGTGGGTCGGGCTACTACATCGATGTGGGGCATCGCAGTTGCTCATTGACGGTCGCGTCGCTGTGAAATCGGGCCAACTCGACCACATTACGCCCAAGTCCGTGGTGCTCGCGGACGGCACCGAGCTGGATGCTGACCTGATCGTGTATGCCACCGGGTATGGCTCCCTGAACGGATGGCTAGCCGATCTGGTCTCGACAGAGGTTGCCGATCAGGTGGGCCGCTGCTGGGGTTACGGGTCCGACACCCCGAAGGATCCGAGGCCCTGGGAGGGTGAGCTGCGCAACATGTGGAAGCCCACAAACGTTCCTCAGCTGTGGATTCACGGCGGAAACCTGCACCAGAGCCGGCACTACTCGAACTACCTCGCGCTGCAGATCAAAGCCCGCATGGAGGGGCTCGACACTCCGGTGTACGAGCTGCAGGAGTCGCACTACATCCGCTGAACGGGCTGTGCCCGAAAGCTGCTCGCGCCCCCGGCAGGCCGGCTGCGCGAGCAGCGTTCGACCGCACGACTGATCCCAATAACGGATGCCGCCAGCCGGCCGGTAAGCGCAGGCTAGGGCACCAGCACGATCTTGCCGACGTGAGTGGATGCTTCCAGCCGACGGTGCGCATCCGCTGCACTCGCAAACGAGAACCGGCCGTCGATCACCGGTCGGAACTCGCCCGATGCGATCCACGGCCAGACCGCCGACTCCAGGGAACGCAGAATGGCGACCTTTTCGGCCAGCGGCCGCGACCGCAAGGTGGTGCCCCAATAGCGGGCGCGCTTCTGCATGAGGCGAAACGGGTCGAACGTGGCCGGTTGGCCGCTCTGGTTGGCGAGCACCATGATGCGCCCGTTCACCGCGACCGCCTCAATATTGCGCGCCGCATAGGCACCGCCCATGATGTCGAGGATCACGTCGGCGCCGTGCCCGTCGGTGGCGGTGTTGATCTCGGCGACGAAATCCTGCTCGTGGTAGTTGATCAGAATCTGTGCCCCGAGGCTCGCGCACGCGGCGAGTTTCTCGGCGGATCCGGCCGTCACGGCCACACGGGCGTCCATGAGTCGGGCGAGCTGGATGGCGGTCGTGCCGATTCCGCTCCCGCCGCCGTGCACGAGCATCGTCTCGCCGGGCGCGAGTTCAGCGCTCATGAACACGTTCGACCAGACCGTGGCGAGGGCTTCCGGCAGGGCCGCGGCGTCGATGAGGTCCATCGACAGTGGAACCAGCAGTGCCAGATCTTCGTGCACCACGGCTTCGGTGGCATAGCCGCCGCCGGCGAGCAGCGCACACACCCGGTCGCCGACACCGAACCGGGTCACGTCCTCGCCCACCTCGATGACCAGACCAGACACCTCCAGCCCCGGCCACTGCGGCGCGTCGGCCGGCGAGGGGTAGTGGCCCTGCCGTTGCGCGATATCCGCACGGTTCACACCTGCCGCAGCCACCGCCAAACGGATGTCGTGGGCCCCGACAACGAGATCGGGCACCGTCGTCAGGGTGAGAGCTTCAGGACCACCGGGAGAGTTCACGATAATTGCGCGCATGCTCGCAGCCTACGCGTGGGGTACGACACGACCAACGGCGCAGAGGTGTCGGGCGGGCATCCGCTTCACCGATGCTTCGCCCCTATCGGGACGGCAGAACTCGGCGCATCATGGAATTGCGGCTCACGACTCTGACCGCTGAACAGGAGATCCTCATGAGTGCGACCGTTCTGCCCCCCATTGACCGCTGGTGGCCGCACCTTGACATCGACTTCAAGCACGAGATCCTGGCGAACCTGGATGCCCCCTTGAGCACGGAGGCGTTGGCCGAAGTGGCCCGCTTGTGTGACGCGACTATCGAGCCAGGCCCGGCCGCCCTCTCCGATAGTGAGAAGGAATACATTCGCACCCAGATCGAAGTCGTCGACTGACGAAGACTCGAACTACCCGTGCCTCACTGCGTGAGCGGTGGCGGCGCGCCCGGCCCGAATGATCAGCACGATCAAAGCGAGCAGGCTGGCGGCGCTGACGACGTAGAGGAGCATGCCCCAGGGCGCGTGGTCCGCGCCCGAGACTAAAAAGGTGTCAGCGAGCGACATGCCAGGCCCGAAGCCCGCGAAAAAGTGTCCGGGAGCCGCGAAGATCAGCAGCACGAGGTAAGCCGCGACCACCGGCTCGACCCGGCTGTTCATCCGTACGATCGTCACCAGCAGAACGACGGTGGCGAGCACGATTCCGCTCATGCCCCAGGCGAGAACCCAGTTCGCGTTGAGCGACTCATCCGCGCGCGCCATCGCAGCGCGGATCTGCCCGAGCGTGGCGCCCGGAACTGCCGCTAACGGATTCCACACCAGAATCTGCAGGGCGCCCACAATCGCGTAGGCGGCCACGGCCGCGAAGCCCGCGGCAGCCGCCACGACGGCGCGGCGCGGTTGCGGTTTCTCGGTGTTCTCCATGCCGCCAGCGTACCGATCATTCGGGCGCGGCCCGAAGCGGATGCCGTCCGCTGTTTCGTTCCGAAGAGGTGATCTAGGCCCGGTCAGAATGTGGGGAGGCGTTGTCGATATTCATATTGTGGTTGTGGTTGTGGTTATGGTTATGGTCGTGGTTGTGGTTGTGGTTGTGGTTGTGGTTGTGGTTGTGTTTGTGTCACTTAGCTCTAGCATGAGAGCAGCGAAAGGATCGGGCCATGACTCTTTTGATGCCACGTGCGGTTGATGCCGTTGTCGCTGTCAGCGCGGCAAAGCTGCAACAGGCCTTGACCGCTCTTCAAGAAGCGCAGTCGCCGACCCAGCTCGCCATTGATGGGCAACTCGTGGACCTTCCACCTGAAGTTTCGGATGCCATCACGGACCTGATCGGCAGGTTTGCTGACGGCGACGGAGTCTTGGTCGGATCCATCGGCGCCATGCTGACAACCTCTCAAGCCGCAGACCTGCTTGGAATTTCACGCACGTACGTGGTGCGGCTTATCGATGCGGGCAAGATTCCCGTTGAATACCGTGGAACTCACCGCCGGATTCGGGTGAAAGACGTGGTTGCCTACCTCGATACGTCACGACGTGATCGGGCCGAGAAGCTGACGGCACTCGCACACCTGTCGGACCGAACCGGGCAGTACGACGGCGACAGATTCTAGCGTGGCGTTCCGCGCGTTCCTGGATGCAAATGTCCTGGTTCCGGCGCGATTGCGCGATGTTCTACTCACTCTTGCGGAGGTCGGTCTCTACGAACCGCTCTGGAGCCTGATCGCGCTTGAGGAGACCGCGAGGCACCTCCCGACGGCGATGTCGCCCGAGGATAGACGGCACCTCTTTCGCCTCATGAATGGGGCATTTCCCGGGGCGTTGGTCGCATGGCCTGGCGCTGTTGACCTCGACGTGCGCCTGCAGATCAACGAAAAGGATCGCCATATCGTCGCCGCAGCCCTTTGGGGTAATTCTGACCTCATTTTGACTGACGACGGCACGTTTCGCGAAGAATTACTCAAGAGTGGACTCGTCGATGCCCAGTCGACGCCCGAATTTTTGGCCTACGCCATGGACACTGACACAAAGGTTGCCCGGCGGGCTCTGTTTGCCATGGCTCGGAACAGATGGGGAGTCACCGGCACAGACGTCGAGATTCGAGGGCGTCTCACGGACTATTTTGAACGCAAGGGTTAGCCGTCCGCAGCGCTCTAATCCCTGAGATAGATGAATATCAGCTCGTGTCGCACGGGCCGGCGTTCATGTCACCTGTCCCCAAATGCATACAAACACATGCACCCCGCGTAGAATATCTTGATAGCGAGATAGTTTCCCGCCGCCGCGTGGTTCGCGCGGTCGCACCACGCTTCGGCGTGAGACAAGGAGTCACGGCATGAGCACATTCACCGACAAGGTCGCCATCGTCACGGGCGGCGGAAGTGGTATCGGCGAGGCCATCGCCAAGGCTCTCGCGACCGAGGGCGCATCCGTTGTCGTCACCGACATCAATCTCGAGGCCGCGCAGCGCGTCGCCGACGAGATCATTGCCGCCAAGGGAGCAGCCTCCGCCTTCAAGCAGAACACCTCGATCGCTGCCGACTCGGAAGCGGCCGTGGACTTCGCCGTCGCAACCTACGGTGCCCTGCACCTGGCAGTGAACAACGCGGGCATCGGCGCTGCCCCCGCCGACATCGGCGACTATGACATCGCTGCCTGGGACCGTGTCATCGGCGTGGACCTCAGCGGCGTGTTCTATGGCATGCGCTACCAGCTGCCTGCGATGGTAGCTGCCGGCGGCGGCGCGGTCGTCAACATGAGCAGCGTGCTGGGGTCAGTAGGCATCGCCCAGAACGCGGCCTACGTGGCCAGCAAGCACGCGCTCGTCGGCCTGACCAAGGTTGCGGCTCTGGAATATTCGGCCCGAAACGTGCGCACTAACGCCGTCGGCCCTGGCTTCATCGACACTCCTTTGGTGCGTTCCTCGCTCAACGCCGAGGCGATCGCGGCTCTCGAAGCCCAGCACGCGACGGGCCGCCTCGGCACCAGCGCCGAGGTTGCCGCGCTTGTTCTGTTCCTGCTGAGCGACGCCGCGTCGTTTATCACCGGCAGCTACCACCTGGTCGACGGTGGGTACTCCGCGCACTAACCGCATTCATCAAGCGGATGCCGTCAGTAAGTGGCGGCATCCGTTATGAGCCTGCTGCACTTCACGAGAAGACTTCGGGGAAGCATAGAATGCCCGAGGCAGATTATGATTCTCGCCCCTAAATCATGAACTCGATGCCGGTGGATGCCGAAGTGCGCTGTTCTATCGCCCTTGATGCCTTGGGGCTCCGTGCACCCGGCTTGCACCTATGGTGTGATTCTCGCGGCAACGCCGTCGGCGGCGCGGCGGAGCCAGGGGTCGCCGTCGTGCGCCCAACGCGCGAGGGCGGCATCCGCTCTCAAACGACTCGTCCCGCTCAGCCCCTGCACGAGCGGGAGCACGACGTCGTTGGTGAGCGGATCGACCAGCTCCCGCAGGACCGCGCCGCGTAGAAACCCCTCGATGCGGGTGAGGTCGGTGTTATTGAGCCGGGTCACGTTGGATTGCAGCAGCACGATCGCGGCGAGGCGGCGCTCGAAGACCGGAACCTTCCAAAGTTCAGAGCTCAGCGCCGTTACGTCGTCGTGCGTCATGTTCTTGTACCGGCGGGCCAGATCGCGGATGGTACCGCGCACGGCACCGACTGAGGCGCCGTAGAACTCGAGCTCGTTTCCGAACCGAGCCTGCGCCTCGGCCGCCCGTTCCCAGGTGGCCTCGTACTGCAGCGTGCGATCCACGAAGTCGCCGGCGTCGCTCATCCGTCTATTCTGCCCCGCCCGCGCTGGGCACGCCTCCCGTTCGAGCTGCCGCGCGCCCGAAAGCGGCTCGCGCGTGTGGCCTGCCGGTCGCGCCGCGCTTCCCAAAACGGATGCCGCTGGGCTCGAATCGTAAGTATTACCATGCCCAGTAAGAACTACACTCGAGGCATGCGAATCACGTCGAAAGGCCAGGTGACGATCCCACAATGGGTGCGTGAGCGCTACGGACTCATGCCCCAGACCGACGTCGAGTTCACCGAACGCGACGGAATGGTCGTGCTCACGCCGCTGGCCTCTGCCTCGAAGCAAGATCGAGCCGATCTGATGCTGGCCGGGCTGAGAGGGTCCGCCCAGAAGTCCCTGACCACTGACGAGATCATGCAACTTACCCGCGCCTATGAAGATGATTGAGTCGCGCGGATTCCTGATCGATTCAAACGTTCTGCTCGACATCATCACTCAAGGTCCTCTCTGGTCGACGTGGTCAGAAGCCGCGCTCGCCGAGGCCGCTCGCGCGGGAGAGGTCTGGATCAATCCGATCGTTTACGCAGAAGTGTCGCTGGCCTTTGCATCGATTGCCGCGCAAGACGCCGCGCTGCCCCCGAAAACTTTTCGCCGCGCCCCGTTGCCCTGGCCCGCCGGTTTTCTTGCGGCTCGGGCGCATCAGGCGTATCGCAGCCGTGGCGGCACCCGCACCACGACCCTGCCGGATTTTTTCATCGGTGCACATGCCGTCGTTGAGCGGCTCACCCTGGTAACGAGAGATGCGCGCCGGTACCGTACCGCGTTTCCCGACCTCCCGCTGGTCGCGCCCTGAGTCGCCTCAGTGCACCAGCGCCAGCAGCAGGGCGACAGCCACGAACAGCAGGCCGAACGCGCGGTTGAGAATCAGCTGCCCGCGGGCCGTGTTCGTGAACCGCTGAAATGACCGCGCCGCCACCGCAAAAAAGAACCACATCACCAGGACGTCGATAAACACCACGGTGACGGTCAGCACCAAATACTGGGGGAGCAGCGGTTGCTCCGGCTGGATGAACTGCGGCATGAACGCGAGAAAGAAAACGAGAGCCTTGGGATTGAGCAGGTTCACCCACAGGCCGCGGCGAAACATCGACCAGGCGAGTTCCCTGGCTCGCGGTGCAGCCAGGTCTCGAGACGGGTCGGGTTTCTGCAGAATTAAACGGATGCCCAGAAACACCAGGTAGGCGGCCCCGGCATACCGAATGACGTTGAAGAGTACGGGAGAGCTGGTGACGAGCACCCCGACGCCGAGCGCCACCACGATCACGTGCACGACGAGCGCCGCCTGCTGCCCGAAAATACCCCAGATCGACCGGCGAAACCCACTGGTCAGCGAGTTGTTCATGGTGTTGATCGCGCCAGCGCCCGGGGTGAAGCTGATCAGCACGCCGGCGCCCACGAGGGCCAGCCATAGGGAAAGTTGCACACGTCAGCGTAGCGCGGGAGTCATCGTTCCGATGGCTCCTCAGGCTCAGGCAGCGTGTCGGCTGGCAGCCAGCTTTGTCGGTACGGCCTAGTCGCGGCCAAACAGGTTGCCGAGTGCTGAGAGACCGGGGATCTCAAAGTTCGATCCCAGATCTTTCACCTGCTCGCCCAGCCCGGTCGCGTACTCGCCCGCGCCGTCGGCGACGCCCTGGGTGACTCCCTCGACACCGCCGGCGAGATTCTCCAAATCAACGCCCTGGGTGACTCCCTCAAGACCGCCGGCAAGGTTCTCGAAATCGACGCCGAAGCCGGCCGCCTGTTCCAGAAGAGGCCCGGCCACAGTGCTGAGCACCGCGCCACCGGCGACGGCGGCGAGTAGCCCGCCGGCCCCGAGCCCGACAGCGGCTCCGGCCAGAGCGCCGCCGACTCCTCGGCCGGACGGCTTCGCGAACAGTTTCTTCAGGAACCCGGGATTCTGGGCTTCGCCGCGGGTGGCCGACCGGGCCAGGTCGTCCGGGCTGGACGATGCCGGGTATTCGTTGGCGGGCAGCTCTGCGCGCAACTGGGAATTGACCTCGTCGCGTTGCGTCGGAGTGAGCCGCGCGAACGCGTCGCGGTGCACCTGCTCGAGCTGCTGCGGCTGCGCGGTCTGCAGCAGGTAGTCGTAACGGGCGATAGCCGCGCGGTCTTGCGCGCTCACGTTCGAACCAGCAAGGGGAGCTGCACTGCGCTGCTCGTTGTTCGCCGGGGGCCTGCTGTCTCCGGTGACCTTGTCGGCTGCGGTGCGCACCATCGCGCGCCAATCCGTCTTGCCTGACCCGCCGGAGGACGGCTGCCCTTTCTGGTCAAGGGCCTTGGCTGCCATGCTCAGAATGCGCTGGAAATTGCTCATTGGGGGCCCTTCGGTTTGGCTGGGGTTTCTATTGTGCCCAGCCAAACCTGAGCAAAGCCTCCCAGCCGCCCCCGCCGCCCGCCGCCGATGCGCAAGCGGCCGCCGACGCGAAAGTTCTCGCCGCCCAGCGGGCCGCCGAGCAACCGTATGTTGCCCCCTACGTCGCGCCCTACGTTGCGCCCGCCATCCTCAGCGTCGACAACTACACCGGATGCCGCGCCTACGGCAACAACGGAACCTCCGTTGGTAACAAGGGTCGCCGCTACACCAAGATCCCCTGCCCCTAATCGAGTCTGGCAAGACTCCTTACTTCGGCTCAGGGTTTGTCCTGGTTACCTGACCCGAGGCTCAGCACGAAATCGTTCTCGGGCTTTCGGAAGTTCGGTGCGGATCTCTCGACTCGGAAGAACAGAAAAGGCGGCGGCAGCGGTCATGTATAGAGTCGACGATGTGTGGTCTCGAATGTGTACACATTCGTGACGATCGCGCTACGGCCGGGTTCCTGGGGTGTCCAGCTGCGTTCGGTGCTGTCAGGGACCGACCCCATGGCATCCGCTGTGCGCCTTGTATATCTCTGTGTATCTTGTGTAATTCATGAGTCCTGTGTACCGGCCAGCGCCAGCGCCAACGCCAACGCCAGCGCGCTCGACGCTAGCCGCGATATCTGGGCAGGACGCTGGAGTCGATTCTCGCGGAGCATGCGGTCTAAGAGCTGTATTACCGAAAGGTAATTGCACTCCGTTCATTACCTTTCGGTAATCGAATGATAGGCTACTACCGTTCGGTAATAACGAAGCGGAGGTGCGATGATCGCTCAAATTCGGTCGGCGGTTGACCTCGGCGACTTCACGCGGCGCATCCGACTTCAGCACGGTATGACCCAGCGGCAATTGGCGGTGGCCCTCGGCACAACCCAGCGCTACGTCTCCGAACTCGAGGCCGGAAAGCCCAAGAGGGCTGATGAGCGGTACTTCGAGATCCTGGCCAAGCTCGGAATTGCCCTCTCGGCGCAGTCGACGTCGCCGGTCGATGATGAGTGACCCCGCCCTGCGCGTGGAGCTCTATGGCACTCACATCGGCGACCTCACCCACGCACCCCGGGGTCGCGCCCTGTTCGACTGGAGCAACGACGCCCTCGCGCGGTGGCCCCTGCGTTCGACGCCGCTGTCGGCCTCCCTCCCCGTCGGCACGTCGAATGTCGACACCACGGAGTCATTCTTCGGCGCACTGCTGCCGGAGGGGCGCTGGCTCGACCTACTGGCCAATGCGCTCCAGGTGCGCAGCAACGACCTGATCGGCATCTTCGGTGCTGTCGGGGCAGACCTCATCGGCGCGCTCACGATCGGCGCGGGCCGCGTGACAGGGCAACCCCGATTGCTCGAGGAGTCCGAACTCGTGCAGTTGCTGAGCCAGGCGGCCGGCTACATTCTTGGCGGCGGCGGTTCCGCGCTGCCCGGCTTCCAACGAAAACTCGCCCTCACCCGTTCTGATGGCCGCTGGATCGCGGGTAACGGTACGAAGCCCTCCACCCACATCCTCAAACCGGTCTCCGAAGAAAATCGCCATCTCGTCGAGGGTGAGAACTACGTGTTGGGTGTCGCTCGGGCGCTCGGCCTCCTTCACTTCGATTCGTGGGTGGACACGATCGGCCAGAGGCCGGTGCTGGTCGTCGAGCGCTATGACCGACGAATCACGAATTCCAGCATCGAGCGAATTCATCAGGAAGACTTGGCGCAGGCGTTGGCGCTCCCGTGGGGCGGGGACGACAAGTTCGAGCGCAGCAACCGCGGTGCCAGCCTGGCCGCGATCGCTTCGGTGCTCGACCGCGACCGCAGCATCTTCGACCGCACAGAACCAGACCGCGAGAAGCTGCTTCGATACACAGTGCTCAACGTCGCGGCCGGCAACACCGACGCGCACGCGAAGAATTTTTCGCTCCTCCGCTTTGATGACGGCCGCTCACAATTGGCTCCCTTCTACGATGCCGCGCCGCTCGCTCTCGGGTTTGAGGCACCGCTGGAGCTGGCGATGTCCATCAGCGGCGAACGCGTCATCACGCGGGTCACTCTCGATCACCTCATCGACGAGGCCCGTGCCTGGGGCCTCGAGTCTTCGCGCGCCCGAGAGGTCATCGCTCAGACCCTGGACGCCGTGATTGCAGCGACGCGGGAGTTGCCCGCGCACCAGTCGATTTCGAAACACGTGCCGGGTTACATTCGTGGCCAGGCGCAGAATCTGGCGGCGGGAAAGCCGGCGCGCATCACAACGCCGATGCCTCCGATCCTGATGCCCAGACTGGGCACGCCCCCGCCCGACTGAGCGGCAACCGTGATCGGCTCGCCCAATTCACCAGCGGATGATCCCCGTTGCGTCACGATACTGGCTAAAGTGACCGGGCTTGTCGCCCGGCTCACTGCGGGTTCGCCGCCGTTGCTCGCATTCGCATTGACGCGAATCTCCAGCGACGCGACGATCGTCGAGCCCGTCACAGACGTCGACACCTACTACCAGAAGCACCGAAACGACGAGCGCGTGCAGTGAGCGCTTCCTCGGACGCCAATATCGTTCTCCGATTGCTGCTCAACGATGTGCCCGAACAGCACGTCGCCACTGTGTCCCTGCTCCAGGCGGGTGGCTCCTTTGTCGTCTCGGATATTGCACTCGTCGAGACGGAGTTCGTATTGGGGCGCGCGTACGGGCTCAACCGTGAGCAGCAGCGAGAGGCCATTCAGGGTCTCGTGAACCTGCCGCAAATCGTCGCCAACGCGGCCCTGTTCGATAGAGCACTGGCTCTGTTCGTCGGGCATCCCAAACTCTCTTTTGAGCACTGCTGCCTCGTGACGTCGGCAGAGCTCACGTCGAATCAGCCGCTGTACACCTTCGACCGCAAATTGGCCGGCCAAACGGATGCTCGCCTGCTGGCGACCGCCTAGATGCCGCACGGCCATCAGCCGTCGCCGCACGGATCAGCTCAGCGGGCCGCTGACGACCACCCCGGAGCCCGCACGCTCCAGCCTCCGGGACTTCAGCCCATAGATGAGCCCAGCGTCGAGCCGTTGTCCGATCGCCTCGGTAACCCGTCGACCACCGAACAGGGCCAGCGCTTCGCGTTTGAGTTCAGTCTCGTCCATTCCAGCAGCGGATGCCGCGCACTGGCGCATCGCATTGGCAATCTCCAAGAGGGAGACGTGGTCGATCAGGCGCACGCCACCGAGCGGCGTTCGCCGCGCCACGAGCCAGGTTGCCGGATCGATGTCCGTAGGCCAGTGGAAGGGTTCGTCGGTCGAACGCTGCAGCTCCGAGGGAACACAGCGCAGGATCGCCGCTGCGCGCGCTTGCGCCACACGATCGAGCCCGAACTCACTCGCCACGAGTTTAGCCAGGCGAACACTGTGCACCGGACCCTCGGCGGCAACCACGTCACGAATGACCGCTTGCACCCGGGCGGACGAGCGGGGCAGTTCGTCGAGAACGCTCACGGATCCGCGGTAGCTGGGCTGCCACTCGAAATAGGGCACGACCAGCGGATTGCTCGGGGCGGTGACGGGCATTCCTCGCAACGGTGAAGGGAGCTCTACTTGCGAGGGGTGCTTCCCAGCCGTACGAATCGGCGCTGAAGGGGGCGGCACAGAAACCGACGCCGAAGGCACCGTGACAGGGATGGGGGCCGATGGTCTCTGGGCAGCCACTCTGACGGACTCCGCAAGCCGATCCAGCGTTTCCTCACGCTGGTGCAGCCACTCTGGCATCCACACTCGTTCCACGCCGGGCCAGCGCATCAGGCCCTGCAACACGTCGACGGGCAGACCGTCACGGTCGGAGACTGTTAGGCGTGCACGCCAGTTCGGTCCGTCGAGCAGTACGGCAACCAGAGGGTGATCGGGAGCGGAGGCATCCGCAATGCTGATATCGACCCGAAATTCCGACAGGCCCACGTCGGTCTGCACGGCGAAGCCGCGACCGCGCAGCTCGGCGGCGATGTCGTCGCGATGACGATCGACCACCGACTGGCGCCGCACGTCGTCGTGCATGACTGCGGCTCCCCGATGGGCCATTTCGAGGTAGGCCTTCAGATGCTTGATGCCCACCGAACTGGTGTCCTGGGCGCGCAGCACGCCTGGGTCGAAGCTAGCGAACAACACCACTTCGCGCCTCGCCCGGGTGATGGCAACGTTGAGGCGGCGTTCACCGCCAGCCCGTGAGAGTGGGCCGAAGTTGAGCGGTACGACGCCCTTGTCGTTCGCACTGAAGGCGATGGAGAACAGAATGCTGTCTCGCTCGTCACCCTGCACGTTCTCGAGGTTCTTCACGAACAGACCGTCGGGTTCGTCGAGCGCTCGTTCCAGGCGTTCATCCGGGCTGTCGCGCAGCATATTCTCGATCAGGTTGCGCTGCTGGGCGTTGAAGGTGATCACGCCCACTGAGGGTGATTCCCCCGGCGATAGGCGAAAGCGCCGCTGGATGTCCTCGACGATAGCGGTGGCTTCCACCAGATTGGTGCGCAAAGTCTTGCCCTTGCCGCTGCGCTCGAACTGCCCGTTCACGCGCACGAGCGAGACGCCGTGGCCCGCACCGGTGGCGCCCGCCCCAACCGGAGCGGGGAACGACGACAGTCGGCTCTCGTAGTAATAGTGGTTACTGAACGCGATCAGAGACTCGTCCTGACTGCGATAGTGCCACGACAGCCACTTGCTCGACACCCGGGCGTTCACGCACTCCGTGAGAATCGACTCCTCATCAACAACTACCTCTGGCGCGGTATCGACCTCATCATCGATACTCGCGCTGGCTTCTGCGAAACTGGTCGGCGGCATCTGCTTGCTGTCGCCCACCACCACAACGGATGCCGCCCGCCCCATGGCACCAATGGCATCCGCTACCCGAATCTGCGACGCCTCGTCAAACACGACGATGTCGAACAGCCTGGCCTGCGCGGGAAAGAATCGGGCCACCGATTCGGGACTCATCAAGGTGCACGGCAGGACCTGGGTAATGAGTTCGCCGTAATTCTGCAGGAGCGCACGCACGCTCATACCGCCACGCTGCCGATCGAGCTGGCGGCGCAGACCGCCGACCTGGCCCGAGAGCGCTGTAGTGTCGAATCGGCGCAGGGCGAGCACCTCGGCCGGAATGGCGCGCGGCAGCTCGGCGCGCACGAGGCCGGTGCTCGTCGTGAATCGGCCGATGGTTTTGTTGTGCGCGATGATGTTGAAGTCGCCGAGCGCGGTGGCATCTTCGCGTTCGGAGATCGACGCGACGGCGACACCCTTGTCGAAGGCGAGCGCGGCGTCATCCGCTGGTATTCGGCCGTCGAGCAGGGAGGCGCGGGCCTCGAGAAGCCCGCTTCGTATCAGTGGTTCGAGATGACGCACCAGCGCGAGCCAGCGCTCGAGAGGCACCGGCTGTGCTGCCGCAACATTTCGCGCGGCCCGGGTTGAGGTCCAACGGGCGGTGAAGCCGAGATCCCCTGCCCAGACTGGGTGCGAGCCAAGATCGGCCGCTGTCGCAAGTTGGGTCCAGGCCTGTTCGAGCCGCTCGAGCTCACCCTGACCTGCGCCCACCGCACTCGCCGCGTAGTACTGGCGCAGGTCGGCGATACGCGCGACGCCCTGCGGGTTGAGCGCATCGCCGATCCAGCGCAGCCAGTTGATGTCTGCGGCGAGTTTCGCCGCCGATTCAGTGAGGTACGGGTTCCAGCCGACGTCCACGAGCGGGACCGGCAACTTGAGGGCAGCGCCACGAAGGCTTGCCGCTGCGGCGTGCGAGGCGGCCAGAGCGCCAGTGAGTGTCGACAGCGTCTTCAGCGGCACGGACTGGGAATCAACCTCGAGGTCGTCGGCGAACAACGCAAGAACGGCACGGCGCTTCTTCTTGCGTCGGAAGAACCCCGCTTCGTCGGCCGCGACGGCCGCGGCGTGGATAGCCGGCAGGTCGCGCGCGAGCACTATCGGCTTGACCGATACGAGCCATCCCGGGGGAGTTGCCGTCACAGTGGCGAGCTGCTGCTCGAGCGCTGTGAGGTAGGCCTTCCAGTCGTCACCGTGCAGGGAATCGATGATCGGCAGCGGGTACCTCGGGGCGGCGGAAACATCACTCCACTCGCCGATCAGGTCAGCAGAATTGCGTCGGTTGAGCGCTTCGAGGCTGAACCCGGCGGTCTCGGCGGCGACGAGAGCGCCGTCGAACGCGCGGGCGGCGGTGTGAATGGCGGCGACATCGAGCGGGTGGGTGGCTCGCTCGTCGACAAAGCCCCACGGATGTGTCGGGCTGGGCCGGGCCAGATCGCTCACCTCTGGCAGGCTCCGCAGTACCTGCCGCAGCTCGGCGAAGGCTTCGGGAGCGCTTCCGGCCACGAGCGTGGCGGGAATCTCCAGGGCGGTCACGTCGGCATCCGCTGCCAGCTCATTGGTGCGGGCGCCATAGAGCGAGAGACCCGCAGCGTTCACCTCGTGCAGGCGATCGGCATAGCGGGCAAGGGCTCCACGGCTCGACGTCGCCGCTTCGAGGTTGGTCTGCAGTGCCGCCGTGTCTGGCTGAATATGCAGGTCGAGCGCAGCCCGAATCTGGGCACGCACGGCGGCCGGCCGGGCGCTCTTATCGTGCAGGTCGAGGGAGAAGTCGCCCAGGCCCACGCTTTCGAGACGCTTCTTCACAACGTCGAGGGCCGCGCGCTTTTCGGCGACAAACAACACACGTTTACCGGCAGCGAGGGACCGAGCGAGCAGGTTGGTGATGGTCTGCGACTTGCCGGTTCCCGGCGGGCCTTCGAGCACGAACGTGCGCCCATGCACGGCTTCGGCCACCGCTTCGAGCTGCGACGAGTCAGCGGGTACCGGCACCGTTCCGCCGAGTTCGTCGAGATCGACCGCGTTGGCAGCGGAGACGGGATCAGCGTACGCGGCGGTCGGCGAGTTGATCAGGTGCGAGACCAGGCTGTTCTGCGACAGCGTCTCCCAGTTCTCGTCGAGGTCTTTCCACAGCCGAAACTTGGCGAACTGCAGAATCGACAGGTCGACGGTTTCTTCCACTCGAAACGGCAGTCCGGCTGTGGCAATGGCCTCGCGCACGGCCGTGAAAGCGGCGTGCAGGTCGATGCCGGACCCGTCGTCTGCCGGGTTGGCCAGCCCGGGAATCTCCAGTCCGAAACTCAGGCGCAGTTTCTCCAGAAGGCAGTAGTTGGGTGTCGAAGCGCCGGCGTCGTCGATCGTGAGTTTGTAGGAAGTGCCGCGGCTCGCGCTGGTCATATTGACCGGGATGAGCACCAGCGGCGACCGCAATTCGCGGTCGTTGAAGGTCCAGTGCAGCATGCCGAACGCCAGGTACAGGTTGTTGGCGCCGGTTTCCTCCACCACGGTGCGGGCCTTGTTGGCGAGGTAACGCAACTTGGGCGTATAGGCGGCCTGAGTGATATCGACGAAGGCGCTCTTCTTGTCGGCGAGCAGGATTTCGCGCACGTCTTCGGGCAGGTCGCGCCCAAAACGGATGCCCCGCACTTCGTCGATCTTCGGCACCGCGTCGGAGGGCAGGAGGGTGATTGGAGTTCCGGCGCTGATCGCGTCTTCGAGTCGGGCCACGGCCGGTGCGGGCACGGCGAGCGAATAGCCCGAGCGGTCGGTGTAGTTGATCAGCTTGTTGCGCAGGCTGAGGTCGAGCAGGGCGTTCTTCCACTGGCTGACCCGGGCGGGGACCGTGGTCGAGCCGGGTGCGGCATCCGTTGTGGACTTGCCGTAGTACGGGTCGATCGCGCGGCCGGGGGCCGGTTGGTAGACGGTTACGGTGACCTCGCCCTCGGCGCTTGTCGAGCGACTGGGCAGCGGAAAGATGCGGCTTTCGCGAGCCTGGCGAATGTCGGTGACGCCATGGAACCGGTCGAGACCGGCCGCAAGGTGCACGCTGCGTGGAAGGCGACCGGCCTCGGCAAAGCTTTTCGACTCGGTGCCACCAGTGACCGCGGTCGTTTCCAGGAGCCCAATGCTGCCGAGGTCGACAAGGTTGACGATATCGGCCACGTCGGTGAGCGCGATGGCGCCGAGCGACGAGTCGATGCGCCAGTAGCCGAGAAAGATGTGACCCTGAAGGAGCCACATCGTGGAGTTGAGTCCGGCCTGCTCAAGCGCGGCAGCCAGCGTCACCGTGGTGTCGAGGCAGGTTCCAAGCCGGCCCACGAGTACCTCCTCGGGCGTGCGCACCTTTTGCCCGCTGTTGCCCCAACTCGCGGGCGGTTCGGCGTAGCGAATGTCGCGGGCCCGCATGGCGTCCCAGATGGCCGCGACGGTGTCGTCGACGCGCTGTGTGCTCTCCGTCTGATAACCCGTGAGCGAGGAGTCGCCCGTGCTCGCCTGCAGGAGGTCGGAGGCCTCGCGCAGTAGCGGCGCGATCGCGGCCGAGTTGGGCTGCACGTGGGCGGCGAGGAGTTCCAGTCCCAGGTGCAGGGGAGTGGCGACCCACTGGTTGTAGGCGAGCACGGTCACATCGACGGATGCCTCGGCGAGCGTCGTTCCCGTACTGTGGCGCAGGGTGGCGCGGATGACTGCTGGGCGTTGTTCCTCGACGGCGAGCATTCGAGCAGGGTCGAGAATCAGATCGATCGCGCGCAGGATGGTGGACTGCTTCTCGCCGAGGTCGGCCAGAAGCACCTTGGGTCCGCCGAGCGAGCCATTGGCCGTGACGACGTCGACCTCGAGCGATGCTCCGCGGGCCTCGCCGCCGAGGTTCTCGATGACGATCTCGTCGACGATCGGCACTCGGCAGTGGGCCATGGCATAACTGAGGAACGGGACCGACGTGATGGTGAGGTGAGCAGTCGCCGCAGGTGGTGCTTCTCGGCGATCGGAGTGAACTGGGTCCTTCAGGGGTTCGGAATCGAGGGAATCGCTGTGGTCGTCACTTGAGGGCCGTTCATCGTCGGCGCGCTCGAACGCCCGGGGTGCCGGAGCGACCGGCAAGACGCTCGCTTTGAGCTCGGACACCTGCTGCGCTTGAGCATCAGCCCCGATCGACTTCAGTAGCAATTCCGCCGAGTCGAGCGCCCGGTACGCCGTCTGGGCCGTGAACTCCTGGGTGTGCGCCCACTGGTTTCGCACCTCGCGCAGTTCGCTCGCGTAAGTCTGTCCCTGGCGCGGCAACTCCTGGTCGAACGGATACCCGAGCTCTCCCATCCGCTCGGTGAGCGCTCGCAGCAGCAGCGACAGGTCGCGCGGTGAGTAGATGCCCCCGCGTCGGCCGGCGAGGTGATCCTTGCGCTCGAGAACACTCGTCCACGACACTTCGGGCGGTAACTTGGTCGCGAAGACCCGCTCGACGAACGGTTGCAACCCCTCGATGAGCAGCCCGAGGGCATCGCCGACCGTCGCGTGGTAATCGATATCGCTCACAGAATCCCCTTGTTCTAAGTGCCACTCGTGCAGTGACCATCGTGTCATCGCATGCCGACCGCTCGACGGCCCCCGGTACGCATTGTCATCGAGCTTATTGCCCGCGCAGGATCACTGCTCTATGGTGCCCACGGGGGCCAGCTGTCAACTGTTGTGGTCGTCAAATTCTTCCTGCGCCTCATCCAGGACATCTGTGGCCTCACTGATCGCGCTGTCGATCAGGTCATCGGCGTTCCGTTGAGCATCGTCACGCAGCTCGACAGCCTCTTGCCGAGCCGTTTGGATCAGTTCCGTGGCTTCCTGCTCGGCCGTTTCGAGCAATTCGGCGGCTTCTTCTTCTGCGGTTTCGAGCAACTCAGAGGCATCAGTGAGACCCGTTTCCAGCAGATCAGTAGCCTCTCGGGCCGCGGCTTTGAGAATTTTTGATCCACGCCCGGTGGCTGCCCGGGTCTGCTCGATCGTCTCTCGCATCCCTTGCACATCGAGACGTCGAATCTCCGCAAAGAGGGCTTCCATCTGGGCTTGGATCGGGCGGCTGCGCGTCTCGATAATACCGACTTGCTCATCCGGTGTCGCGGCCGCCGTGATGTCAGCGGTAACTAAAGCCGCGTCCTCTGAAAGACGCCCAAGTTCGTCAAGAATTTGCAGTTTTCGGTTGTTCAAGTCAGGATCCCCATCGAATGGTGCCAATTGCTGGCGTGCGGTGCCCTAATCGCGTTGAACCGGTCGGTCTGACCAGTTATACGCGCGAGCCTTCAACCAGAGTGTATTAGCCCCCACGAGCAGCTCACCGAGACCCGTTTTCACCGCCAAATCCAGCGTGGGGATCAGCCCCGCGGCCCGTACGAGATTTATGTCGTCGAAGGTGACCGACAAGCGGTTCGAAGTATGGATAAGTTGCATCGGGTGGATTGAGAGTGCCACTGTTGCCGCGACCACCCCACCGCACGTCTGTTCGCCGATTCGCGGCGTGGATTCTGCACGAGCCTATTACTCACGGTGCATCAGTTTGGAGCAATTACCGGGTTCGTCTTGGGAGCCGACCTCATCATCTCTCCCCAAGATCCGTACAGATTGCGCATTGAAGAAACCGACGGCCGCCGAAAGCCCGCGGCGGTCTGGGCTTGGGCCCACGGCCCGTAGTTGGCAACCGCGGGGCTGATGCCATTCGCATGGACGTGACTCTTGAAGGCAACTACGGCATCGTCATAGTCTTCCTGTGTGAACTGCACAAGTCCTTTCGGGCGTCCTTTCGCGGCCGTGCTGATGCCCATTTCGACCAGTGCTTCATTCCAGCCGCCGAATCGTTTCATCACGGTCTGGCGCGTGGGCGGCCAGGGCGAAACTCCCTTGTCGGAGACCAGTCCAAATGCGGCGACTAGCTCTTCCCTCAATTCCTGATAGCGAGCTCCGGTGATCGTTATTTCCGGATGGTCAATAGCGTGACGCTGAGCAGCGCCTATCAGTCCCAGAATGGTGGCCAGGTCGTCATCGCTTATCGTTGCGTCCCCGAGGGCGTGCGGAAGGTCATCGAAGGCCTCATCGCCTAAGTTCGCGGCCGCCCATTCACCGTCCGGAGCCAACGATAGTTCGGAACCGAGCAGATACCAGAGGCCGGCGATGATAGTCGCATCTGAAAACCGGTTCTCCATGGACTTCTTATCGAAGATGATCCCCGATCCCGCCAGCGCATCGTCGGCGACGGCTATGTTGATATCGGGGAAGACAGCCTTGAGACGAGTGATGACGGATGGTCGCGAGTAGCCGCGAGCGGCAAGATCGGCAGCAATACTCCCGAAACGTTCGAGAAAGGCCAAACGCGTTGCGCCCTGCGCCAAAAGCCCCGACTCCAGGCGCTTTGCGCGGGCTTCGCTAGCGCCTGCGCCGCCCAACTTCTTGACGATCTGCCGCACCCGTTCTCTGGTGATTCCATACTCCTCGCCGATGGAATCGAGGGTTTCACCGTTTGAATAGCGGGCGGCCATGTCCTGATCGCGGGTTTGCATCAATTCGGCATTTCTCGTTTCGGTGTTCGGCACTTGACTTGGAGGTTGGAATGATTCGCAGCTTACTGGTGCCCTCCGACACTGGCGTCCGTTGCTCCTAAATATGAGCGCGCGCGGGCACTCAGCCTGAGTGTATTGCCACGCACCCGCCTTGGTATTCGAAGGTTTTGTGGGGCGTGCGAACCATATCTCGCGACGCAGCTCGGCCCCCGGCCCTATTTAGTTCCCCCACAAATGCCCCGCTGCCCAAAGCGGCAATGACGCCTTGCGAGCCGAGCCAGCGTCAAACCCACATCCACCCGTAGCCTCCAGGAGGCAGCACCGACGCCCAACCTAGTGCGGCGATCGCCCGCTCCGGTCATGCCTCGGCGTTCCGACGGGTCCCGCAACTCACCGACTACCTCGCAGTGGAACGCGGAGCTACAAAGGTTGGTCTTGTGCTCACCCGGCGAGTATCTCGAGAGTGCTGCTTATATCTGCCAGCCGGACCGATGCTTCCGGGACAGTGTGATGCATATAGGGTTTTATGCCGACCAGGAGATCAAACCCGAGATTGCAGAGATCCTCTACATAAAGGAGTCCATCGTGTTCAACTTGGCCGAGGCTTGCGCACGCTTGAACTCGATACACGCTGAGGTGCGCCGGGTCGGGGGATTAATTCACGAAGAGGTCGCTAGGGCAACCCGAAATTCGGGGGAGGCATACAAGGTGGTTTTTCTGTCGTCCCGCAAGAGCGAAGAGACATCCGTGATGCCCCGCGCGGTGCGCAGCGATATGAAGACTGCAAACGGCAAGCCGTGGGGTTGGACACTCTCACAGCGATACGTCAGCCACGATGCTTTGATGCGCGGCCCAAAGTTTGCGTCACAACTTGGCTTGGTTAGCGACGAAGGATAGGAGGCGGACAATTTCGAGAGATACCGTGACCGGCAGCCGGGCAGCTCAGAGTTCCACGTGCCGAAACAGCTTGGCGGGCTTGCCGACCAGGCCGGGCTGGTAGGCATCCGTTTCGATCAGCTGACCCAGGACTCGCCGACGGAAGGTGTCCTTGCCGAGCGGTTCGCCCGCAATCGCGGTGTGCAGTCGCAGCAGTTCGAGCAGGGTGAACTCCGGGCCGAGCAGGCGCTCGGGGTCGGGCGCGGCGAGATACGACGCGCGCAGCGTGTCGACCGCCAGTTCGAGGATCAGTTTGTGGTCGTAGACCAGGTCTTGAACCTCTGACACGGGTTTCACCTCAACCTGCGAAATGGATGCCGCTGGCACCGCCACGTAGTGCGCCACCGAGATCACCCAGCCCCGCGTATCCCGATTGGGGGAGTCGAAAACATGCAACTGGCGCGGGTGCAAGCCCATAATATGAGCCTTGTCGTGCAGGGAACGGAGCACGGCACCGGCGAGGGTTTCGTGCTCGTGCAGGAACGTTCCGGGCAGGCGCCAGCCTTCCTTGTTCTGCACGAGCGCCACACACAGCTCACCGTTTTTCACCGTGAGCACGGCTGTATCCACGGCCACGGATGGGCGTGGATAGTCGGTTAGGGACTTTTTTGACTCGGTCACCTGCCCAATTGAAGCAGATTTGCGCTTATTCCGCAAAGCTGCACTATGGTGGAGATAGATCAAGAATGATCGAATAACAGGGGAGAGCACATGACGCATACGCACCTCACCGCCGCTCAAAAGGATCGCGCCGCCGGCGTGCTGATCGGCATGGCTTGTGGCGACGCACTCGGCGCTGGCTACGAATTCGGGCCGCCCTTGTCCAGCGGCACCGCGGTCGGCATGACGGGCGGCGGCGGCTTCAACTGGGCGCCAGGGGAGTGGACCGACGACACCTCCATGGCCGTTCCGCTGGCCCGGGCCGCCGCCGCCGGCCTTGACCTCCGCGATGAAACAGTGCTCGACGACATCGTCGCCGCGTGGGTCGACTGGGCCAAGACGGCGCCAGACGTGGGGATCCAGCTGCGGGCGATTCTGTCTCGAACCGAGCCAACGGCATCCGCTGTGCGAGCGGTGGCGAAGGCGCACCACGAACGCACCGGGCGCAGCGGCGGCAACGGTTCGCTCATGCGCACTGCCCCGGTGGCGCTCGCCTACCTGCACGACCCTGTCGCGCTCGCCGAAGCGGCCCGCACCATCAGCAGTCTTACCCACTACGAAGCGGATGCCGGCGACGCCTGCGTGCTCTGGTGCCTCGCCATTCGGCACGCGGTGCTTGAGGGTGAATTTAACGTGCGCGTGGGCTTGTCCTACCTGCCCGCCGACCGGCAGCAACTCTGGGCCGACCGCATCGCCGTGGCCGAAACCAGCCGGCCGTCGGACTTCGCCCACAACGGCTGGGTCGTCGAAGCGCTGCAGGGCGCCTGGTCGGCCATCACCACCACCAACCAAACGGATGCAACACACCTGCGTCTGGCACTCGAAGCCGCGGTGCGCGGTGGTCGCGACACCGACACCGTGGCGGCTATCGCCGGCGGGTTGTTGGGGGCGCGCTGGGGGGCATCCGCTGTGCCGGCCGCGTGGCGCCGGATCGTGCACGGCTGGCCGGGGCTCACCGCCGCCGATCTGGTGCGGCTCGGTGAACGAATCTACGGTGGTGAGGAGAAAGAGCGGTTCGACTACACCTACCTCGGTGACGTCTCGACCCTGGTGCAGCACCCTCACGACGAGGGGGTCTGGATCGGCGCGGCAGGAGCACTCGACGTATTGCCGCCCGAGGTCGACGCGGTGGTCTCGCTCTGCCGAGTGGGCACGAAACAGGTGCCCGGGCGTATCCGTCACGTGGTGGAGGTGCGCCTTATCGACGAAGACGACGCCAAATACAACCCAAATCTCGACTTCGTGCTCCGCGACACCGTCGCGGCGATTGTCGATCTGCGGACGGAAGGGCACACCGTGTTGCTGCACTGCGCGCAGGCGCAGAGCCGCACGCCATCGGTCGCGGCGCTGTACTCGGCCCTCTATAAAGGAGTGCCCATCGACCAGGCACTCGCCGAAGTTTTGGCGGTTCTCCCGCGCACCACGCCAAAGCGGTTTCTGCGAGACGCCATCACGCGCCTCGCCACCACCACCGAGGAGACGAGCAAATGAACAACCCAGCATCCAACGATTCCGGAAATAACTCGTCCACCAACGGTGACGAAGAAGGTGGCGACGGCTACGAGGAGTACAACCCGCCCGCCGACCGCTTTCTCACCGCGCAGATCTGGTGGCTGGCCAGCGAACTTGTGCGTCGGCACCCGCACCTGCGCATCTCGGGCCGCGAGGTGCCCGGCGACGGCCGCCTGGTGATGGTGCACGACGAGCAGGACAGCCTGAACATCCAGTGGGATCTCGTGGGCGGCTGCAAATACCTGGTCAATGGCGTGGTCACAAGCATCAGCTGGATCGAGATGATGGCGGCGATCAGCCCGCACGAGACCATCAAGCGCATCGAAGTGGGCACCGGGCTCGGCATCCCCAAAGCCACGCCGGTCACCACGCCGCACTCGCTCACCTACCGGGTGATCGCCAGCGCGCTCGCCACAGCGGTCGACGACCGGTACGAGTGGTACGCGGTGCCGGCGCCCATGGATCCCTACGACGACCCCGACTGCCCCTACTTTCTGCCGTTTGAATCGGCCCAGAAAGCGCGCGACGATTACGCCGAAGCAGTGGATGCCCAGATTATCGCCACCGGCCGCGACATCCACTTCTTTCAGCCGTTCTGGGCGCTGCTGCGCAACCTCGAGCCGATCGCGATCTTCGATTCGGCCGGCGTGATCCACACCGTGATGGGTGGCACCGAGCTGATGCCCGCCTACGACCAGATCCACCGCAACCTCACCATCACCACGGCCCGCGTTCTCGGCCCATACTTGCCCTGATGACACCAGCACCAAGGAGTACCACCATGACCAATCCCGCACCGAAGAAGATCCTCTACATAGACCTCGACAACACGCTCGTCGACTTTCCGAGCGGAATCCGCCGGCTCAGCGATGAGGCGAAACTGGAGTACGCCGATGGCTACGACGACGCCCCCGGCATTTTCGCCCTCATGGACCCGCTACCGGATGCCCTCGCCGCGTACCGCGAGCTGGCCCAGCACTTCGACACCTACATTCTGTCGACGGCGCCGTGGCACAACGCCTCCGCCTGGCACGACAAGGTGCGCTGGGTGCAGACGCACCTCGGGCTCACGAGCGAGACCGTCGCCTACAAGCGGCTCATCCTCTCGCACCATAAGAACCTCAACCGTGGCGACTTTCTGGTCGACGACCGCTCGGCCAACGGTGCTGGCGAATTCGAGGGGGAGTGGCTGCAGTTCGGGCCGGGCGCGGCCTACCCGACCTGGGCATCCGTCACGGAGTACCTGCTGTCGCGGGCCGAGCCGTCGATGCTCGACGTCGCGGTCAACCTTGCCCGTTCGGCGCACGCCGGTCAGCGCGACAAGCTCGGCGTCTCGTATATCTGTCACCCGCTCGCCGTGATGCGCCGGGTCACCACCGACGACGAGAAGATCGTGGCGGCCCTGCACGACGTGGTGGAAGACACCGCCGTCACGCTCGATTACCTGCGCACGCTCGGCTTCGCAGATCACGTCGTCGCGGCAGTGGATGCCATCACCAAGCGCAAAGGGGAGCCACTCGCCGAGTCGATGGCACGGGTAGCATCCGACCCGCTGGCCCTGATCGTGAAGCGGGCCGACATCTCGCACAACGCCGACCCGGTGCGTCAGGAAGGGCTGTCGGACGAGGCGCGCGTGCGGCTCACAGAGAAGTACGAGAAGTCGGCGTTGCTGTTGGGCACGACGCTGGGGGAGATTCTTGAGGCGCACGAGACGCCCCGATCGAGTGAGCTCGTGGCAGAAGTTCGCGGCGCCTGAACGTGAGTGATCGCTTCTTCATTCATCGACAGCGCTGAAACGAGTACCCGTCGGCACACCTCCACTCCGCCGACGACGCTCGGTTCGGCCTTGAAGCTCAGCAAGGCGGTCAGTTTGAGTGGTTTTGGGGTGTCCCCGGCGTATTCCATGCCTTGGCGGCCCCGCTCTCCGGCCAGAAGGTTCCCGCTGCGCCGGACCCACGTGATGCTCACGGGCAGTCCCTGGGCTGCGGGGCTTCGCCGCACTATTTGTTGCTCCATCGTCTGGGATGGGCGCACCCTGACAAAGGACTGCGATGGTGGTCTGACGCTGGGAAGCCGGTCGACGATCCGACGCTGGCTCTCATCTCTGAGGTGTGGGAACGTGATGGAAACTTGGACGTGTATCTTTGCTGGCTCTTGCGCGGTCAGCCAGAATTCCTTGGCCAGGACTATACCTTGGTACCCAAGTGGTCGGAACATCTCCGGCCGCTGGCGGCACCGTGGGAGCGGTGGGCGAATGAAGTTCAAGCGGCCACGGGGCTTTCGGGATCGAAGAACTTCCAGGTGGAAGGGGGGCCTCTGCATCCGACCGGTCATTCGGGAGAGGGAGGGAAAGCAGACCCGACTTCGTCGATTTCCGTGATCTCACGCAGCGAGTGGCGGGCTGTATTCCTGACGAGCACCATGGAGGCCTGGTACTTCGACCTTGACAAGCAGGCGAAGAAGTTGGATGACATCGGGCAGCGGGCGTTGAAAGTCGACGTCATTGTCAGGCCGGTTGGATTCCTTGGGACATTCCGGCGGCCCAGCGTGACCGGACTGTGGTTCACTGGGCGGCATCGAAACCATACGCCGGGCAACTAAAAAGACAGAACAACAAATTGAAGGAACTTTGTGGCGATCTTGAGAGCCTCTGGGCGAGCGGCACCGGCGCGGCACGCAATGTCAGTGGTGTTCGGTACAGTCAAATCCAAGACGAGTAGGGCAGCGTTGCTTTACCGTCATGGGGGGATGGGCCATGAATGAAGTCATTACGGGGAATGTTCAAGTCGCAGGTGCGCTCACGGAGATCAGGCTCCGCGAGCTCTCGGTCGAGTGGACCCAAGGCCTCCGAGGCGTCTCGCTGATTGCTGAGCTGCCGTTTCGTGACGACGAGGCGTACGCCGGCCTGTCTCGTGTCGTGATGCATTACAAAAATGCCCGAGGTGACGATCGGACTCGAGTTCTTCGCCAATATCGTGCCGCTCTACTCGTCGGCCTCACCAGCATTGCGGCAAACGAATATGCAGAAGGCACATTCTGGCCGGCGGTTAGTCGCTGTTGTGGTCAGTCTCTGAACGCCGTACATCAAGGGGATCTGGGCAACGCGTTCTTGTCCGGGCTCGATATATTTGGTCTTTCGAGGTTCGAAACGCCACACCGTTACTTGGGTGAGATTCTCATGCACGCGGCAATTTCGGTTTCCGGCTTGGCGGCATATCTGGAACTTCTAGGAAAGAAAGACACCGGAGACAGGATCTCGGGTGCGGTGTTCAACGCCTGGATTGCGCGCACCGACCCGCAGTCTCTAACCGCGGGGCATCATCTCCCAGTCCCGGTCGTACGGTTTCTTACCCATGGGCGCGAGGTCGCCGAAGATTTCACCGATCGATCCCTCGATATGTTGGCGGCACTCGGGCAAGACGCCGAAGCCGACTTGTCAGCAATCGGTCTTCCCCAGCGCATAACCGACGAGGCAACGCAGCTGTTTGCGGAAGGCGCCCTGCGCCACTCGGGTTCTCGTCGAGGCAAGAGAACAGGAGCCACTCAGGTTGCGCCAGAGCTCCGGTACGATCCCATCCTTCTTGGCGTTTTCGTGAGTCTTCCGCCGCTTGCAGCCGAGGGGGTAGACCTTCAATGGACCGTGTCTACTGCGGAGCGAGTTAACCATAAAACGGTTGAGGCTGCCTGGCCCGGCGAGCCATCCGTTGGCGCTCAGATTGGCGTGAGCGCACCGAGCGCGCTGGTCGAGGTTTCCGTTACGCCGGGCTCCAGCGCTTGGAGCTTGGATCTGGTTCGCCAAGAAGACCCGCTACTCATTTTTGATGACTCGGGCAAGCTCTTGGCGCCCCGCAGCCTCTTGCCTCAAACAGACCTCACGCTGCTTTACCCGCGCATGGTTCCGGGGATAACAGGGCTTGAGTTAGCCGTCATTGAGTCGGATATCGGCCGCATCGAGGCCCCTGAGTTTGACCCACCCTTTGGTTGGGAGGAATGGACGGTAGTTCGGATTAGTGCCACCCACCTGAAAAGCGTGCGGCTAACAACAGTGCCTGTGTGGAGAACGGTCTCCAGTATTGAGAAGCCGCGACTCGGTGCGAAGACGCCTCTCAAACATGCTTTCTCACGCGACGGAGATGTCGTTCTTGCCCAACCGCCCACGATAATCTTGCCGAAATCAAGCGACGGAGCGGAAGTCTCGTGGCTCGTCGAAATTACCTCAGTTGCGACGGGACTGACCCTCGTGTCCGTAGAGCGTGCGGTCAGCTCTCTCGAGGAGGAGATCTACCCCTGGCCGATCGCGCACGAACCTCTGATCGGGAGATTTGCCATTCGGGTGAGAGGTCCTTTGGGGCGTGGTTTGGTTACCGAAGTCGTCCTTGCAGAAGGCTTTGCTGTTGAGTCATCTTCGATTTTTCGAATGATGCGCGCAGACGGCCTCGGGTTGGAGCCATGCGAGCTCAACGTATTTTCGGAGAACTCCACGTTTAGCGCAGAACCGTCATTAATTTCAATGGCTCCGGATCAGATCAAGGCTCAGATCGCCATTCAGGATCCGGCTGGCGAGACGCAGCTGACACTCAGCGTCGAAGTCGATCACATGACGGTGAGTCGAGTATTCGACGGTGGTATCCCTGCGGTATCAACGCAATTCCAGCAACTAGATATTGAGTTTCTTTCCCGCACACAACTTCAGATCGTCACGCCCAACGATGCCTACGTCGACCTCGTCCTCACGACCTCGACCGGTATCGTCCAGACCCTTGCCGTCAAAGGTGTGAGGGGGCGGAGATCGTTCAGCTTGGCGGAAATCTCGGATTCGGTTACTGATGCGGGAGAGGGGGTGTTAAGACTCGCGGTGAATGGCGTGCCCATTCCAATTGCGGAGTGTCGGCCCCGTCGCTTGGCAGCGAAGCTGGATCACCACGTTGGGGAAACGCTAACGGTCGTGGGGCTCAAGACCCGGCGCCTCGTCAACGCTGCCGTGTACTCCGACTATGCGCCATGGCTAGGCCCACATGCAACGACAGTATCTCCTGAAGGTGTTATCCATCTGCCGCCCCGGCTACAGGGTTTGGCTGCGTACAAAGTCATGCTTCGCGCAGATACTGGTGGGCTCACAGAAGCGTGGCCGTACCTGCCAGATCACTCCGACTTGAATACCCTCCAGGTCTCCATTCAGCCTCTTGTCCCGCATGCGGACTTGGACCATCGGGAACTAGCGCTGTGGCTGGCGAATACGGAAACGCCTCTGGATACCGTCATAGACCCATTGGTTGCAGCGATGCTCTTCATTGAGGTTGAAAACCTGTCTGTCGTGCGCAGACACCATTCCATCCGTGAGTCCATGGCCGAACAGCTGCGCTCGACCTCAGACTGGTTCCCCACCCTTCTCAGAAAAACTGAGTACTCATACCGGGAAATCACGCCGCTGCTGATTGCAACGGGAATGTCCACCTCGTATTGGGAAACAACTCAGGCCCAACAGGATGCTTCGGTTTGGGAAAGATCCCCACTGGCAGCAATACTCACCGCGCCTGGTGATCAGACTGAGGCGAAATTGGGCTTTCGCACTCACGCGGTGGAGCACTTTGGTGCTTCAGCATTGATCCTGATGGACGGGTTGGTGGATCCACTGCGCGCCGTTGGAGGCTTCGAGAAGAACGTCTCCTATCTCGCGATGTTGCCCCTGCAACGCTTGTCAGAGATGCGTCGGGAATCCAAAATTGTACCGGCCCTGTATCTGGACAAAGATTCACGGGCAGCCCGCGGCTGGGACTTATTCCTCGCCCGGGAAGATCGTGAACTTCGGACAGTCTGCGTGGCCGCGCAAGAACTACATTCAGCGCTGGGTTCAGTGCTGTCCCAGGTGGGGGACGCCTCGACTGTTGATGTCATGGACTGTCGCTTCGCCGGAGAGTTTGGATGGCAGGCGTTGTCTGCGCTTTCAATGGGCCTCGCACTAGCCGCACGGCTCTCAGCCCGGGGTCACGGCAAAGCCAGTTTAATCTCGCGCCACTATGGGGCGTTATACACAAAATTTGCTCGGTGTGAGCCGGGCCTTATCCAGCAGGACCTCGTCCTGGCAGAGCTTTACCTCCGAGGACGAGAGCACGCTCATGACGGCAGTTGATCCCATCGCAGTCAGCTCTACGATTAGCAGAAGCTATCAGCGGTACCTGGCTTCTCTCCTGCAGCCGAACGATCCGGTTCTCGCGCGAGCGCTGTCGAAGGCCATCTACGGACTTGAGTCCACAGCTCTCGTCAAAGGCCCTTACTTGGAAATATCCCCGGCCTACGTTCGCGGAAGTTCCATCCGAGATCTCATCGCAGAGGGGGTACTGAGCTCCCATTTTGAGTCACTCAACCCCGCCGAGATGCCTATCGATCGTTCCCTGTACAAGCATCAAGAGGTAGCCATTCGTAAGGCGGCCTTGGGCCGTAATCTCGTCGTTGCAACGGGTACCGGTTCAGGCAAGACAGAGAGTTTCACGCTTCCAGTGCTGAATTCACTATTCCGCGAGCTGGAGGAGGGTATCCTCAGCCCCGGCGTACGGGCATTGGTTCTGTATCCGATGAACGCGCTTGCCAACGATCAGCTGAAGCGCATGCGGAAGCTGCTGGAGACAACTCCGACAGTCACATTCGGGCGATATACCGGCGAAACACCTGAGTTGAAAAAAGACGCAGATAATGCTTTCAAGGAGCAGTTTCCCGGGGCGAAACGCCTTCCTAATGAGCTGCTCAGCCGCGAGGAAATGCGCGCAAATCCTCCGCACATCTTGCTCACGAACTACGCCATGCTCGAGTACATGCTGCTCCGCCCGACGGACATGGACCTTTTTGAGGGCGCTTTTGGAGGTCATTGGAGTCATCTAATCGTCGACGAAGCGCACGTCTACAACGGTGCATCCGGGGCCGAAGTCGCCATGCTGCTTCGCCGACTCAAGGATCGAGTCGCCGCAACTTCTGAGCTTCGTTGCGTCGCAACGACAGCAACGGTAGGGCATGACCCTGCGCCAATCGCGCAGTTCGCTCGTGATCTTTTCGGAACCAAATTCGAGTTTGTGGAAGAGGACACAAGCCGACAAGACCTCGTCTTTTCGGAACGAGTCAAGATCAAAGTTGCCGATCCCTGGGGACCATTGCTACCAGAAGAATATGAGCGCCTGTCAACCGCTGGTTCAGCGGATGCCGACCGAATCCTTCTCGAGGCTGCAAGACGCTGTGGCAGGGAGTTCGATTCGTCGGCAGAAGCTTGTGTTGAACTGCGTGAGCTGGTGGCTCTAAAGAACCTGCTGGATAATTGGCCGGCAACCGCACGCAAAGCAGCAGACCAGGTCTTTGACGAAACCGGCGAGGCCCTCAGTCACCTCACTACCCTGGTCGCGATTGCGACGAGCCTTAGAGACGCAACCGGCGATCCTGTCTTGTCGGCGAGATACCATCTCTTCGCTCGCGCGACGGAGGGCGCTTTCAGCTGCCTTTCGCCATCGGGCCCTCATGTGTTTCTATCCCGCCACGATACGTGTCTTACCTGTCGTTGGGCGAGCTCGGAGGTCGCCGGCTGCACCCGATGTGGGTCAAGTTACCTTGTGGGGGCTGAAGTGCGTGAAAACGGTTCATTCATGTTCCGGCCACGCAAACAAGACTCAGACAAATCAGTACTTCTGGGACTCGTAAGTACACAGTCTGCCGTGCACATCGACTTTGATGAAGACGAAATGGTTCTTGAAGAAACCGATCCAGGCGCCGACGCGACACCCACAACGGTTTGCCCGAAGTGCGGATGGCTGTCGCCCGCAGCGGCCAAGCTGTGCGGAAACTCAGAGTGCTCAGGAGAATCGACAGTGTTGGCTCTTCGTGTCGTGGGAGGCTTGGGTTCTGTTTCCCAGTGCGTCTTCTGTGGGGCTCGTTCCCATGGTGGCCGCCGAGTAATCCGAGCTCTAGAGAGCGGAAGCGATGCAGCGGCAGCTGTGTTGTCCACGGCGCTTTACCAATCGCTTCCGCCAGCCCCTTCTCCCGAACAAGCAGATTTGCCTGGAGGCGGACGTAAGCTTCTCGTGTTCAGCGACAGTCGTCAGCAGGCGGCCTTCTTTGCTCCCTATCTCGACCGTTCGTATGGCCGCATCATGCAACGAACGCTCGTCAGTGGTGCGCTTGAAATGGCGTCTGAATACGATGAATCATCCTCGCTGTCGAGCCTGTCAAAGGCCGCCATCATCCTTGCCCGGCAACAGTCGTTCTTCGATCGAAACACCGATGGATTCGAACTTTCGGCCACCGTGAATACTTGGATTCAGACTGAACTAGTCGGAACAGATGCTTCTATGTCGCTTGAGGGTGTCGGTCTGGTGCGTTGGTTCATGCGAGAGCCTGCTGATACCCCATCTCTTCTTCCCCTTCGCGAGCTGGGTCTTACGCCAAGGCAGGCCCTCGATCTAGCGCAGGAGCTATGTCGGGGTCTTCGTCTCAACGGCGCTCTCAGTGCACCACCGAACGTAGACGTCGCGTCAGAGGTTTTTGAGCCACGCAAGGGCCCGGTCTTTGTTCGCGGTTTCGGGTCCGACCCGAAAAGAAAAGTTGTCAGCTGGAATCCAATGTCGGGGCGTAACTCGCGTGTGGACTATCTACAGCGTGTGCTCACGAAATTGGGCAGTGCTGCGGAGGCGTCTGCGATCACCGAGAAAGTTTGGACTGCCCTGAATCAGGGTGAGTTCTCGTCGTGGTTCAGCTCAGTCACCATCGCGGGAATGGGACTGCTCCAACAGCTCAACCATTCGGAAGTTCGGGTGTCCCGCGTGGTATCTCGAGGCCAGAGCTGGCGTTGTCAAACCTGCCGGCGACACACACCCTTCAATGTGGTCGATGTATGTCCTCGGTTTCGGTGCGACGGCCGCTTGCAAGCGTGGGAACCTGTGGAAATCTCGGAGGACCAAAACCACTACCGGGTGCTCTATCGGTCACTTTCGTCAATTCCCCTGAGTGCAAGTGAACACACGGCGCAATTTACCCCCGAGCGCGCCGCAGAAGTGCAAAGGGATTTCGTCGGTGGCAGAGTCAACGTACTCTCCTGTTCTACAACTTTCGAGTTGGGCGTCGACGTCGGAGAATTACAGACTGTTTTCTTGAGAAACGTGCCACCTTCGAACGCTAACTATGTTCAGCGCGCGGGCCGTGCGGGGCGACGTATCGACTCCGCTGCCCTGATTCTCACCTACGCACAAAAGCGTTCTCACGACCTGGCGAAATTTGGGAAGCCGGACGAGATGATCGCTGGTCGCATTCGGCCGCCCTTTGTCCCGTTGGACAATGAGCGAATCGCCGCACGTCATGTCTACTCGGTGATCATGTCTGATTTCTTCGTTCAACAATTCCAAGACGCCGGGTTGAATTTCAAGAACGCCCATGAATTCTTTTCGGCCGAGAATCCACAGGCGAGTTCAGCCTGTGCAAAAGCCATTCACTTCGTACAAAACATGTCGCCTTCGGTTGTGGCCAAGGCAAAACGCTTCTTGCCGCCGCGTATCAGGGAATCTGTGGATGACTACTGGACAACGTGGATGGCGAACCTTGTCGATCTTCTCGAGACCGCTCAGAAAATGTACACAGTTGAAGCTGAGTTCTATGAATCCAAGATCGCCGAACACGCCGCCGCCAAACGTTACACGGTGGCGGCAAAACTGGAGCGCACCGTTCGAACGCTCGAGAAGAGATACCTCCTGGGAGTTCTGGCGAATGCGAACATTTTGCCCAAGTATGGCTTTCCTGTAGACACTGTGGAGATGAAGACCCGCACGGGCCAAGCGGCCGCATTCGGGTTGGAGCTCAGCCGCGACCTGTCTCAAGCGATCTTCGAATACGCGCCAGGTTCTGAAGTAGTTGCGGGTGGTTATCTGTGGGAGTCGCGGGGCCTCTTCAAATTGAAGGATAAGGACCTACCTGAGCCGTATTTCGCAGCGTGCACGAAATGCAACGCCTATCTTGAATCGCTCGATAAGCTGCCCGCGGTCTGCCCTAACTGCGAAACTCCCTTTGCGGGAAATCCGAAACGATATGTGCAGCCGCGGTTTGGTTTCATTGGCCACGGAGGAGATCGCAGACCCGGGGAGGCCATGCCCCGAACGGCACGCACAAGCGAGATTTACTTGGTGGGTGCGGGTAAACAGATTTCTTCGGTCACGCAGAATTTTGGAGAGGTCGCGCTGGAAGCTCGAGTATCAGAGAAGACCAAGATGAACCGCATGAATCTGGGCTACAGAGGCTCAGGCTTCGCGATATGTGAGTGGTGCGGCTTTGGCATGCCCGCTGCGCTTGCCTACGGGCCCAAGAAGAAGAGCAAACATGAGGACCCTCGGTCAGAAAGGCCCTGCGGCGGTCCAATGCGCGCTCTAAATCTGGCTCACGTCTTCGAAACCGACGTCCTAGAACTGAAGGTTCTGGGCTCCACATTTCTGGCTTCGGATGAAAAACGGATGTCAGTTCTCTCGGCCCTCCTCGAGGGCGCGTCCGAGGCACTCCACATTGCTCGGGACAACATTGATGGCACCTTCATCACAGATATGAACGGTAATCCGGTGTTCATCATCATGGACACGGTACCGGCTGGTGCCGGTTACGCACGAAAGATTGCCGACAACCTCCAGCAGGTTCTCGACGGTGCCTGGGAGAGGGTTTCGTCCTGCGAGTGCGGCATAGAAACAAGTTGTTACAGCTGTCTCCGATCGTATTTCAACCAGCGGAACCATGAACAGATGGTGCGCGGGGACGCCCTGGATTTCCTCAATCACGCGCTGGGGCGTCAAAGCCGCTCGGCGCCCGATGACTATGAGACCGAAACTAAGGTCGATAGCAGCGTCATCGTGCCATCACCGTGGGTTCCTCTCCATCAACTCAGCGATGAAATTGGAAGGGTCGCCTTGGTCGTCTTCGAGAGGGAGGGACTTCCCCTGCCCATAATCGGGGCAGATATCGGCCATAAGAATGAATGGCAGGTTGAGTATGCATGGCCTGACGCAAAGGTGGCGTTCTCAATTGACGTCGAAATGCATCGGGATGAATGGCTGCGCGCGCAAGGGTGGCAGGTTTTTCACGCGGACGGGCCTTCGCACTCCGCGGAGACTGCAGTTTTGACGGCCGAGGCCATAAAGGATTGCGTCTAGTAGTGCGAACGGAGACTAATCAACGTTAGGCCTCGACCTGGCCAGTCACACTCCAGGTCGTAGATAAGCTAACAATCAACGCCAGGAACCGCAGGTTCTTGCGCGCGAACGGCGGGGGCGCCGGAATGGAGATGTCAGGGGTGACACAGTCAATGCTGGGGCAGTCAGAAGCAAGCACCACGATCCAGGAAGGGCATCGCGATCTTGCAGTCGCCCCGGGCTCGATTGTTGTGGTTCGAGATGCAGAATGGCTGGTCACGAGCACGGAAGCGACAACCTCCGGAACGCTGATTCGCGTTCAGGGCCTCTCTGAGCTCGTCCGCGACTCGACGGCAGCGTTCTACAGCGACATCGATGACATCGTGCCGCTCGACCCCGAGCAGGCCGTCGTCGTCGGTGACGAGTCAGCTGGCTACCGCACTGCGAAGCTCTGGCTCGAGGCCACTCTCCGCAAATCACCCATTCCGCTCAACGCGCCCGAGCTCACGGTCTCCACTCGCATGCTTGCCGACCCGTTGGCGTACCAGCAGGCGGCTGTACGCAAGGCGCTTGATCCCGAGAATCTGCGCCCGCGCATCCTCATTGCTGATGCGGTAGGCCTCGGCAAGACCCTCGAGATCGGTATGATCCTCTCCGAGCTCGTTCGGCGCGGTCGCGGTGAACGCATCCTGATCGTCACACCGCGCCACGTGCTCGAGCAGATGCAGCACGAGATGTGGACGCGATTCGCGCTCCCATTCGTGCGACTCGACTCCGTCGGCATCCAGCGGGTACGCCAAAAACTCCCCGCCACTCGTAACCCGTTCAGCCTGTACAAGCGCGCCATTATCTCCATCGACACGCTCAAGCAGGAAAAGTACCGCTCGCACCTCGCGAAGCACAAGTGGGATGCCGTGGTGATCGACGAGTCTCACAACATCACCGGCGCCACTCTCAACAACCGCCTTGCCCGAATCCTCGCGCCGAACACCGAGGCCTTGATTCTCGCAAGTGCTACCCCGCACAACGGCAAGAAGGAATCTTTCGCGGAGCTCATTCGCTTGCTCGAACCCACTGCGGTCACCCCCGACGGCGAGATTATCGAGTCTGAGGTGAAGCGACTGATCATCCGCCGCCACCGCCACAGCGAAGAGGTCGCCCGCGAGGTGGGCGCCGACTGGGCCGAGCGGATGCCGCCCCAGCACTTCCTCGTACAGGCGTCACCGGCCGAGAACGCCGTGGCCAACGAGCTTGCAGACGTCTGGCTTCACCCCGAGAACGGGTCTTCGCCATACTCGAGCGACAATGGCGGCCTCTTCCCCTGGACGCTCGCGAAGGCGTTCCTCTCGTCCCCGGCGGCGCTCAAGGAATCGGTCAAGGAGCGGTTGAAGAAGGTCACGCCCTCTGCCGACGAGAGCCAGGCCCGGGAGCGCGAGGCGCTCGAGTACCTCGGCGAGTTGTCAGATGCCGCTCTGGTGCAGCCCTCAGCCAAGTACACGAAGCTCGTCGAGTACCTCAAGTCGATCGGCGTCAGCCGCACGGGAACGGAACGCGCCGTCGTGTTCTCAGAACGCGTCGCCACCCTGCACTGGCTGCGCGCCAAACTTCTCACCGACCTCAAGCTCAAAGACGAACAGGTTCGGGTGCTCCACGGCGGGCTGAACGACGTTGAGCAGCAGGAAATCGTGGAGAGCTTCAAGCAATCCTCCTCGCCGATCCGCGTGCTCATCACCGGCGACGTCGCTTCCGAGGGTGTCAACCTGCACTCCCAGTGCCATGAGCTGATCCACTTCGACATTCCGTGGAGCCTCATCCGCATCGAACAGCGCAATGGCCGCATCGACCGCTACGGCCAGAAGCACCGCCCGCAGATCAGCACGCTGCTGCTCGACCCGGCGAATGCCAACTTCGCCGGCGACATTCGCGTCTTGAAGCGCGTGCTCGACCGAGAGAACGAAGCTCATGGCGCGCTCGGCGATGCCGCGTCGCTCATGGGTCACTACGACGCGAAGCTCGAAGAAGACGATATTCGCAAAGTCCTGGCCGGAAAGAAGAATCTCGACGAGGCCGTCCCCACAACCGATCACGTGATCGACAACGGTGACAGCATTGGCGCGCTCATGGCACGACTTGCTGCCGCTCAAAGCTCACCGGCGAAAGTGACGACGGCCGGAGCAACGGATACCGGCAGCGGCCTCTTCGCCGATGACACGGCGTTCCTCCGTGAAGCGCTCCAGGCGACGTTCGCCACCCCCGCAGCCTCGGTCTCCGACAACGGCGTGAACTGGCACGAATACCCGAACCACGGCCTGGTATCGCTCTCGCCCACCCGTGATCTCGCGCAGCGCCTCGAGGTGCTGCCGCAGACCTACCTGAGGGACCGCAACGTGCTTGACGAGCTCAAGCTCGTCGTCTCCCCCCAGCGCGGAAAAGCGCTGCTGCAAGACGCTCGAGATAACAAGGCCAGCACGTCGCTGTGGCCGGAGGCGCACTACCTCGGCCCGTTGCATCCGGTATTGGAATGGGCCAGCGACCGCGCCCTCTCCAACCTCGGCCGCAACCAGGTCTTCGCCGTGCGTGGCGAGGTTGACGTGCCCACTGTGCTGCTGTTCGCCACGCTCACGAACCGTCGCGGTCAGGTAGTCGCCAGTTCGTACATTACGGCGCAGATTCCCGACCCCGCAGACCCGGAGTTCGTGCTGCCGACCGCCCACGGTACGGCCCACGAGGCTCTTGAAACCATCGGATTCACCGGTGCAACGGCAATCAACTATGGTGCGGTCACGGTCGATCACCTGCAAGGGCTCATCGCACCGGCCGTGCGCGCCGCTCGAGCTCTCGCGGACCAGTTCTCTGACGCTTCGGCGACCACCATCGAGCAGCGCATCGACCGCTGGTCAACTCGGGTTGACCTGTGGGAAGAAGAAGCCAACGCCCTCATCCAGATCAAGGACTTGAAGTTGCGCCGCGTAACCGTGGAGCAAGAGCGGTTGATGGCCGAGTCGATGAAGCCACACCAGCAGTTGGTGCGCCCATTGCTCGTGGTGGTTCCACAGGATTTCATGAATGAGAACGGCACGGGGGAGTAGCGCATGTCAGACGAAGCGATCATCATTGGTGAGGGTTGGCTGAGCGACCACTTCTTCACCACCGATGCGAAATCCCAGTCGTTTCACGCCCGGGCCGTGGCCAGGCGCAAGGAATGGGATGAGCAGGATGCCGACGGTACCCCGTCGGCGCGGGCCCGTTTCACCGCAGTGCGCGCCCAGCTCGAAACACGCCTTGCCGCACTCGAGCCGGGCGTTGACGACCTGGGCATTCGTGACGAAATCTACGGCCCCCTGCGTACAGTGCTCGGATTCACCGGCGGCGGCTATCACCTCGACCAGAACGGACCGCTGCTGCGCGTAACCCAGCCCGGCCTCGTCGAGGGTTCACCTTTGGTGATCGTCGAGGCCCGCCCCGTCGACACGCTCGAAGACCTGCTCGCTCGGGATGCCGACACCTTGCTGGTTCCCTTCGAGGTCGACGACAATGACAAACACGCGATCTCCTCGGTCGGGAGGCTGCTCTCCACCCTTTTTGTCGAGGACGACGGGCCAATCTTCGCGCTGGTGCTCGCCGGAAAGTGGCTTCTCGTCGCCGAGCGGGAGCGATGGGCAGAGGGACGCTACCTCGCTGTTGACCTGCAACTCGTAGTCGCCCGCAACGACGCAAAAAAAGGCGGCGAGATTGATCGTGCGCTCACCTGTGTGTCGGCCGAGTCGCTGGCTCCGGATGCTGAGGGCGACATCTGGTGGTCCCAGGTGCTCGACGAATCGATCAAGCACACGGTTGGTGTCTCCCAGGACCTGCGCGAGGGCGTGCGGCTGTCCATAGAGATCATCGCCAATGATGTGGTTGCCCGTCGGCGCCGGAAGGGAATGGAGCCGCTGCCCGGCAGCGAGGCCCAGACGCTCGCAAAGCAGTCGCTGCGGTTCCTATACCGAATTCTTTTCCTGCTTTACGCCGAAGCCTCGCCAGAACTCAACGTGCTGCCCGTGGGTGCGAGTGAATATGAGGAAGGCTACAGCCTCGACCGTCTGCGCGAGCTGACTCTCGTGAAGCTCGCGACCGAACAGGGCGAGAACGGCACCCACCTCTATGAGTCGCTGGCTGTGCTCTTTCGCCTGGTTGACCGAGGCCACGGTGTCACAACCCCAGCGCCGCCCGTCGAGTCTGGCGAGACCCCCTCCGAAGCCTTCGACCTCCGCGACGGCCTGGTCTTCAACAGCCTGCGCGCCGACCTCTTCCTCCCCAAGGCGACCGCCCACATCGATGAGGTGAAGCTGAGCGACACCAAGCTGCAGGAGGTGCTCGCGCACCTGCTGTTGAGCAAAGTAAAGAACGGCCAAGACATTGGCTTCATTAGCTACGCAGACCTGGGCATCAACCAGCTCGGCGCCGTATACGAGGGCCTCATGTCGTACACGGGTTTCTTTGCCGAAACCGAGCTTTATGAGGTAGCCAAAGACGGTAATGCCGCCAAGGGCTCCTGGGTCGTGCCTGTCGAGCGCTCTCAAGGCATTTCCTCTAAGGATTTTGTTCAGGAAGCGCACCCGATTACCGGTGAGACCCGTGCTCGAATTCACCCTGTCGGAAGCTTCGTCTTCCGGCTGGCCGGCCGAGAGCGCCAGCAGTCAGCGTCCTACTACACACCCGAGGTGCTCACCCGGTTCACGGTCTCTCAGGCGCTCGAGGAACTACTGGACCAGGACGACACAACTACGACAGCCGCCGAGATTCTCGAACTAACTGTTTGTGAGCCCGCGCTCGGCTCCGGTGCATTCGCGCTCGAGGCAGTGCGCCAGCTGGCCGACCAGTACCTTCGCCGTCGACAATCCGAACTGGGCGAAAAGATCGATCCGGATGCCTACCCGCGGGAACTGCAGAAGGCGAAGGCCTCGATCGCACTGCACCAGGTGTACGGCGTCGACCTCAATGGCACCGCAGTGGAGCTCGCCGAGATCTCACTCTGGCTCGACACAATGTCCGAGGACCTCCAAGCCCCGTGGTTCGGCCTGCACCTCAAGCGTGGTAACTCTCTTATCGGTTCCCGACGTGCGGTCTACAGTCGCGATCAGGTGAACTCAAAGTCGTGGCTCAAAACCGTGCCTCGAGATGTTCACGTGTCAGATCTCGCTACCGACCTTCGTGAGGGCAAGATCGCTTCAGGAGTCTCTGGATCAATCCACCATTTCCTCCTTCCGGCGGAAGGCTGGGGCAGCGCAGTCGACGCCAAGGAAGCGAAAGAACTTGCCCCCGAGGCGCTTGCTGCCCTCAAGGGCTGGCGTCGTCAGATCACGGCCAAACCAACGAAAAAGCAGCTCGACCAGCTCGTGAACCTCTCGTATCGAGTGGAGACGCTCTGGCAATTCGCCCTCCGCCGGCTCGAGATTGCCGAGCGCGAGATTCGACGCCAAATCCCCCTCTGGGGAGCTACCCCCACTGCGATCGAGTTTGTCGAGCCCACACCTCACGTGACTCGTGAAGAAATCGAGCGCAAACTCGCCGATGCCAACGGCGCATATCAGCGGCTTCGCCGGGTTATGGACGCGTGGAACTCTCTCTGGTTCTGGCCGCTCACGGATACTCTCACGCAGGGCATTCAACCACCAACGACAGACCAGTGGATCGCCGGTCTGACTGCCCTGCTCGGCACGCACTTCGAGGTCAAAGCCAAGCTCGCGGCGCAGGGTCAGACAACGCTTGGCCTTTCCAACGAGTGGTCCGAGCTCGGCGCAATCGAAGAGAACGAACTCGCGTTTGCGATGGTGACTCCCGTGAATGAGGCCCTTGAAGCCCACCCATGGCTGGTCGTGTCGGAGCGTATCGGGCAACAGCAGGGGTTTTTCCACTGGGAACTCGACTTCACGACAGTCTTTGCACGCGGAGGATTCGACCTTCAGATTGGGAACCCGCCGTGGGTGCGTCCCGATTTCGATGAGGCCGCTGCGCTTGCGGAGCATGACTCGTGGTGGGCGCTCGCGCACAAGCCTCCGCAGTGGGAAGTCGAGGCGCGACGATCGGCGACCCATACTCTGCCAGGCGCGAAGAGATATTACCTAGAGGAACTCTCCTCGAACACGGCGGTGCGGCAGTCGGTGTCTCACGTCACTCGTTTCCCGCTTCTAGAGGGGCTCCGTCCTGACCTCTACAGGTGTTTTATGGAACAATCTTGGCGCAATATGTCTTCGACGGGAATTGTCGGTCTGATTCACCCTGAAAGCCACTTCACCGACGAGAAGGCCGGGCTACTCAGATCGTCAACGTATCGTCATCTACGCCGACACTGGCAATTCCTAAACAGCCTTCGGCTTTTTGAAGTTCATGCTGAAGTGAACTTTGGAGTGCACATCTACTCGGAGCTTCGTGAGGACGTGCGGTTCCTGATGGCTGCTTCGATTTACCATCCCGACACTGTGAATCGGTCACTTGTGCACGATGGTTCGGGTGCTGAGCCGGGGATAAAGAACACTCTCGGAGAATGGGACCTTAGACCTCACCGAAATCGCATTCTGACTGTCACGCAGGACGTTCTCAAGGCCTGGCATTCCGTACTGGAGGACCAGCAAGTGCCGGTTCTGCGAACTCGAATGGTCTACACAGTGAGCACGGCTATTGCGAGTGCTTTAGGGAAGGTCACGAAAAACGGTCGGATTGCATCCCTAGGATTGTCGTTCTCTCTAGGTTGGGATGAGGGAGCAGACTTCAAGAAGGGTCGGTTTGAGAAAAGATGGGGGGTAGCCGACGCTTGGTCGAAAGCAATCCTTCAAGGGCCACACATGTTCGTCGCAGACCCCTTTTACAAGTCGCCAAACAGCACAATGTTGCATAAGACTGACTGGTCGAGTTGTGATCTCGAGAGCCTGGCGGCCGATGCTTTACCCGTGACCGCTTACAAACCCACTGGGAATTGGGACGACTACGAAGCTGATTTCACGAACTGGCCCGAGGCGGAGCCCACTGCCGCTCGCAGGTACTATCGTGTCGCTTGGCGAGCAATGGCGGGGAATAACAATGAGCGGACGCTCTTGGCAACAATAATTCCACCGGGTGCCGCCCACGTGGACGGTGTGAACTCGCTTGCAAAGAGCGGCACCGTGGCCGGGGTCGAAGTCGTCTGGGTCGCTGGATTTTTAGCGTCTCTAGTTTCAGATTTCGCCGTCCGCGTGGCCCCGAAGTCTGCGCTCCGTCGAAAGACGATTGAGCGGTTACCTATAGTTTCAACGTCCCCGCTTATGCCACATTTAGTGCTTCGGACGCTTCGGTTGAACTGTCTAACAGATGCCTACTCAGAGCTCTGGTCGAGCGTCTTTGAGACTGAGTTCAAGTCTCAGAATTGGGTTGCTGGGATTGATTACCCGAATCGGAAAGGGTTGGGTGAAATCGAGAGTCACTGGACGCGGGATTCTCCACTCCGTATTGCCAGTGACCGTCGTCAGGCGCTCGTAGAGATTGATGCTCTAGTCTCAATTGCGCTGGGCCTCACCGCCGACGAGCTGTGCACGATCTATCGCACACAATTTCCCGTTTTGTATGGCTATGACCGCAATAGTTATTTCTATGATGTAAATGGCCGACTTGTGCCGAATTCTGTGCTTCGTATATGGCGCTCACGGGGGGATCAGACTACCGAGGACGAGCGCACGACGAGTAGCGCGGGCAATATGTACACCTACGAGCTCCCCTTCGTCACACTCGACCGTGAGGCGGACATGCGGCAGGCATACGCGCACTTTGAGAAGATCCTCGAGGAGCGCTCGTGAGTGAGCTCCTCCCCACACTCCAAGCGGAGGATGTGCGGGACGGTCTGGTCGACTACCTCTCCACCACTTTTGCCCTCGCCGACGAAGACGCACGCGTCGCGCTCGACCGCTTCCTGCGGCATTCGGAGCGGGGAATCTTCAAGGGCCCCTACGTGCGGCTGCGCCTACCGTTCAAGCCCGCCGAGGACGGATGGCGTTCGACACTCGACTGGTACGAAGGCTTCCCGCCCTACGGGCACCAGGCCGCGGCCTTTGCACGGCTCAGCAGCGCGAACCTGAGCGCTGAAAAACCTCGCCCGCTGCCGACGCTCGTCACCACCGGAACTGGCTCCGGTAAGACGGAGGCCTTCCTCCACCCGATCCTTGACCACGTGTTGCGCGCCAAGCGCGAGGGCGTCGAGGGAATCAAGGCGCTTATTCTCTACCCGATGAACGCCCTCGCCAACGACCAAGCCCGCCGCCTGACCGAGCTCATCACGACCAGCCCTGCGCTGGGCGGGGTACGCGCCGCCCTGTACACCGGGCAGAGCGGACCCACTCGCAGTACCGTCACCGCCGACGGGCTCATCACCGACCGCACGGCGATGCACGCCGAGGCCCCCGACATCTTGCTCAGCAACTACAAGATGCTCGACCAGCTGCTGCTGCGTCCCGCCGACCAGGCCCTCTGGAAGCAGAGCGCAACCAGCCTGCGCTATCTCGTGCTCGACGAGTTCCATACCTACGATGGAGCTCAGGGCACCGACGTCGCCATGTTGCTGCGCCGGCTGGGCCTCGCCCTCAAGCGCAACTGGCCCGAAGCTCATCAAGACATCGATGACGCGGCTCGGGCTCGTCCGCTCGGGCTCATCACCCCCATCGCCACGTCCGCCACTCTCGGCGACAAGGGCGATCCCACGCTCATGGTCGACTTCGCCAACACCGTCTTCGGCGACGACTTCGATGACGACAGCATTATCACCGAAACCCGCCTGACCCTCGAAGACTGGTCAGCGGGGGCTCACGAAAGCCTCGCCGGCCGTGGTCTCCAGCATCGGTCTGTCGACGCTGCCCTCGTCACCGAACTGACCGACGCCGTCGCCGCCCTAGGCGAACTACACCGCGACGCCGAGACCCTCACCGCGACCGTCTTTGCCACCCTGTACTCAGACGGAACTTCACAGAATGCGGCAGAGGCGTTCGCCGACGCTACCCCGGAGCTGCTGCTCGCTGCCGCTCAGGGGCATCCGTTCAACCGCGAGCTCTGCGAGGCCGCGATCGATGCGGTGTCGATCGACACTCTGGCCGTGGCGTTGTTCCCCGCCGGGCTCAGAACCACTGAGAGCATCGAGCAACGAGATGCTGCCCGCGGAAGCTTTTTGATTGCAGTCATCGCTGCGCTGAGCCATGTGCGAGCCGTCGCTGGCCGCTCAGCAGCCTCGGTGGATCTGCACCTGTGGGTGCGGGCGCTCACCCGGCTCGACCGATACGCCGGCCCCACCGTCGGATACGACTGGTCCGACGACGGCGGCATCGAAGAGCGCGAAAACGACGACCCGTTCAGTGTGGAAGGACGCGCGAAGTTTCCGGCCATTTTCTGTCGGCACTGCGGGCGTAGCGGGTGGGGCGTGCAGCTCGGACCTGTTGGGTTTGACCTTGATCACAGCGACATCAACATTCGCCGCAACCACGCCAACCACTCGGCGCGATTCCGAGCGCTCATCTATGCGCCGCGGGAAGCCGACCAGCAGGAGCAGGCGCCAGCGGATGAGTCGAGGACGGAAGGCCTCTTCTGGTTCGACGTGCAGCAACGCAACCTCAGCCTCGAGCCGCCGCGCGATGAGGAGTACGCGCAGGCCGTCACCGACGTGCTCCCCGTGCTCACACTCACCGGAGACGAAGCCGACGAAGCCTCGAACAAAGACGTCTGCCCCAACTGCCAGAAGGCCGACGGCATCCGCTTTCTAGGAAGTGCGATTTCAACGCTGCTCTCGGTGAGCATCAACACTATTTTCGGTGATCGTCACCTCGATGCCAACGAGAAGAAAGCTCTGGTCTTCACCGACAGCGTGCAGGACGCCGCCCATCGAGCCGGATTCGTGCAGAGTCGTTCGCACGTTTTTAGCCTACGCAACGCCATCCGAGACGCCATCGGTGAAGGGTCTTCGACCCTCGACGATGTCGCCGAAGAACTCCTGCGGCGCGCGGGCGACGACAAGTTTCTGCGTTACCGCCTCCTGGCACCCGACGTCGTTGACCGAGACACGTTCTCGCCGTTCTGGCGAGAAGACACCGCTCGCCGCGTGCCCGCCAGAACCATCAGGCTGGTACGCAAACGTCTCAAGTTTGACCTCGCCATGGAGTTCGGGCTGCAGTCCCGGGTGGGTCGCACCCTCGAGCTGACCGGGTCGGTCGCCGCCGAGGTCGATGCGGGCCCGGAAGCGCGCCTCGAGGCGCTGGGCCGCGCAGCCGTGCGCGACTTCGAGACCGCCGGATTCGTGGACGACGACAGCGACGGCGAAGTAGCAACCTCAGAGATCGTGCGCTGGGTTCGCGGCGTACTCGAACGCATGCGCGAACGCGGATCCATCGAGCACGAATGGTTCCGCAAGTACATCGAAAACAACGGCGAACGCTGGCACGTCTGGGGCGGCCGGCCCCGCGGCGAGGGAATGCCGGCATTCCCCAAGGATCGCGAAGCACCGGCCTACCCGCGCGTCGGCTCGACGGCAGCCATGAAGGGTGCCCGCGAGTCCCACCTCGACCAGGCGACCTCGTCGCGGGGCTGGTACGCGATCTGGGCGCGCAAGGTGCTCGGCGTCACCGCCTCCGACGGAGCCAAGCTCACAAAACTGCTCTTCACCGAATTGGAGAAGGGCGGAATCATCCTCGGCACGCCCGTTGGCGCCAGCGGAGCGACCGCCTATCAGCTGAGCCCCAGCCGAATCCTCGTGGCGCCCATCGAGCTTGCCGATCTGGAAGCCGCACGCAATCTGCTCGAGTGCGACACCTGCCAGACCCCCGTACCCGGAACCGCCACGGTGGTCGAACAGCTCGGCGGCGGGCCCTGCATGGTGGCCCGTTGTCGCGGCACTCTTCGGCCCATGGCCGGCACGGCAAACTACTACCGCCGTCAGTACGACGAAGGGGAGATTCGTCGGGTCGTTGCCCGAGAGCACACCAGCATGCTCAAAGATGAGGTGCGCCTCGAGTACGAAAACGGCTTCAAGGCTGCAATTGCGAGTCCCGATGCGCCCAACGTGCTCGTAGCCACACCCACGCTGGAAATGGGTATCGACATCGGAGACCTATCCACGGTGTTCCTGGCCGGACTCCCTCGATCGGTGGCGTCCTACCTGCAGCGCGTGGGGCGGGCCGGCCGCGTGACCGGCAACGCCCTCACGATGGCTTTCGTCGTGGGACGCGGCGAACAGCTGCCCAAGCTCGGCGACCCACTCTCCGTGATCAATGGGGAAGTGCGCCCGCCGGCCACGTACCTGAATGCCGAGGAGATCCTGCGGCGGCAGTACACAGCCTCCATCGTGGACCGCCTCGCCGCAGCGGGAAAGATACTGGGCATCACGCATGCCCGTGACGTGCTCGCCAAGACCGAGGGCACCTCCTTCCTGGCCATCGTCATCGACGATGCCGAAGCTCACGCGGAAGAACGACTTGAGGCCTTCCTCGCGACGTTCGACCACCTCAGCGACTGGGCAACCGAGACGCTGCGAAGTTGGTCTCTGCCCGGCGTCGAACCACGAATGAGCGGAATCGCCACCACGCTCATCGCGTCCAGCGCGCGCTGGAAGGGGGAAATCGAAAACCTCCGTCTGCGCAAGAAAGCAATCGTCGAATCGCTTCCCGAGCTGGAGACCGCTGCGGGCCACCCGGCCGCGAGCGAAGACGACAAGATTGCGTTCAGAGCGGCCAAAGCATCACTCGGCATGGTTATCCGTCAATCGAGCGACCTCTACGACGAGCATTGGGTCGGAGCGCTTGAGCGCTTTGGTGTTCTGCCGAACTACACCTTGCTCGATGACAGCGTGCGGCTTGATGTGGCCCTCAGCTGGATCGACCCCGACAGCCAGGAATTCCAACACGACGCCATCACCTACGAGCGCGGCGCCGGAATCGCGATCAACGAACTCGCACCGGGGGCAACCTTCTATGCCCAAGGTGTCGAGATTTTTATTGACGCCGTTGACCTCGGCAGCGAAGGCTCCCGAGTTCAAACCTGGGTGTTCTGTCCCGATTGCGGCTACGCCCGGGATGTCATGGTGCCGACGGATGGCGACGCGGCCAAGGGGCCGGCGAGCTGCCCGCGCTGCGGGGGCAGAGGCATCGCCGACGCCAACCAGAAGTTCGACGTTGCCGAACTCGAACAGGTCTCGGCCGAGGTTCGCCGTGACGAATCGACCATCAGCGATCGCCGAGACGAGCGGCAGCGCGAACGTTTCTCCGTTCAGATCGCGGCCGATATTGACCCGGCAAACGTTGCGCGTCAGTGGTTCGTTGAAGGAACGACCTTCGGGGTGAAGTATCTGCGCGAACTCACCATCCGCTGGATTAACCTTGGCAAAGTCACCGGCGCAGGTACGCCGCGAATGCTCGCGGGCGAGGAACTTTCGCCACCCCTGTTCCGTGTCTGCGGAGCCTGCGGCAAGCTCGACCAGAAGGGCGATGTCAACAGCGCCCGAGAGCACCGCCCCTGGTGCCGATACCGCACGTCTAAGCAAGAGCACGCGCGACAGCTGGCCCTGAGCCGCACGCTCACAACGCAAGGACTCGTGCTCCGACTGCCGAGTGCCGTCACGGTCGGTGACGGACTCGGCCTACCCAGCCTCTCCGCAGCCGTACAGCTCGGACTCCGAGAGGTCATCGGCGGTGACCCCGACCACCTGCGCCTCGTCACGATCGTGGAACCCGTGCTTGGTGATGAGGTCAACAACGTGGCCCTCCTGATTCACGATGCCGTACCCGGCGGAACGGGGTACCTCGCGGATCTCGCAGACCAGGGCAATATCCGCGATATTCTCGAGCGCGCGTGGCGCATCGTGGCTGTATGCCCCTGCCGGCACGAGGGCAGAAGCGCCTGCCACCGATGCTTGCTGCCTTTTGCGCCCGGTGGCGATCTTTCTCTGGTCTCGCGGGCCAGCGCCGAGCGGAGCCTGCGCACGATCCTTGGCCTCGATGAGCAGGGCGAGGGTGCTCCTTGGATAGTGACGGAAATCGACCCAGGGGCGCAAGACCCCGAGTCGATCCTCGAGCAGTGGTTCCGCAAGGTGTTTATGGACCGGGCTCGCGCTCTCGGCGCCACGATTAAAGAGATCCCCGGCGCTTGGGGCAACACGATTCGCCTGACGCTACCGGGAAGTAAACACCAGTGGGCGCTGACACCGCAGCCCTTCATCGGCAAGACTCGGCCTGACTTCGTGTTGGAAGCCATCGGGGGTGGTGCACCTCCGCTTGCGATCTATACCGACGGTCGCGCGTACCATGCCACGACAGCCCACAACCGGATCGCCGATGATGCTGGTAAACGACGGTATTTGCGAGCACAGGGGTATGGCGTGCTCGCCATCACCTGGGATGACATCAAGCGCGCAGACACCGCCACGGCCGAGCCCGCGACACCGTGGTTCGACCGCGATTTTGCGGCATCCATGGTGAACCAATTCGGCCTGTCGCCGAGCGCTCTTGACCACGTCACCGCTAACCCGATCACGCAACTGATGGACTGGCTCCAAGACCCTTCGGCGGCCGAGGACCGATGGAAGCGCGTCGCACACGGGCTTCCCATGCTCACCCTTCAGCCGGGCAAGTTCGTCGATGCCGTTGCCTCGCGCGAGGCGCTGATCGAACGCGCCGCCGACGTGTTGCAGGGGGCGCTACCCGCGGCCTCGAGCCAGCCATTTGCCTGGCATCTCGAGCGCACGTCGGTTGTCATGGCCTCGCGCTATAGCGGCACCGGGGACGCGACCGAGGTCGTGCTTATGATCGATGACCGAGCGAGCGCGGTGGCAGACACGAACTTTGCCGATGCCTGGCGACTGTGGCTGCGGCTGTCTAACCTGCTCGGCGCGGCCGATGTGACCCGGCGCGGCGAGATCATGGCGATGTCCGAGGTATTCGACTACGCACCGCAGCTGGGCGCGGTCGACGTGATTGCAGGCGGCACGGTGTCAGTGGAGTGGGCAGCTGCACTCGAATTCGCCGACGGCGACGAGCGGGAACTGCTCTCACAACTCGCCGAGTGGCCCGACATGGTCGTGCCGACCATTGGTGTCGAGGTTGCCGACGGTATCCCGGTGGGAATCGCGTGGGAACTCGAGCAGATCGCCGTATCGTTTGGGCTTGACGACGGCGACCGCACGGACCTTGAGAAAGCGGGCTGGGTCATTGTCGAACCGAACGTCACCGCAGTTGTAGCAGCACTCGGAACAGGAAAGTAGCGCGGTATGCCACAGATTGTGATGTCTAAACTCAAAGGACAGAAGCTCGACAAGACGGTGCAATCGAAGTCCTTCGCCTTTCTTCAGAAGCTGGCTGCCGACGACACGTCACCAGGTCTGCACATCGAGCCGATGCAAAAGGCCGCCGACGCACGTGCCCGTACCGGCCGAGTAGATCAGTACTGGCGTGCGGTGCTGTTCAAACTCGACCAGAAGAACGGCGAGTCGATCTACGTTTACGACGGCACGTGGCCGCACGACGAGGCGATCGAGCGTGCACGAACCCGTGTGCTGCACTTCAACCCGATCAATGGGATCACCGAGATCATTGAGCAGGGGATGCCACCGGCCGGTGAGCTGTTGCCCGATTACCCGCCCGTCATTCAGAAGCCGAACAAACCGGCCGAGTCTTTCCTGGCAACGCACGGTTATGTGCTCACTGATCTCACGGATGCGCTCGGATTCGACGCCCTCGTCGCGCAGCGAATCTTTGCCGCCACCAGCGAAGACGAGCTTCTGCAGATGTCTGAGAGCCTGGCTAATCAGTGGCAGATCGATGCGCTGCTGGGGCTTGCCGTGGGCGACACCGTCGAGAAGATCCGCGAAAGCCTCGGGTTCGGTGCCGGACCCGTCGAGCCGGGTGTTGGTCCCGAGCCCCTCGCCGAAGAGACGGAAGACGACCGACTCGCCAAAGGCCTCCAGCATCCGGCAGCACGCATGCAGTTCACCTTCATCGAGAATGACGAGGAGCTGCAGCGAGTAATCGAGGGCGGCGACTTTGGCGCGTGGCGCGTCTTCCTGCACCCCGAACAGCGGAAGTACGCTGAGAAGGACTTCAACGGTGCCTTTCGGATGTCTGGCGGCGCCGGTACAGGAAAGACGGTGGTGCTGCTGCACCGAGCGCGTCGCCTGGCGCGGGAGAGCACATCCGCTCGAATTGTGCTCACGACATTCACGAAGGCTCTGTCGTCGGCGCTGGAGCGAGATCTTGAGAGGCTGGACCCGGCCATCCCTTGGGCAAAGGGGCTCGGGAAGCCGGGGGTGCTCGTGCGCGGTATCGACGCTCTTGCGGTAGCCGTTCGTGACACGGCCGGCGCGCAGTTTGGGCAGGCTGCCGAACACGTATTCGGGACACCGATTGAACCCCGTGGCAGTCTCGTCGGCAATGACATTGGATGGCGCGAGGCCATCGATGACGCAGACGTTGACCTGCCCGAGCCGCTGCAGAGCCCGTCGTTCTTCGAAGGCGAGTATCTGCAGGTGATTCTGCCGAATCGCGTGACAAGCCAAGAGGCCTACTTCAAGGTGCGCAGGCCCGGACGGGGGATCGCACTTGATCGGCGCAAGCGGGTGGCAGTCTGGGCCGTGGTCGAGCAGTATCGGCAGAGTGCTCGCCACATGGGTTCGCTGAGTTTCTCTGAAGTTTCTGCCATCGCGTCTGCTTATCTCGAGCATTCCGTGGAGGGAGGGCTCGCCGATCATGTGCTCGTCGATGAAGGCCAGGACCTCACCCCGCTGCACTGGCAGCTTTTGCGCGCGTTGGCTGGCGAGCACAAGAACGATCTCTTTATCGCTGAGGACACGCACCAGCGCATTTATGGCCATCCGGTGGTGCTTTCCCGCTACGGAATCAAGATCACCGGACGTTCGCGTCGTCTTACGCTCAATTACCGCACCACCCAGCAAAATCTGCGATTCGCGCTTGGGGTGCTCGAAGGCGCCGACTTTGTTGATAGCGACGGCAATGAAGAGAACGAGCATGGGTATCGTTCGGCACGGTCTGGTCCGCTACCACGTGTGGTCTCAGCGACCAGCGAGAGTGGACAATACGACAATGTCGCCGAGGTGATCAAGGGTTGGCTGGCTGACGATGAGATATCGCCCGAGACTGTGGCTGTGCTCACGCGTTCTCGCAACCAAGGACTCAAACTCAAGGACCAGCTCGCCGATCGTGGTGTCATCGCAGCCGTCGCAGAGCCCGGTGATGCTGGTGCGGGGCATCCGGTGGTCCTCACAATGCACAAGGCGAAGGGTATGGAGTTCTCGCGTGTGCTGCTCTTCAACGTGTCGGAAGGTTCGATCCCCAACACGTGGGCATTGAAGGGCGTGGCCCCCGAAGAGCTCGACGACGCCATGTTGCGCGAACGTTCCTTGCTCTACGTGGCAGCCAGTCGCGCTCGTGACGAGCTGGTGATTTCGTGGGCGGGGAAGGCCTCGCCATTGCTTGAACAATCGACCGCGCCAGAATCACAGCCTCTAGGAGCCAACTAACGTGGCGAAGTACACCGTGCAGCAGCAACCCGTTGAGACGCTTCTTACCTGGGTGAAGAGTGGCCAAGTGGCTATCCCGGAAATGCAGCGCCCTTTTGTTTGGGATTCCACGAAGGTTCGAGACCTCCTTGATTCTCTCTACAAAGGATTTCCCGTTGGGTACCTCATCACCTGGCAAAGTGCCGACGTAGGTCTCAAGGACGGAAGCAAATCCAGCTACCGCCAGATCCTGATCGACGGCCAACAGCGGATTACCGCAATGACAGCGGCTTTGCTTGGGCAGCCCGTGGTCGACAAATCATACAAACTGAAGCGCATCAAGATCGCCTTCAACCCCATCACGGAGGAGTTCGCGACCCAGACACCCGTCATCGAACGAGACGTAGCGTGGATCTCGGATGTGGCTCTCTTTCTCAATGCGACATCAACGTTCGGCGCAACAAAGAAATACCTCGAGGCGAACGACGTACTTGACCAGTCGCACATTGAGGAATCTTTGAACAGGCTGTCGGCTGTTAGGAATGCCCAGGTCGGTATCATCACGCTTGACGAAGATCTTGATATTGAAACGGTCACCGAAATCTTCATCCGGATCAACTCCAAGGGTGTAGCCCTGAGCAGTGCAGACTTTGCAATGAGCAAAATTGCGAGCCACGGGCTCCTCGGATCGAACCTGAGAAAGCTGATTGACTACTTCTGTCACCTCGCTGTCGCGCCTCATGTCTACAACGACATTGCCGAGAACGATGATGCCTTCGCGTTGTCCGGGTACATGGAGAAAATCGCCTGGCTTCGTAACGATTCATCAGACTTGTATGACCCCACGTACACGGATGTTATCCGCGTCGCTGGAATCAAGGAATTCAAACGCGGCCGGCTGGCTGCGCTGGTGAGCGTGCTCTCGGGTCGCGATTTCGAGACGCGAACCTTTGATGAGGAGATCGCGGTGGAATCGTTCGCGCGACTCGAGAAAGTTCTGCTGGAGATTGTGAACCAGTACAGCTTCCAACAATTCACCATGACCATCAAATCTGCTGGGTTCATCGCCCCGCGGTTGATCAGCTCAAAGAACGCCCTGAACTTCGCCTATGCCCTCTACCTGCAGCTTCGCAGTGATAACGAGCTCAATGAGGGTGAAATCAAGCGGATCGTGCGCAAGTGGTTTGTCATGTCGCTTCTCACCGGCCGCTATACCGGTTCCTTTGAGACCGCCTTCGAAGCTGATATTCGGCGCGTGGGTGAAATTGGCGCCCCAGCCGTGCTCGACAACATCGAACGATCCTCGCTATCGGATACTTTTTGGCAGGTCTCCTTGCCGATGGACATGGAGTCCTCGAGTGTTCGCAGTCCGTACTTTCTCGTCTTTCTCGCGGCACAGGTGCACTCGAACGCCCGCGGCTTCTTGTCGAAGAACATAACCGTTGGCAACATGGTCGAAGAAGTGGGTGATATCCACCATATAGTTCCGAAAAACTACCTTGTGAAGAATGGCATCAGCAATCGGGCCGACTACAACCAGATCGCAAACTACGCCCTCACTGAGACGCCGATCAACATCGCTATCAAGGATCGAGCGCCTGGCGATTACATGGGATCAGTCGACGCTCAGATCGTCGATGGCACGCTTCGCCTGGGCGAGATTACGGATGCTGCTCAATTGGCCGCAAACTTCGCCGCCAATGCGGTCCCTGATTTTATCCGCACCGTCACGACTGAGAGTTATCAGGAATTTCTTACTTCCCGGCGCACGCTCATGGCGGCATACGTTCGGCGTTACTACGACGGACTTTAGGGTCCGTAACTGGCATGGGGCCGCGGCGGCATGACAGCTGGCCGCCGTTAGCGCGGAGTTCAACGGCGCGCACCGCTGCCGCGCTCATCAAGCTCTGTTCTCACGCGCCACGGACGTAGGCTGGGGCCGCAGCCGGAATCGTGCGTCGTTCTGGTTTGCGTAATCGGCAATAGATTAGGGGCATGCCCTCGCCTATCGACACTCGACAAATCAACAAAGACGGCGCGCCAATCGTGAGAATCCAGCACGGAATGAAGCGATTCCTCTTTGCAGAGATGGAGTCACGAACCTTTCTGGACTGCCTTGGTGAAAGTGAATCGCCGAGCGTCATCAGAGTCGTTCCCCTTCTACGGGTATTCACGATCGCCCAGTCGCGCTTTATTGCCGTGGGCAATGTTCGCATCGTCGTCAGCGGAGTCCAGCAAGTCGCCTTCGAAGTCTTCCTGGACGGAATCTGGAAAGAGGAAACCGCGAGGGATAATTTCTTCCCTTTGAATCGGGAATCGCCGGCGGGTGTGGATGAACTCGATCGTTCAACGTCGGCATTGGAAGGCCTGCTAGTCGAGTCAGCCAGTGCTCAGTCGAATAATTCGGTCACCAGCAACGAGTTCCACGTGGCCTTTGTCTCAAAGGGCGTTGCTGAGGACTCACGAAATGCAATCACGGAAGTGAGAGAAATCCGTTATGGTCTCGAGCTTCATCTCGCTGAAACGAGCGCAAAGTCGAGCGTAGAAGGATCTCAACGCTCCATTGTCTCTGCGTTACTGCAGCTTGGGATCATTCTTGGCCGGGGCGCTGATAACGCTCGGGAGGCGGTCCGCGAAGGGCTCTGGGTCTTCCTCACAGACTCGAGCGCCTATCACTCGTACCGTGTTCTTCAAGACCCGGGCATCATTAACAATGCTGTGCCGGCGACCGAGTTTTCGAGAACGTGGATGAAACTACACGACGCAGCGATTCGTCAATGTACCGAGCTGCGTGGTCAGCTCGACGCTGAGTGCATTTCCGTGCATGCGCTTCTTGCCGCGGCCGCTGCGGTGTCGAGCTCGCGCGAGGCCGACGCGCAGACTAATTTCAACACGTTGGCTGCTGTGGCATCTTTTGGCTTGGGAATTCCGGCGCTCGTTTTGGCGCTTTATGGAGCCGACCGGCTACTGCCGTTGGATACTTTGCCGAGACAGTTCGCCTTCCTCCCGGTGGCTGCCGGACTCGTCTTCGCTGCGATCCTTGCAGTGATGAGATCTCCGACGGGCAAACGCCGTCGGGTCTGGCTCCTCGGGGCTGGCGTTGCGCTAATCGCGTCCCTGGCTCTACTTATCGTGGCGGGGATGATCTTGCCGGGTGCTTAGCCCCGCGTCCTTTCAACTCCAATCCAAGAGCGCCGCGGAGCTGGAGAATTCACTCGAAACCGTCTCCGAATGCGCCATGATTAGCGCGGGGGCTTTCTTCCTGCGCCCATTCGCTGCTAGTGACGAAGGAGGCCTGACGAGTGTCTGCTCTAAGCCCAATACCGTTCAGTTAAGCATCTCCGTGTTACGTTGTGGGTATGGCGCGTACAGGGTGGGTGAAGCCGGTCTCTGACCGTCGGTTGTCGGATTTGGTGTCGGTCGGTTTGTTGACCCGTGTGTTCCCTGCTGATGTCATCGACGAGGTGGTTCAGGTCGCGGGGCGGACTGAGCAGCGTAACCGGGCGTTGCCGGCACGGGTGATGGCGTATTTTTCAATCGGGATGGGCCTGTATGCCGAAGCGTCCTACGAGGATGTGTTTGCTCAGCTGACGGATGGGCTGTCGTGGTCAACTGGCTGGTCCGAGGCGTTTGCGCCGCCGTCAAAGTCGGCCATCTTTCAGGCGCGTCGACGGCTGGGGTTCGAACCGGTGCGGGACTTGTTTGCCCGCGTCGCACAGCCGCTGGCAGGGCCTGACACGCCGGGGTCCTGGTTGGCTGGACGGCGTTTGATGTCCATCGACGGAACGATCCTGGATCTGGCCGACAGCGTCGTGAATGCTGAGTTCTTTGGCCGCCCGCCCGTCAGTCGCGGGGAGCAATCCGCTTTCCCGCAGGCACGGTTGGTGGCGTTGGCTGAGTGCGGAACGCATGCCGTTCTGGACGCGGTGATGGGCCCGTGCACGACGTCGGAAATTGAACTCTCGCGTGAGCTGGCCGGCCGCTTCAAGCCGGGCATGCTGGTCCTGGCCGACCGCGGCTTCTACGGTTTCCGCTTGTGGGCACAGGCAGCAGCGACGGGCGCTGATCTGCTCTGGCGGGTCAAGACGAACCTCCGTCCCCGGTTCCAGGAGACCGTCGCTGACGGGTCCTGGCTGGCAACGATCATCCCGACCTCCGGCACGGGGCGGCAGTCGACGACACCGTTGACGGTTCGCGTCGTGGACTACACGATCGACGACGGACGCGAAAATCCTGATTCCTACCGGTTGCTGACCACGATCCTGGATCCGGCCGAGGCCTCGGCCGAAGAACTCGCGACCGTGTACTCGGAACGGTGGGAGATTGAGACGGTGTTTGACGAGTTGAAAACCCACCAACGCGGCCCGCGCATGGTGCTGCGGTCCAAATCTCCGGACCTGGTCAAGCAGGAAATCTGGGGCCACCTGTGCTGCCACTACGCGATCCGCACCCTCATGGTCGAGGCCGCCCAGCACGCTCACCGCGACCCTGACCGGGTCTCCTTCATCGCCGCACTCCGCATCGCCCGCCGCTCAGTGGCACAGGGCGATTTTTCCCCCTCCGCACCCTGACCACGCCCAAGCAGTCTGGCGTCATGCCGTCCGTGCCCTCGTCCGAAGGCTGAATCCCGCGCGACGACGACGATCAAACCCTCGCGTCATCAAACGCAAGGTCTCGAAATGGCCCGCCAAACGCTTCCACCACGCCCACTGGCCACAACCCGCTCGCGAGCCAGAAATCACCATTCAAGTGCTTAACTGAACGGTATTGGCTCTAAGCCAGACCCACGCGCTCAAACAGCTCGTCGAAACGGATGCCACCTGGCGGCTTCTGCGGGCCGACAACGCACCTGTGATCGCGGCCTTGCTCAGCGAGCATCTCGGTGGCGAAAGCCGGCGCCTCCCCACTGAGGAACTCTATGAGCGCCTCGACCACGATCTCGAGGCGCTGCGCGCACACGGGTTCGAGCTGCCGCAGAGCGCCCAAGGGTACTGCGCCGAGTGGCGCAAATCTGGCTTCCTTACTCGGCGCCCCGCCGAGGAAGCGCGCGGCGAAACGTTTGAGCTGGCACCAGGGGCTCTTGGAGCCATCCGTTTCCTGGAGCAGCTTTCGGTTCCGCGGCAGACCGTCACGGAATCACGCCTGGCCAGCATCGGCGTGCAGCTGGGGCAGCTGGCGATCGAGACCGACCCGGATGCCACCCGGCGACTCGAACAACTGCACGCGCAGCGTGACCGTCTCGACGCGCAAATCGAACGCATCCACGCCGGGGACCTGGACACGCTCGACACAGCTCGCGCGCTGGAACGCGTGCGCGATATCCTCTCCCAAGCCGAGGAGATTCCCTCTGATTTCGCTCGCGTGCGCGCTGAGTTCGAGACGCTTAACCGTGATCTGCGGGCCAGAAACGTCGAATCCGACGACACCCAGCGCACCGTGCTCGACGAGGTGTTCCGCGGCGTAGACCTTATTGGCGAGTCCGACGAGGGCCGCAGTTTCGCCGGATTCAGCGCACTCGTGCTGGACCCCGCCGTCGGAAGCGCGTTCGACGACGATATCGCTCGAGTCCTCGACCGCGACTTCGCCGGCGAACTCACCCCAGCGCAGCGCCGCTACCTGCGCCGGTTCATCGGCACCTTGAAGGACCACAGCGGCGAAATCCACGAGGTCATTACCGCGTTTGCTCGCGGGCTGCGCCGCTACGTGCAGTCCCAGGACTACCAGCGCGACCGTGTTCTGCGCGGCATATTGCGTACGGCCCTGGCCGCCGGGGTCGAGGCATCGGTGCACGCCAAGCCCTACCAGCCCACGACACTGCACCTCGAGCTCTCCGCGGTAGCGCTCGGTAGTGTGGGCGCCATTCGCCTGCACGACCCGGCCGACCTCGATGCCAGCGCTCCGGTCGTGGAGCATGTAGCCGGCGTCGCCGACCTCGAAGCGCTGCGCGCCCTCGCCCGTGCCACCGAGATCGACTTCGGTGAGCTCACCGATAACGTGAACGCGGTGTTGTCTGAGGTCGACCAGTGCACCGTGCGCGAGGTACTCGAGCGGTATCCGGCCAGCCAGGGTGTGGCAAGCATTGTCGGCCTACTTACCCTCGCCGCGAACCAGGGCGCTACCGTCGCGGGTATCGAGACGGTCCGCTGGCAAGGGGCCGACAAGGTCGCCCGCACCGCTGATATTCCGATCTACTGCTTTACGGGGAGACTGCTTTGAACGACGACTTCGGCACCGAGATTATTGCCAGCACTGACATGATTGCGGACCTCACCACAGCACTCTGGTCGGGAGACACCGGCGTGATCGGGGAGCAGTCGCGTCGGGCGCTTCTCGAGCTGATCAAGGGGCCCTACCTCTCGGGTGTGAAGGCCCCCATGCTGTGGTCAGCGCTTCTCGCCAATGAGGTTGTCATCCGGTCGCGACTGCACGAGCTATTCCTGGACCTGGTCGTTGACCGGGTCGGCGAATTTGCGTTCGTGCGCAACGTGAGCACTACCGAACTGACGGTGCCGAGCACCGTGCGCACTTCCGCGCTCACGTTTCTCGACACGGCCATGTTGCTCGTGCTGCGCCAGATGTTGCTCTCGGGCGAAGGTGAGGGGCGGGTCATCGTGGGGCAAGAGGATGTCTTTGAGCAGCTGCGCGTGTACCGCACCGTCGACCGCGACGAGAGTGACTTCAACAAGCGGCTGAATTCCTCCTGGCTCAAGATGAAGAACACGCTGCGGGTGATTCACCAAGCCGGTACCGAGGACCGGGCTGAGATCTCGCCTGTTCTGCGGCTGATCGTGGATGCCGAGCAGATCGCGGCGATCAGCGGTGAGTACCGGCGGATCGCGGAGGGCGGCGCGGCGGTTGCTCTTGTCGATGCGGATGCCGACACGAATGTCGGTGGTATCGACGATTCTGAGGTCGACGACCATACCGAGGAGATGATCTCATGACAATGCTCGAGATGACCGGCCTCGACGACGAACCGGGCACCGCCGGGAAGCCGACTGCGACCGGACCGATCCACGTGGGGCAGTGGCGCCTGGCCCGAGTCGAGCTGCTCAACTGGGGCACCTTCGATGGGCACCACCGCATCGATGTCGCACGCAAGGGGCACCTGTTCACCGGGGCATCCGGTTCCGGCAAGTCCTCGTTGCTCGACGCGATCGGCACCGTGATCACCCCCGACAAGTGGCTGCGCTTCAATGCTGCCGCGCAGGACTCCACCAGTCGCAACGACGACCGAACCCTGGTCAGTTACGTGCGCGGGGCCTGGAGCAAGGAAGCTGACGAGACCCTCGACCGTGCGGTGAGCACCTACCTGCGCAAGACCGCCACCTGGAGCGGCATCCTGCTGCGGTTCGAGAACGAAAGGGATGCCCCGGTCACCCTGGCCCGACTGTTCCACCTGCGCGGGTCCAGCGTCGACAAGGCCGATCTGAAGGATGCCTGTTTCATCGACCGAGTCGACGTGAGCTTGCTTGATTTTCGCGAGCACGTCGCATCCGGAATCGAAGCCCGGCGCATCAAGAGCGCCTGGCCGGCCGCGGTCGTCACCACCACAGGGTCGCATGCTCCCTTCTATGCGAAACTGCGGCGCCTGCTCGGTATCACGAGCCTGAACGCGCTGCACCTGCTGCACAAGACCCAGTCGGCAAAGAACCTCGGAAGCCTCGATCAGCTGTTCCGGGATTTCATGCTCGACGAACCGGCCACCTTCGCCCGGGCCAAGAGCGCCGTGGAACAGTTCGGCGAACTCAACCAGGCCCACCAGCATGTGGTGGAACTGCGCCGCCAGGCCGATCACCTCATCGGTCTCGAGAAGTCGATTGCTGCGTACGAATCGGCGGCGGCGACGGCCGCGAAGGCCGAACGGCTCGGTGCGCTGATCGATCCATTCCAGGCCCAGCTAACGCTGCGACTGGCCGAGGATGAGCGCGGGACGTTGCGGGCGCAGCAGGCGCGTGCCACCGAGGAATCCCGGCGAGCGGATGCGGCGCGAGACGCCGTCGCGGACATGCTGAGGGCTGCCGAGCGGCGATCCCTGCAGCTCGGCGGTGATGAAGCAGCGCAGGCCCAAGAGCGTGTGAACGAGGCCACTGCGGCCGCCGGCAACACGGCGCGGCAATGGGCCCGGTTCGCGGGGGAGTTGAAGGGTGCGGGCGTTGACCCGGCGCCGCAGAACGGCGAGGAGTTCGCTGAATTCCAGGAGTCGTCTCGGCGCGTGCTGGAGGAGTCACCTCCGGAGGCTGCCCACAAGCACAGTGACAACGAGCAGTATTCCGCGGCGCGTCGTGAGCTCAAGGCGATCGACGGTGAACTGAAAGAGCTGAGCAATCGCAAGAGCAACCTGCCGGCCGAGCTTCTTCGCGCCCGCAGGATGCTGGCCACGGAGCTCGGAGTGACCGAGGCGGCATTACCCTTCGCCGGTGAGCTGATCGAGGTGCTGCCCCAATTCGCCGAGTGGAGCGGCGCGATCGAGCGGGTGTTATATTCGCTCGCCAGCGCGCTCCTGGTGCGCGACGACTACCTGCCGGAGGTGCGTCGGCGCGTAGATGCCCGCGACCTTGAAGCCCGACTCGTCTTCGAGGCTGTTCCGGCGATCGCCGATGCGCCTCGCGCAGCCCGCACCGCCACGTCGCTGCTGCACCGCATCCGAGTCAGCGACGGGCCATTCCACGATTGGCTGCTCGCGCGCACAGCTGCTGAGTTCGATTTTGCATGCGTCGACCACCCCGATGAACTTGACCGGGTCGACCGAGGGGTGACTATCGGTGGGCAGATCAAGAAGTCGGCCCGCCGCTATGAGAAGAATGACCGTCATCGCATTGACGATCGCTCGCACTGGATCCTCGGAGCGGACAACGAGGCCAAGATCGAGCTCCTGCTCGAGCGTCGGCGAGACGCCGAGCGGCGTCAGCAAGAGTTCGGTGGCAGGCTTACGCGGGCGCAGACCGATCGCGACGCCGCGACCAAGCGGCGTATCGTGTTCGCGCAGGTTCTGGACCGGGACTGGTCCGAGTTTGACCGGTCCGCCGCCGACGAACTGGTACGGGTGCGCCACCGCCAGCTGCAGGTGCTGACGACAGACAACCTAGAGCTGCAAGACGCTCTCGAAGCTGAGACGCAGGCCCGCGCAGGCTTTCAGGCTTCCGAGAAAGAGGCTCGGGCAAAGGCCCTTGAGCTCAGCCAGGTCGCTGCGGTTATGCACGAGGTGAACCAGCTCATCCTCGAGCTCGGCGTGCGGGCGCAGGATGCTCCTCTCAGCGATGTCGACATCGCCGCGCTCGAGGTGCGTTACCGCTCGGTGCAGCGCAAGATTGACCGCCGCACAATCGGCGAAATTGGCCGTAAAGTCAGCGAGGCGCTGCACAAAGAGGCCAGCGCCGCTCTGGCGTTGCTTCGACGCGCGGAGTCCGACTTCGTAGAGAGCGCCAGTGTCTTTAGAAGCAAATGGTCCGCAGCCTCAGGCGACCTGACCACCTCCATTGATGACCGCGCCGGCTATCGTTCGCTTCTAGCGGGCATCGTCGAGCGCGGGCTGCCCGAGCATGAGGCCAACTTCCTCAAATTGCTGCGAGACAAGTCCCGGGACCTGATCGGTCTCCTGGCTTCGGACATCCGTGACGCCCCGAAACTAGTCGCGGATCGCATCGAACCCGTCAATTTTTCACTGGGGCGCTCGCGCTTCGACGACGAGCGTTACCTCCGCATTGATGTTAAGACCCGGCGCACGCCCGAGGTGCTGCAGTTCATGGCCGATCTCAAGACGATTGTCGACGGGGCCTGGGGTGAGGACACTCTTGCCGCCGCCGAACAGCGCTTCGCCGTGCTGAACGGCTTGATGCAGCGCCTCGCCTCCAGCGACCACGCTGATTTGGCCTGGGGCCGCAGGTGCCTGGATACCCGCCAGCACGTGACCTTCATGGCGAGCGAGATCGACCTGGCCGGCCGGGTCGTGAACGTGCACGATTCGAGCGCCGGACTCTCCGGCGGGCAGCGCCAGAAACTGGTGATCTTCTGCCTGGCCGCCGCCCTGCGCTATCAGCTCGCCGCCGACGAAGACGAACTGCCCTCGTACGCCACGATAATCCTCGATGAGGCCTTCGACAAAGCCGACAGTCGCTACACGCGGATGGCGATGGACGTGTTCGTGGAGTTCGGCTTTCACATGATCCTGGCCACTCCGGAGAAGCTGCTGCAGACGATCGAACCCTATGTGGGCGGCATCACCTCGATCACGAACGCCTCCCGTCGGGATTCGCGCACTGCCGCTGTCGTCTACCGCGACGACAAGGATGCCTGATGGCCGCTTCGCGCGGCATGGTGTCCGTCGCCGCTGCTCGGGCACGTGCGCTGAAAAAGGTTCTGTCCGACCAGCGCGACTGGGCAGCCTTCGGCGGTGAGGATGCCCAGCTAGAGATCGTGCTGCACCCGCCCACCGAGCGGGTGGCACTTGACGACCAGGGGGCCGCGATTACCTGGGTGCAGGCCTGGCAGGCAGCGGATACCGCCGACGCGACGCTTGAGGTGACCTGGGGCGGGCGCCAGTGGTCGCGTGTCGGTGCGCAAACCGTGCCCGAGCGGTGCCTGCTCCGGGGAGCGGATGCGATCGCGGCGTTCGCCGGATCCGCGCCCGGCCGAGACTGGCGGGTTCTCCGTGACCGCGCGGCACTGGTTCGTGGTGCGTTCGTCGAGCGGGCCGCGTCCGCCGACGGGCTGGCCGCGGCCATCCGTACCCACGGGCGCACGCTGCAGCTCCTAGCGGCGGCGGACTTCGCCACCCTGTTGCTGGTCGTGGCGTGGTTGGCGGAACATCCGGCATCGGGATCGCGTATTCGGCAACTGCCGATTCGCGGAATCGACACGAAATGGCTCGAGGGGCACCGGGCGGTCGTCGAAAGTCTGCACGCCGCGGTTAGTGGTCGCGTGTCCCTCGGGCTGCTCGACGCGCCATCCTTGGTTCGCGTGCGGTTCCTCGACCCGGCGCTGCGCCCCGGGGGACTATGCGACGTGATTGCCCCGGTGGAGGAGCTCGCCGCGCTCGATGTTGAGCCGAGCGTTGTGTTCGTCTTCGAGAACTTAGAAACCGTGTTCGCGATGCCGGAGCTGCCTGGAGCCGTCGTCGTGCACGGGGGCGGCTATGCGGCCCCGCGCCTCAGTGGCATCCCATGGATCCAAGCGGGCCGCATCATTTACTGGGGCGACCTCGACTCGGACGGTTTCGCTATCCTGCACGCGCTGCGCTCGGGCTGCACCAATGTCACGAGCGTGCTCATGGACGAGGAGACCCTGGTGGCCTACCGCGATCTCTGGGTGCCCGAGCCCAAGCCGGCTACCGGCACCTATACGACGCTGACGGCGGGGGAGCAGCGGGTGCTGGAGCGCATCCGTTCCGAGGGGAACGTACGGTTGGAGCAGGAGCGGGTCGCCTGGAAGTACGCGCTGGCGCAGCTCACCACAGCTGCCGCAGGGTTCCCAACCGCAATGTCGTAGCCACGCCTCCGGGCGTGGCTACGATCTTCGTTGGCCCTAGGCAGACGGCTGCAGAAGACGCATATCGCTCGACAAGCCACGTGCTCCCAGCCAAAGGGCTCGATGGTATCCGGCGTTCGAGAGTGCGACGACGTGATGTTTGCGGAAGGCCAGGCTGGCAATCGGAGTCATTGTGCGCGTTTCAATGGCCTCCATCTCGTCCGTCAGAATGAGCCCGCCTAGATCAAACTGAGTGTGGTGATTCGGGCAAAGGCACAGGATGTTGCTCAGGGCATCATGGCCAAGGTGAGGTCGACCCAAAGGCCTGACGTGAGCGCCTTCGGCGTAGGAGGCATTGCTCGACGTGGGGATTGACTGCTCGCAGACCTGACACTCGTAGTCGTAGAGCTTCTTCACCTCACGTGCCAGCTGTGAGTCCCGAATTCGACGGGACACGATTGTCGTGGCGAATTCTGGGTCGGGCACGTTCAAAGCTTGCGGTTCAAGTGGGACTTGTTCATCGATCCGTTCGAGTCGGAAGCGAATGATCTGAAAACCATCCCGACCCAGCTCCATCCACCACTGGGTGACCAAATAAAGCCCGGAGTAGATGTAGCCCGCGGGTGGGGCAAACGGAGAACCCTTGTGTTTTCCTCGGACGACACGAACGGGCAGAGCCGCGGCGTGGCTCGTGATGAGACCTGCATTACCCGAAGCATCCCGAGACTGATCCATGATTTGACGCGGGCTGTTGGGGTCTTTGCCGCCGTGTCCGGAGTAGATGATGTAGTCGCCATGGTCTTCGTCGTCGACATAGCCTCCTGAAATGACGATCGAGTCGGAACCTTCCAACTTCGTGCCGCTAATGCCGGCTTGCGTTGGGCGATGAACGAAAGCTTCGTGAAGTTCACGGCGGTCGATGAAGAACTGGCCAACCTTGACCCCCGCCGGTGTGCCAAAGAATCTGCTCATGTCATTTCCCCCTGGACACACCCTATCGATCAGCGCGCGAGCAGGGATGGAATCCGCCCGCGAAGTAGCGGGCAGTCGTCATCGACACGGCGGTGTTCTTGGACCGGATCTCATCCGGGATTTCTCTTTCTGCTGGTGCAGCCTGAGCCCCCTGCACAGGCGCCGCCGCTGCCGTGCTCGAAGCAATGTCGGTGGCTCCTGAGACACTCAACTTGTTCCCGCCGGGAGCAACTGTTGAAGGGGAACACCATGACTGATCCGAACTACACCGCCATGCTGCTGGTCATCGATCGCAGCGGCTCGATGGCGGGCATCCGTGATGACATGGTGGGCGGCCTCACCACGATGCTCGCCGAGCAGGCGGCCGAGCCGGGTCTGCTCACCGTTGATATCGTCACGTTCGACACCGAGATTGAGACGCAGTGTTCCTTGGCCGACCCGAAGAACGTCACGATCTCGCTTGAGCCGCGCGGCGCCACGGCGCTCTTCGACGCCATCGGTCAGTCGGTCACCGGCTTTGGCCGGGTTCTGGCTGCGCTTCCCGAGCACGCCCGCCCTGAAACCGTGCAGGTCGTCGTCGTCACCGACGGCGATGAGAACTCCAGCCGGGAGTTCGGCCTGGAAGCCGTGCGCACTCTGGTTACGCGTCAGAAAGAGCAGTACAACTGGGACTTCATGTTTCTCGGGGCCAACCAAGACGCCGTGCTGTCGGGGGAGCGCCTGGGCTTTGACGCCGGCAGTTCGATGACATTCATGGCGAGTACCGACGCGGTGTCGAACATGAGCGCCTCGATGGGGCGTTATGTGAAAGACGTGCGCGGCAAGAGCAAGCGCATGTTCGACGACGCGGAGCGGTACAGCGCGATGATGCCGGAACCGGAGGCAACTGTGCAACCGGCCGCGACGTCGCCGAAGCAGCCGAGGGGCAAGACGGTCGAGAAGCCCTAGCAACGCTCGGCAGCCCTAGCTGCTAGGGGCCTCCGCTACGAGGAGCCCTAGCCGCTAGGGCTGATCGCGTCGTCGCCGCACGACCACGATTGCCGTCACGGCGCAACAGCCGGACGGCTCACACGGCCGCCCGCCGAAACACCTGCGCAGGGTCGGAGCGACAGAAGACGAGCACGACTTCGCTCACGGTCTGCCCGGTGGCACGGTGAATGAAGTCGGCGTAGCTGGCGAGCTGGTGCCAGTAGGCATCCATCTGTTCGGCGCTGAGGCCGATATTCGTCTTGAAATCAACGATCACCAGGCTGTCGTCGTCTTCGCGGTAGACCAGGTCGGCGATGCTTTCAAACACGGTGCCCTGCGCTTGCCGGGCGTCCAGGGCGGCCGCGAACGGCAGCTCCAGCCAGTGCTCGCGGCCGGCCGCGCGGGCCACGGGCTCGGCGTCGATGGCCGATCGGGCCAGCGCCTCCAGGGTGCTGGAGTCAGCGAGGTCGAACTCGTGCGCGATATCAACGGCCAGGGCGGAGAAATCGGGGCCGACGGTGATGTCACTCAGCTCGAGCAGCTTGTGCACGGCGCTGCCGAGCCGGGTGCCGTGCTCGGCGCCAGCACCGGCAAAGGTCGGCAGGGCGGGGGTGGTCGGGTCGGGCTGTACGAACCGCAGCGTGAACGGCGGCAGCTGCGGGGCATCCGTGCCAGCCTTGGCCAGACTCGACACCGACACCGAGGCGGGGTGCCGGGAAGTTGCCTGCCAGTGCGCGCGGTCGAGCAACCAGGCGGGCCAGTCGGGCACCGGGCCGACGGTGGCGGCGCGGTGCCCAGCCGCCGTGGGCAGAGCCTCGGCCGCCTCGAAACCCGTCGACATGAGTGGATCGTGCGCTCCGGCGAGCAGAGCGCCGGCGCTCGACTTGTTGCCCTGATAGAGCGAGACCACCAGGTGGCTCTCGGCGCGGGTGCACGCCACGTAGAGCAAGCGCAGCCGCTCGGCCTCGATGAACTGCTTTTCACTGGTGTTCAACGCGGCGAATCCGGCGGTCTCGAGCCCGGTGACAAAGCGCACTTCGGCCTGGCCATCGGGCGTGAAGAGCACGTTGTCGGAGCCGTTGTTGCTGCCGCCACTCGACCCGGCCAGAATCACCACCGGAAACTCCCGACCCTTCGAGGCGTGCACGGTGGTGATGCGCACGGCGTTGACCCCGGTCTCGGGAACAACGCTCTCGTTCACCCGGGCGTTGTCGACCTGCTGGCTGTCGGCCCAGACCACATAATCGCGCAGGCTCCCCTGGGTGGCTTCGCTCCAGGCTTCGGCTTGATCCACGACGAAACGTAGGCGTCGCCAGATATCGCGGTAGCGCGGCCCGTCGGTCGTGGCCTCCAGAACGCGGCGATCCATGATCAGCCGGGTCAGCAGATCGGCCGGCGACGACGTGGCCAAGTCGCGGTGAAGGTTGTGCAGGTAGGTCAGCGCGAGGCTCACCGGGTGGGCGGGCTCGCCCGCGCGCGAGAGCGACTCGGGAGTGTCTACCCAGAGTGACCACCGCCCCTCCGCATGTTTCCAGACCAGCAGGTCGTCATCGCCGACCCCGAACAGTGGCGTGCGCAACGCCAGCACCAGGGCCGCTTCATCGGCGGTGTTCGCGATCGCCCGCAGCACGAGCACGAGGTCGTGCACCTCCTGGGTTGAATACACCAGAGCGGATGCCTCGGCCAGGTACTCGATGCCCGCACGGTCGAGCGCACTCTCCAGCGCTGGCAGCGAGGTGCGGGTGGGGATGAGGATGCAGATGTCCTGCAGCTCAACCGGGGCGAGAGCGAAATCGTCCCGGTTGCCCGCCTGCTTGGTCCAGCCGGTGCCGTCGGTGGCGGTCGCCGCTTGAATGATGGCAGCGATATCGGCCGACTCGCGCTCGCGTTTCTCGGCGGCGTTCATCTCGGCGGCGGCCGCGAGGCCGGCCTCGCCGGCGCCGAGCACGGTGACGGCCGGTCCGTATGATTCCTGCCAGGCCGGGCGAGCCGGGTCGACATCGAGGGCTTGGTAGAACGGCTGCACATCAAGCTGTTCCACGATGAGAGCGGCGAAAACGTGGTTGATCCAGTCGAGCACCGGCTGGGTGGAGCGAAAGTTGGTCGTGAGCGAGACGACCGACTCAGCGTTGGCCGCCAGCGACCGCTGCTGCTGCTTCAAGTACGTGGCGATGTCGGCCCGGCGAAAACGATAGATCGACTGCTTCGGGTCGCCCACCATGAACAGGCTGCCGCCCGGCTGGGCGAGTTCACTTCGGGACCCGGTCTGCCGCTGCGCCCGTTCGGTCGCGATGCGCAGTGCGATCTCGGCCTGCAGCGGGTCGGTGTCTTGAAACTCGTCGAGCATGATGCGCGGATACTTCGCGTGGATGCGCGCCTTCACATCGTCTTCGTGCACGCCGGCAAGCAGATCGCGGCAGTGCACCAGCAGGTCGTGGAACTCCAGCTGGCCGCTATTTTGCCGGGCACGGGCTTCCGCCACCAAGACGGCGCCGAGCACAGCGGTCACCCGCCGGATCGCCGGGGCGACCACGCGGCTCACCGTCTGCGGCACCGTTTCGTCTTTGAGGGTCTTGAGCTCGGCTTTCAACGCGGCGAGGTCGATACTCCAATTCTTCGCCGTGCCCACGTGAATGTTCTTGAACGGCGGCTTCGTGAGCAGGTCGAACTGGGCAGCGAGATCGTCGGCATCCTTCGCCTGAACCAGCGCCTGTCGCCAGGCGCGCAATTCGGCCATTTTGGGATACAGCTTGTCTTCGCTCGGGTTGGTGCAGAACTCGGCCTGTTCCAGAACGTGCGTGAGGGTGTTGAGCACCGGAACCAGATCGAGCTCGGGCATCACCGGCAGGTCCTGCTCCGCCAACGGTGTCGGGTCGAGCCGGTCCCAGGCCGAATCCAAACCCAGCGCGACCGCTTCGATCTGGGTTATCGTCGCCCCCAGCGCCAGCAACACCTGCAGGGCAGCGGATGCCTGCTCATCGGCAAACAGAGCGGCCCGCGCACTCGCCCAGCGCCGGCCGAAGGCGATGCGGGAGCGCAGGGCATCGGCCACTTCGATCAGGGGCGGCAGCCCCGCGTCGATGGGGTTTTCGCTGAGGATCCGGGTGGCGAACGAGTGGATGGTTCCGATCGGTGCCGTGTCGAGTTCGTTGAGGGCACGTTCCCGCAAATCGGGGTGGAGTTCGGTCGCCGGGTTTTCCAGCGTGGCCCGCACTCGTTCCCGCAGTTCGGCGGCGGCCTTCTCGGTGAAGGTGATCGCCGCGATGCCGGAGAGTGATTCGCCGCGGCGCACCAGGGCGCAGATGCGCGACACCAGGGCGTGGGTCTTGCCACTCCCAGCGCCGGCCTGCACGAACAGTTGCGCGTCGAGCTCGGTCTCGATCTGGGTGCGCCCCGACTGGTCGGTGAGGGTGATGCTCATTTGTCGTCTTCTTCCGGCCAGAAACGGGCTACCAGGTCGTGGTCGAGATGGGGCGAGAGGCGGCCCCAGAGGGCGTTCAGCGCGGCGGTTCCGATCATCTGGGTGATCGATTGAAACGACCCTGATGCCGGACGCGGCGGGAACACTCCGAGCCGAATGGCAGCCACGATCGCGCTGACATCACTGCGCAATTGGTCGACGACGTGGTCGGTGACCGGGTAGCCGATGGTCGTGTGCCCGCCGCGCTGCGTGATGAAGTCGTACTCGGCCAGAACGGTGCCCGTTTGGCCGTTGCCCTGGCCCTGCGCCTGGGCGAACAACCCGTAGACCGGGAGTTGGAGTTTGCTGCTGCCGGCGGTGGGGGAATCGGAGCTCAGCTTGCTGAACCGGTCACTCGTACCGGCTTTGTAGTCCACCACGCGGATGCTGCCGTCGGGGTGATAGTCGATGCGGTCGACCTTGCCGGAAAAGCGGATGGTGCTGCCGTCGTCGAGCGTGAACAGTAGCGCGTCGTAGGCGGCGGGATCGGCCAAGCCGAAAGCGGCCTCGGCGTGCTGGGGGAGCCATCCGTTTGAAGCGGTTTCGGCCTGCAGGCCCCACCACGTCTTGAGATCGCGACGCATGACGTTCATGTCGCGCTGCCACAGGTGGTCGATCCAACTGTCGACCCGCCAACTCTCGAAGGCCTGCTCGCTGATGGCTTGCAGCGCCTCGAGGGATCCCGCATCGGGCGTGCCGCTGATCTGCGCGGCCACGTGGTCTTCGAGAATCTCGTGCAGCATCGACCCGCGCGTGAGCGCGTCGATCTCGACGTCGAGCTGCACATCGGTGAAGATGCGCTGGTCGAGCACCCGGTGCAGAAAGTACGAGAGCGGGCTGGCGATCCAGTCCTCCAGGCTCGTCGCCGTGAGGGGGCGGTCGAGCACGCGCAGCAGATGGGCCTGGCTGCTGAGATTGCCGTTGAACCGGCTGAACACGCCCGACGCGCGGTCGGCGCGCATGGCCTGCGCGAGCTCGAGCACGGTGTCGCGCGGTGTGCCGTTGCCGTCGGCGCCACTCATCAGGGCGCGCAACCGCCAGGTTTGCGCGGTCACCGGGGCGCTGTCGACGATGGGGACGCCGCTGAGAATACCGTCGTGATAAGAGCCGATGATCTCCACCGGCTCTGACCCACGCGCCGCGCTCGAAGCGATGTGGGTCGTAAGCCAACGGGATGCTCCGCGCTCGCCGCCGCCGCGCAGGTTGCCCCGAGGGAACGTGACGATGCGCACCCGAGCCGCGGAGGCCAGGGTGTCTAGAAACTCCCGGTGCTGCTTCGCTGCGCGTTCGGCCAGCAGGGGCAGAACGCCGTGCCACAGGACGCGCACGGAATCGGGCAGCAGGGCGTCATCACGCAGGCGTGTGGGAGTGAGGCCCTCGGCGAGACCGACGACGATGACGACATCGAGGTCGCGGGCCGCGCCGCTGGCCAGCGAACCGAGGGTGACGCCGGTGCCGAACGTTCCGTGGCGCCGAGTCAGGGTGGCGAGCTGAGAGGCGAGGGCAGCTCGAACCGAGCGGAGGGTGGGTCGCGGAGCGACACCCTCGAGGCTGCCCAGAGCGCGGATCGCGTCGGTGACCGCCTCGCGGCACTCCGTGAGCTCGGCGTCGTAGAAGGTGATCGGGTCGAAATGTTCGTTGAACATCGCCTCGAGGCTGAGCGCCGCCTCCGGCCAAGTCTGGGCGTTCGCCAGAGTGGTGAGACTCAGGCTCAGGGCGAGGATGTAGTTGTCGAAGGTGGCGCGCTCAGCGGACTGTTTACGCCGGTATTCGAGCACGCCCGCCGTGGTGGGGTCAGCGGGTTCTTCGGGGGTTTCGACGAACCTCACCGTGGGCCGGGGCTCGGGTTCTTCGACCGCCTCGGTCGTGTAGAGGCGCTCGCACCGAGCGCTGCTGGGCAGCTTCTCTTCGCTCCAGCGCAGAACACCCTCGGCCAGCACGTCGAGCACCTGGCGGCGATCGATATCGGCCCGGTCGAGGCCCAACAGGGTCAGAAAGCCCCGCACGTAGGCCATATCGGTGTACTGGCGGGCGGCCGGGCCGTTAACCTCCACGCCGGCGTCGGCGAGGTGGCGGTGCAGCAGCACCCGGTAGGGGTCGGCGGCGCCCCAGAACACGCCGATGCGGTGGCCCGGTATCTGCTTCTTCAGCTGCTCGACGACGAGGCGGGAGACGGTGCGGGCTTCGTCGTCGGCATCCGTAATGCTGAGCACGCGGGTGTCGGTCGGCACGCTGTCGGCCGCAGGGGTGCGGGCGATAGTGGTGACGGGCACGGCGGCCGCGAGTGCCTCAAGCAGCTTTCGATCGGCGTCGCTGCACTCCGTGGGCAGCAGAAAGCTGATGACGGTGCCGAAACCGGCGGCATGGCTGGGCAACTGGGTGATCGCCGCAGCCACCACGTCGTGCTGGGTATGCCATCCGGGGCCGAGCGCCCTGGTGACGTTCTGATGAACGCGCACCACGTCGGCCACCAGCTTGGGCAGCTTGTCGTCGGTGAGCGTGACGTCGTCGAGCTCGGCCGAGGCGCGCGCCAAGGCGAGAGCCGTGGCGGGCTGGTCGGCGACCTGGTCGAAGATTCCGGCATTCTTGCTCAGCTCATTGAGAACAGCCCCTTCGCGCACGATGGTCGTGACCGGGGACCGCCCGGCCGCCAGCCCCGCCCGGTCGAACACCCGCTGCGCCAGGTCGCCTGGCGTGAGACAGGTGACCGCGACGAGCCCCTTGCCGCCGTTGACCCGGCGGGCGAGCAGCCGATACACATCGAGCGCACTGGCATGGGACGGAACGAGAACGGTCACCGGGGCGAAGGGCGAGGCCGCTTTCACCGCAGCGACCAGCCCCACGAGCGCGTCAAACGATTCGCCCACCGATGGCTGTTCCACGTTCATTCTTCCCCCGTTTTCGTTCTCACCCCACGTACCCCTGCAGCCTATTGCCTGCCTCCGACATCAGGCCCGGCGAGCGTCGCCCAACTGTTCGACAGATGCAACGACAGATGCTTTGGTCGAGAGCGACGTCATCGGACTCGGGTAGAGTCCCCGCAGTCAGTGGCCACTCGCTCGGGCGGCAGTCGACGGCTTATCCGCCTAAATCTCGCCGACCACCGAGTTCACCAGCCGCTGCAGGGATGCCTGCAGCCCCTGGAACGGCCCAGACTTCAGCTCAAGACTGTCGTGCAGGTACACGTCTCGACGGATCTCGAGCATCACCGACTGCACGCGGGCATCCGTCCCGTAGTGCTCCAGCGGAACGTAGGCGCCGGCGAACGGTCCGTTCGGGAGGATCTCAAGCTGGGCGAAGGCATCCGTCACGGTGCGCACGAGGTCGGTCGGGGCGTGGAAGTCCTCGTAGCCGAGGCACAGCTCTGGGCGGGGCTGCTCTGCATGCAACTCGTAGGCCAGCGCGTGTTCTGGGTAGGAGTGCACGTCGATGATCACGGCCCGCCCGTGGCGGCGCAGGGTGGCGTCGACCAGGTCGGTGAACGCGGCGGAGTACGCCTCGAAGTGCCCCATGAGCCTGGGCCGGTCGGCGCGGCGCAGGTCGCGGATCTGCTGCCCGCGGGAACCGTTCGTGTAGAGCACGCCCATACCGACGGCGTTCATCTCCTCGGTCTCGTCGGGGAACCGTTCCACGTCGACGGCGAACCGGGACAGTTCGTTGGTCACTGAGCTCGCGCCGGTGATGCCGCCGACGAGCTCATCGGTGAAATGGTCGGTCATGATGTTCTTCTCTGCCTCTAGTTCGGCGGCGGAGACGAGGTACGCGCCGAGGTGTTCGGCCGGAATCAGCCGGCCGCCGTGCGGGGCATGCAGAATGACCGGAGAACTGACCGACAGGTCGGTGATGCGAAAGTACGGGGACGGCATGAGCGTGCTCCTTCGCGGAGGCGGTGCCTCCATCGCTTTGCCCGCAACGGTTGCGGCGGGCCGGTTCTTCCCCTGGGGCACCCCGGTCGATGGACGGGGTTGCCGTGCAGCCAGCCAAGTACTGAACGCTGCCACTCGTGAACCTGTTCCGAACCTATCGGATCCCGCTGACACTGACCGAATCGTGGGATCGTGCGACCCGGCGGCATCATCGCCGGTCGCGCGACCACCCGTTGTCCCGTCGACATCGGCCAACGGACACCTGAACCTTTCGACCGCAGTTTGCCTCCCCAGGGAGCCGTGCCACGCGCCGGGAGAGGCATTCGCTGCCACGCCCCGTTCGCACCGTTGACTCGACGTTGGTCTTCTGCCGAGCCACATCATAACGGCCGGCACTCGCCCCTTGCCGTGCAGGCATATCTAGGTGTCTACAAGAGTGCGGGAAAGTGGAGACGGCGACGTCGGGAGCTACTCATGTCGAGCAAAGGCACACAGGAATCGGGGAAAGCGGCGGGCCGGGGCAGCGCGGATCAGCGCCGCGCATCCGCGATGGGTGTTCCCGCAATCGGTTGAACGGCGGTCAGCTGCAAACCGCCCGTGCACATGTACATCCCCATCACGCGGATGTACATTTGAGGCATGTCGAAGTCAAGCGTCACCGACGCCAGGGCGCGCCTACCCGAGTTGATTGCCCAGGCCAGCTCAGAGGCCGTCTTCTTGGAGCGTCGCGGAAAAGTCGCTGCTGTGCTGGTGAGCCCTGAGCAGTACGCGCGCATGCAAGAAGCGCTTGACGATGCTGAGGATATCGCGGCGTTCGATGTGGCGATGGCCGACGAGGGCGACAACATTCCCTGGGAGCAGGTCAAAGCGGATCTCGGCTGGGTGTGAGCAAGTTCCGCAATGAATTGCGCCCGGCAGCGGTTGAATCCTTGCGACGAATTGATCCGCAGGACCGCGGTCGGGTGCAGGGTGCCATTGCCTTGCTGGGTGAAGACCCTCGCCCGCCCGGGGCGCGAGCCTTGCAAGGACGTGACGGCTATCGGGTGCGGGTGGGCAGCTATCGGATTATCTACACCATTCGCAACGACATTCTGGTGGTGGTCGTGGTCACCGTCGGCCATCGTCGGGACGTGTACCAGTAGCGCGTGGTGCTACTCGACCGGCAGCTCTCCACCCACGAAGCCGAGGCGCTCTGATTCGCCAGAACCCCTCCCAAATCGGCCCTGTCCGAGGGCCGCGGGCCGGCTACGTGTCAACTAGAGTTCGAAGTGCGGGTTGAAGCCCGCCTCGCGTAGTCAGGACCATTGTTGGAATGCACGGCCATTCAGCCGCGTCCTGCAACCGGATCGAACGCGTCGAGCTAGCGAGAGGACAGCCAGCATGCCGCCAACCTGGCAGCCATCCGCCTGGGGCAAGGCTCTCACCAGCTCCGGCGACTGGAAAATCGAACTCCACGGCGGCACCGTCACGGTCACCCTGGGCGGCGTCCCTATCGTGACCGCAGTCGAGGATGTCGAGATCGTCACCGTCACCCGCGGCCTGCTCTGGAGCCGGATCGAGCTGCACGTGGGGGAGTGGGTGAGTCGGTTCTACGGCATCCGCTCGAAGGATGCTGCCGCGTTTGAACGAGCCTTCGCCGCGTCACTGAAGGCGCTGCAACTTCCGCAGCTCACCGCGGAGTTCGATGCGGCGGCCCACCGAGCGAGCCTGGGCTAAACGGCTTCACCGCCGCAACCGCTGACGCCCCTCGTCTGTGGGCCGCGGTTGCGCCTGCCTCCTCGCTACAGTCAAGGAACCACCACCCTCAGCTCAGGAGTACCATGCCCGGTTTCGCCGTCATCGACTTCGAGACCACCGGACTCTTCGCGGGTGGCCACGATCGTGCCATCGAGGTCGCCGTCGCGCATGTCAGCGCTGACGGACAGATCGAAGGGCAGTGGGAGACGCTCATCAACCCCGGGCGGGACCTCGGGCGTCAGGATATCCACCGCGTGCGCGCCGCCGATGTCATGAACGCACCTAGCTTCGACGAGATTGCTCCACAGCTCGTGGCGCTGCTGGACGGCCGCGTCATCGTGGCCCACAACGCCGCCTTCGACACCCGCTTTCTACTCGCCGAACTCGCCCGCGCCGGCTACCCGATTTTCGAACCGGTGATCAGCCTGTGCACCATGCAGCTCGCCCGCGACTTTCTACCCGGCACCGGCCGGTCGCTCGCCGACTGCTGCGCCGCCTACGACATCGATCTCACCGGTGCCCACCGAGCCTCGGTTGATACCTACGCCACCGCGCAATTACTCAGTAACTACATCATTGGTGCTGCCGATCCGATCCTGTGGGCCGACGCCCTTCACCGTGCCGCCGCCTACCGTTGGCCGACCCTGTCGTTGCCGGAGCGCCCGTGGTACCCGCGGCCGGATTTCGCGACAGAGCAGACGGCATCCGCTTTTCTGGAACGCATCAGCCTGCGACTGCCCGAGATCACCGGGCCGGCCGAACACCAGGACTACCTCGCCTTGCTGGACCGCTGCCTGCTGGACCGGCAGCTCTCGGCGCACGAAGCGCAGGCGCTCGTGCAGCTCGCCGAGGAGCTCGGCCTCAGCCGTCACCGCTGCGAGCTGTTGCACGGGGAGTATTTCGCCGCGCTCGCCCGCATCGCCTGGGCCGATGGCGTGCTCTCAACGGATGAGATGGCCGACCTCGTCGACGTCGCCAACCTGCTCGACATCTCAGCGGATGCCCTCGACGCCGCGCTCGACCAGCCGGAAACGGCAGTCGTCACCGTGACGAGTACACACTTCGAACTGCACCTCGGCGACCTCGTGGTGCTGACCGGCGAGATGACCCGGCCCCGCAGCGACTGGGAGTCGGAGTTGCTGGCCCGCGGCTTCGCGCCGAAAAGTGCGGTGACCAAAAAGGTGACGCTGCTCGTGGCCGCCGACCCGGACTCACTGTCGGGCAAGGCGCGCAAGGCCCGCGACTACGGCATTCCGATCGTGGGGGAGGCCGCTCTGGCCCGGCTGGCGGGTGCGTTTCCGCTGCGCTGATCGCTGACTGGAATCTGCTGACCGCGGGGGCACTATAAAGCGCCGTGCGGTCTCGGCCAGACTCACCTCCCGAGCTGGTTCTCAAAGCGCAGGCCCGGGTGAGGAGGTTGCATAGTGTGACCATCGATGATTCTGACCACTTAATGACTCGTATTCCCTACATTATCGTTCCCAATGTGTAGAATACTGGTCATATGAGGGGATGACTGTTATGGCTGAAAAACGAATGACACCGATTCCTGTTCGGCGAGCCATCCGCGAACTCGGAAAAGACACTCAAACCTGGCGCAAGCTTTTGGGATTGACCATGGAGCAAGTCGCAGATCGCGCCGACATAAGCCGCAGCACCCTCGCAAAATTGGAGTCCGGTACCGGCGGCGTCAGCCTCGAGACCGCGCTGCGCGTGTTCCGAGCCCTCGGAATCATGGACACAGTCGTCAACAGCGCCGACCCTTACCGCAGCGATGTGGGCCGGCTCCGGTCCGAAGAGATTCTGCCGCAGCGAGTGCGGCAGAGCACGCCGAAGTCCGTGTCGGATGCCTGACGCCGAAGTCTGGGTGCAGCTGGGCGGCGCAGACGTGCGCGCCGGAACCGTCTATTCCCATCGTCGGCGTGGCTCCGAGAGCGCCACGTTTACCTACGAGCCTGAGTATCTGGCGCGGCCTGCTGCCTACGCTGTGGACCCTGCCCTTCCACTGTCTTCCGGCGCGTTCAATACAGCGGATGGCCACCACCTGTTCGGCGCATTCACCGATTGCGCCCCTGACCGGTGGGGACGCAGACTCCTCGAACGGTCTGAACGCCGTCGCGCTTCCCGAAGTGGTGTTAGCGAGCGCAGCTTCGGCGAACTCGACTTCACCCTCGGAGTCAGGGATGACCTACGCCAAGGAGCTATTCGGTTCCGCATTCCTGGCATCGATGAGTGGCAGGCAGAAGCGGCCGAAAGTGTGCCGCACCTCGTTGACCTGTCGCAGCTCCTTCGTGCCGTCGAATCCGTGGAAAGCGAAAATCCAGATGACGAAGCACTGCGCTTGCTGGTGGGAGCCGGGAGCTCGATCGGAGGTGCACGCCCCAAGGCAGCCGTGGTAAATGGTCGAGGCGAGCTGTTGATAGCAAAATTTCCGCGTGTGGGCAGTGACGAATGGGATGTCATGGCTTGGGAGCACCTATCCCTCACGCTCGCCTCCCGCGCCGGTATCAGCACACCGTCCAACGAGTTGATGACGGTGGCCGGTCGCAATGTCCTTCTCCTCAACCGGTTCGATCGGCAGGGCTCACGCCGAATCGGGTACGCGAGCGCCATGACCATGCTCGAAGCGGTCGACGGTGAACGGCGCAGCTATCTGGAAATCGCAGAAGTCATCGAGCGGTCATCATCGTCGGCCACGGCTGAGCTCATTGAACTCTGGCGGAGGATTGCATTCTCCATCCTTATTTCGAACACCGACGACCATCTGCGCAATCATGGATTTTTGCGCTCCGACTCCCAAGGCAGTTGGAATTTGTCGCCGGTTTTCGATCTCAATCCCAACCCAACGCCGGGACCGAAACATTTGTCGACAGCCATCGACTTTGACACATACGCCGCGAACACCGACACTCTTCTTGAAGTAGCACCGTATTTTCGAGTCCAGAGCCCCAAGACCATACTCGCGGACGTAGCCCACGCGGTCTCGGGGTGGGCAGCCGAAGCGCGCCGTCTGGGCATCGCCGAGGGCGAGATTGACCTGATGTCCGGGGCGTTTGCACCAGCAGGCCGATAGTGCAGAGCGGGAGCCCAAAGTGGGGGAGCGAATCGCAGTGCGCTGATCTCCTGGACTGACAGGCTGGATCGCTTCTGTACGGTCTTGCTATGCGTATAGCGTGACAATACGCTGACGCTGTGATCGAGTCGTTTCGACACAAGGGACTAGCGCGGTTCTAGGCGCTGGGCAGTAAAGCGACTGGGAGTCGGAGTTGCTGGCCCGCGGCTTCGCGCCGAAGACTGCCGTGACCAAAAAGGTCACACTGCTCGTGGCCGCCGACCCGGACTCGCTCTCGGGCAAGGCGCGCAAAGCCCGCGACTACGGAATTCCGATCGTGGGGGAGGCCGCTCTGGCCCGACTGGCGGGTGCGTTTCCGCTGCGCTGACTTCCGGTTGTTCGCCGGCTCCGGCGTGATTTGGCGACGGAGCAGGCGGCATCCGCTTTGTTAGGGCGTGTCGACGATCTGCTTGCCGAGCGGCATGAGCGCGACCGGAATCAGCTTGAAGTTGGCGATGCCGAACGGGATGCCGATGATCGTCACGCAGAGGGCGATGCCGGAGAGCAGGTGCTCGAGGGCGATCCACCAGCCGGCCAGAATCACCCAGACGACATTGCCGAACAGTGACGCGGCGCCGGCGCCCGGGGCGTCGACCACGGTCTTGCCGAACGGCCAGAGCGCGTAGACGCCGATGCGTGCCGCGGCGATTCCCCAGGGGATCGTCACGATGAGAATGCACATGATTGCGGCTGCCAGCATGTAGCCGAGAAACAGCCAGAAGCCTGACAGCACGAGCCAGATGATGTTGAGAAGGGTCTTCATGGTGGTTCCATTCTCGCAGGTCGCCCGTGCCGGGCAGGGTGCGGGAGACACGCGTGGCACGATTGCAGGACTCCGGGCAAGATAGAGGCCATGGCCCACCGTCAACGGCACCGTTCCGATGCTGACCCCGTAACCGACCGGGCGGATAAGACCTGCGCGTCGTGTGGGCGACGCATCGAGTGGCGTGCGAAGTGGGCCAACAATTGGGACTCGGTGAAGTACTGCTCGGCAGCCTGCCGCTCACACGGGGTCAACACGACAGACCTGCAGCTCGAAACGACCATCGTGTCATTGCTGCACAAAAGCGCACGGGATGCCACGATCTGTCCGTCGGACGCGGCGCGCGCCATCGGCGGCGAGGAGTGGCGCGACCTGATGGAGCCGGCCCGACGAGCCGCACGACGCATGGTCGCCCGCGGCGAATTACAGATCACCCAGGGCGGCGTCGTGGTCGACCCGTCAACCGCCAAGGGTGCAATTCGGTTGCGAACGCCGCGATAAGCGTTCCGCACCACACAGAGAGGAGCGCACGATATGACAGTGACCTGCGACATGATGGTCTCGGAGGACGGCTACGCGGCCGGCGTGAATCAGAGCCTGCAGCATCCGCTGGGAGAGGGCGGCGAACGACTGGCCCGCTGGCGTTTCGAGCGGCCCGATGAGAACGCCGCCGAGATCGCCGCCATAGCGACCGCGGGCGCCTACATCATGGGGCGCAACATGTTCGGGCCTGGCCGTGGCGAGTGGGACGCCATTCGTGGGAGCATGACGCATGCCCAACTTCGTAAGCGAGATCGTCACCCAGGCTGTGCAGCAAAACAACTGGTGGCTGAACGGTGGCGGGTGGTTGGTGTTGGCCCTGGTGAATGCGGGCCTGGCCGAACAGAAGAACCGTTCCCGCTGGAACTGGTTCGTTCTCTCGCTGTTTCTCGGGCCGGTGGCCACGTTCTTTATTGTTGTCTGGGAACCGCTGACCCAGCCGCCACTCGAGCTGCGGAATCCGTTTGAGAAGGCCGACGGACGCTACCTCACCCTGGCCATAATGTCGCTGGTGATCACGGTCGGCCTGGTGTTGTTCGCGATAGCCGGGCAGGCTTGGTACGTGTGGGTGGCCAGCGCGGTCGGTGCCGCGGCCCTCGTCGCATTTCTCCTGCTGTTCCAACGCGCACGCTCCAAGCGGATGCTGGCGCTGCGGCACGCAAACGGCGCCTGACACAGAGTTGCCATGATCGGTCGGCGGTGTCTGGGAGCCAGCCCTGAGCATCCGTTCTGGGGTAACGCTCGAGGCCATCGCTGGGTATCGTTGAACCTATCGCTGTATATCGTTCGCACGTCATACCGAGGAGGCAATCATGGGCAACACATTCCCCACCGGCGGGTTCAACGCCGCCAACATGGACGGCATCTGGCAGGCCATGGAACAGTTCCGCTCCCGCTTCGAGAAGCAGGCAGGCACAGCCACCCGAGCCGGCCGCGGCGAGGTGCGCACGGCGGTGCTCGCCCTGCTGGCGGAGCAGCCGATGCACGGCTACCAGATCATCCACGAAATCGAAGAGCGCAGCGGAGGCACCTGGAAGCCCAGCGCCGGCTCGGTCTACCCCACGCTGCAGCTGCTGGCTGATGAGGGCCTGATCAGCGCCGAAGAGAACAACGGTCGCAAGATCTACTCGCTCACCGATGAGGGTCGCGCGGCAGTCGCTGACGCCGACACGAGCGCCCCGTGGGCGGCGACGAGCTCCACCGGGTCACACGGCCACACGGCGCTGCCGAAGGCGGGCATCGAACTCGCCCAGGCTGCTGCTCAGGTGGGTCGCACCGGATCGCCGGAACAGATCAAAGAGGCTGTAACCGTGCTCGACGACGCCCGTCGCAAGCTCTACTCGATCCTCGCCCAGGACTGACGGGTGCCGCTGGCTCGTCGAGGTAGCTACGATTCGAATTCGGGCGCGGGCAACATGCGCGCCCGATACCGCCGCATTCTGCGTTTTGCCAGCTGGTATCTCGCCATAACGTGGTGGTTCGAGTTGTTCCTGCCTCGCATCGGGCTGGTGAAGATCGCCGAGCGCACACGCTCCAAGCGGATGCAGCGCTTCGCGAAGGGTTTTCACGTGCTCGCGGCCGACCTCGGCGGTCTCATGATCAAGGTCGGGCAGTTCATGTCATCGCGCCTTGACGTGCTGCCGCCCGAGATCACTAAAGAGCTCGAGGGGCTGCAGGATGAAGTCGCGCCGGTATCGTTTGGGGCCATTCGCGCTGCTGTCGAGGCGGAGTTGGGCATGCCACTCGAACGGGCCTTTACGTCGGTCGACGAGACGCCGGTGGCGGCTGCATCCCTCGGGCAAGCGCATCGAGCCCGACTCACCGCGCTCGATGCTGCTGACACGGGGCTCGACGGGGTCATTATCAAGGTGCAGCGCCCGGGAATCGACGAAATCATCGACGTCGACCTTGCCGCCCTGCGCAAAGTGGGCGGCTGGCTCAGCCATGTGAAACTCGTCTCCAACCGGGTCGACATGCCGGCGCTGGTCGAAGAGTTCGCACAGACGAGCCTCGAAGAGATCGACTACCTGCACGAGGCGAGCAGCTCCGAACGTTTCGCAGCGGCCTTTCCCGATGACGACCGAGTCGGCGTTCCCGGTGTCGTCTGGGAACGAACCACCCGCAAGGTGCTCACTCTCGAAGATGTCACGGCGATCAAGATCACCGACGTCGACGCCCTGATCAAGGCCGGCATCGACCCGGCTGAGGTGGCTCCGGTCTTCGCCGAGGTCATGTTCGACCAGATGTTCACGATGGGCTTCTTTCACGCCGATCCGCACCCCGGCAACATCTTCGTCACCCCGGACGCCGACAGCGAGCGCGGCTGGAAACTCACCTTCATTGACTTCGGCATGATGGGCGAGGTGCCCACCAGTACGCGCACCGGGCTGCGCAAAATGCTCATTGCAGCAGCCTCACGCGATGGGCGCGGCCTGGTCAATGCCATGAACGATGTCGGCGTGCTCCTTCCCTCGGCCGAGACGACCGAGCTCGAACGGGCCATGACCACTCTGTTCGCCCGGTTTGGTGGCATGGGTTTCGCCGAGTTGCGCGAGGTGGATCCGCGAGAGTTCCGCGAATTCGCGGTGCAGTTCGGCGACGTGGTGCGCTCGCTGCCGTTCCAGCTGCCCGAGAACTTTCTGCTCATCATCCGAGCCATGTCGCTCACCTCCGGCGTGGCCAGCGCGCTCAATCCCGCGTTCAACCTCTGGGATTCGGTCGAGCCCTACGCGGCGCAGCTGCTGCGCGACGAGAGCGGCAACTTCGTGCAGGACATCGCGAAGCAGGCGACGGAGACGGTCGGCATCGCCGTTCGCCTGCCCAAGCGCCTCGACGGATTGATCACCCGGATCGAAGACGGCTCCGTTGCGGTTGCCAGCCCGGGCCTCGAGAAGCGCGTCGCCCGCCTCGAGCGCACCCTGCGGCAAGCCGTGTCGGCGCTCCTGTTCGGCGCCCTGCTCATCGCCGGCGTGCTGCTGCGAGCGGATGACGCGGTGCTGGGCACCGTATTAATGATCGCGTCGGTCGTCCCACTGCTGCACACGCTGTTCGCGGGGCGTCGCGGGTTCTAAGCCGGCGGACGCGGGTTCTGAGCCGGCGGACGCGGGTTCTGAGCGGGCGGTCGCGGTGGCCGTCGACGCGGAGGCGACCGGGCAGACCGGCGGGGCGGCATCCGCTCTATGGTTGGGGATTGCGCACGCCATGACGGCTGGTTCGGCCCGTCTGGTCAGCTAGCTTTCGCAGCCGACGCCGTCGCCGTCCCGGTCGAGGTGACGCCCATACCCGTCGTCCCCCGTGTGTACCGGAGCTGCTCCAGCAGCACGCGCCGCGTCACAGTTCTTGTTGTAGGCGCTGGCGGGAGCCGGCGCAACCGGTGCCACGGGCGCCGGCTCGACGGCGACCGGAACGGGCACCACGACCATGGGCGCAGGCCCGGCAACCGGCACGGGGACGACGACAACGGGAGCGGGTGCCGGCGCGAAAACGGATGCCGTCGCCCGCTCGTCGGGGCAAGCCGTCAAAATGCGGGTCATCGCGTCGTGCTCGGCCTGCGTCACCCATAGCCCGTAGGTCGCCTTCATTGAAATCTGCCGTGCCACGTAAGCGCATCGGTACGGTTTCAGCGGCGGCAACCAGGTGGCCGTGTCGCCGTCACCCTTGCTCGAGTTCGTGCGTCCGTCCACGGCCAGCAGATTGAGCGGATCGTTCGCGAGCGACACTCGCTGGGCCTGGCTCAGTTGCTGGGCACCGGTCTGCCAAGCATTCGATAGTGCCACCACATGGTCGATTTGCACGAGCGACGATGTCGCCGTTCCGCGCACAAAGTTGATCGTTTTTCCCGTGTAGGGGCCGGTCAGCGTGCCGGTCACGACCCGGCAGCCGCCTTGCTTCGCGATGTTGGTCAGGTCGCGGGCCAGGATGTCGTTACGGGTGTCGCATCCGTTTTGGTCAACGTCTTGCCAGGCCGAGCCGAAGCTGCCGCTGCGGTCGTAGCCGGTCTTGGGCGCGCTCCCTTGATCGGCAGGGTCGCCAGCAACGCCACCGCTGTGGTGTCGGTCCCTGACGTGTCGGCCAGAACGATGCTCGCGGCATCCGGTGCCGGTGTGCTCGTGGCTGGATCGGTTGGCGCTTCGACGGTGAATGCCAACGGAGTCGGGCTCGGAGTCGGGCTCGGCGTCGCGGAAGGGGTGGCCGTTGCGGTCGGTTGCGCACTCGTGCTGGCCAGGTTCGCGTCGAAGGATGCCGGTGCCAGCGAGGAACCGACGAAGACCGCGACGAGCGCCCCGGCCAGAACGACACTCGCAATCTTGCGTGTGGGAATGACGGCCCACGAGCGTCGGCCGGTGGTCAACACATAGATGGAGGTGAAGGCGCCGATCGAGCCAATCGTCAGGAACAGGCCGGAAAACCCGCTGGTCGACGCGGCCACGAGTAACAACACCTGTGATAAGCCGAGCACGGGGGCGTAAGTAATTCTTATAATTGCTCACTATATTTATGAGATGTTCTCGTGTTTAAGAGCGATTCGCGGTATAATTGTGGGTGAAGGAGGCACCGTCGCCATGACCCTTACAGCCCCGCCGGCCGCAGCTGGTGCACTGCCGGAGTTCGAGGGTTCCCGGATCGCAGCGATTGCTCAGGCTGCTGCCATTCTGGCGGCAGCGTTAGACGGGGTGCGGTTCGGTCATCTGGATGACTCCGAAGCGGTTGCGGTGCTTGCGGCGCTCGAAGGTCTCGGCCGCAAGGTTGATGGGGCCAGACTACGGTCGACCGCCGACATCGGTGCGCGGGCCGAAACCGACCTCGGGAACGGTTCGTTGGCCTACCGAAACGGATGCCGCACCAAGGTAGATCTCATCACCCAGCTCGCCGGCATCTCCGGCCGTGAGGCCAAGCGGCGCCTGAAACTCGGCGAGACAGCGGTGGAACGCACGCCGCTGGGCCTGCCGGTCCCCGCCCGCTACCCGGTCATCGCCGACGCGCTGGGTAGCGGCGACCTCGGCATTGAGGCGGCCGAGATCATCGCGACCACCCTCACCGCCCTGCACGGGAAGGTGCTGCAGGACGACCTCGACCACGTCGAACGTGCCCTCGTGGCCTCCGCGACCGGGGCGATCACTCCGGAGACTGCCGGGCTGCCGGGGGCGGGCATTCGTTTCGCGCCGGATCTGCTGCGGGCGCAAGCTTTGGAGTGGCAAGGGCGGCTTGACCCCGACGGCACCGCCCCCAACGACGACGCGGTGGAGGCGAAGAGCACCCTCACGTTCGGGCAGCTGCGCAACGGGCTCTACCCGCTGCGGGCCGACGTCACCCCCGAGCTGCGCGGCATCATGGACACCTTCTTCGACACTCATCTATCGGCTCGGTCGCGTACGCCGCGGTTTGAACCCACCGATCCGGCTGACGGTGCCGTCACCGCGTTGAACGGCCTGGACGTCGACGACCCGAACGCGGACGCCGGCCTCGACGGTGAGCGCTTCAACGCCGACCCGTTCACCGGCGATACCCGCTTCGACGGCGACCACCGCACCGCGGGTGAGAAACGCGCCGACATCCTCCGCACTGTGTTCGAAGCGGCCGCACGCGACCCGAAAACCCCCATTATGGGCGGCGCCGCCCCCAACGTTATGATCCACATCAACGCCAGCGACCTCGACAACGACCGCGGTGTTGGCTGGATCGATGGCATCGACGCGCCTATCTCGATGCGCAGAGTGAAAGAAACCATCTGCACCGGTGGCTCCCAAAGCGTCATCATCGACGACCACGGCGCCATTCTCTACCTCGGCGACAAGGTGCGGTGCTTCACCGCCAAACAACGCGCCGCGATCGCCGCGCGCGACGGAGGCTGCATCATCCCCGGCTGCACCATCCCCGCCCGCTGGACCGAAGTGCACCACGTCCACCCCGCCGCAAAAGGCGGACCCACCAACGTCGACAACGGAACACTGTTGTGCTGGTTCCACCACCACACCATCGACACCAACGGCTGGACCATCCGCATGATCAACGGCCGACCCCAGGTACGCGGCCCACTCCTCTGGGACCCAACGCAAACCTGGCGCCCGGCCCAATCACACCGAGCCAACACCCCGAGCCCCGAACCACCCTGGCGCACCTAATAGGTGCTTGCCCAATGGTTGTCCAGGCTTTCCGTTCCTCTTCCTGCGAAACTCGGCGGTAGTCACAGCTGGAGTCTCGTAGTCACTCCAAGCCCGCCAACTCGGCCACCCGTGACAACGCCAGCTGGGTGTACAGAGCGGTGCCGTCGGCCAGGACATCGTCGTCGAAGGTGGCCGCGGGGGAGTGGTTGAAGGCGGCGGTGGCGTCATCCGCTTGTCTCGAAACGGCCGAGAGAAAGACGAAGGTTCCCGGTACCTGCTGCAACACGCGCGAGAAGTCTTCGGAGCCGCTGAGCGGGTTGGCCATGCGGGTGAAGCGCTCGCCGCCGAAGAGTTCGCCGACGACCCGTTCGGCCCGGGCGGTTTCGCCCTCGTCGGTGACGGTCGGCGGGTATTCGGTGACGTAGTCCACGGACACTTCGAGGCCGTGCGCCGCCGCGATTCCCTCGAGCAGCCGCGGCACGACGCGCGCCAACTTGGCTCGTGATTCCTCGGTATAGGAGCGCACGGTCGCCTCCAGCCGCGCCGATTCGGGAATGATATTGCGCTTGGTGCCAGCCTGCAGCACGCCGACCGAGATCACCACCGGGTTGAACATGTCGAACTGGCGCGTGACCATCACCTGCAGGGCGGTAACCATTTCGGCGATGACGGTCACCGGATCCTGCGCATTGTGCGGCGCTGAACCGTGCCCGCCGGCCCCGTGCACCGTGACTGTGAGGCCATCGCTGGCCGACATGAGGGTGCCGGACCGGCTCAGGAACTGCCCGTTGGGGGCCCCGGCCGAGAGAACGTGTAGGCCGTAGGCGGCGTCAGCTCGACGCCCGGCGGCGTCGAGCACGCCCTCCCTAATCATCACTCCGGCTCCGTCGAAGCCTTCCTCGCCCGGCTGAAACATGAGCACGACGTCGCCGGCGAGCTGGTCGCGGTGGTGGGCGAGCAGCGTCGCCGCGCCCACGAGCATGGAGGTGTGCAGGTCGTGCCCGCAGGCGTGCATGGCGCCGTCGATGCGCGAGCTGAAATAAAGCCCGGTGCGTTCCTGAATCGGGAGCGCATCCATATCGCCGCGCAGTAACACTACGGGCCGAGAAGCGGATGCGCCGGCGCCGGTGCCACGCAGCACCGCCGTCACCGAGGTGGTGTCGGTACCGAGGGTGATCTCGTACGGCAGGCCGTCGAACGCCTCCAGCACCTTCTCCTGGGTGCGCGGCAGCTGCAGCCCGATTTCGGGTTCCTGGTGCAGGCGGTGGCGGAGGTCGGCGATGTCGCCGGCAAGTGCACGGGCGTCAGAGAGTACGGACACGGCTTCTCCTTTGAATGCGGTGGGTGGTTCAAGTCTGAGCCGCCCCAACGGAGTTGTCGAATTTTGGCGTGGACCGGTCGCAGACCTACGGAAGCACCCCGGTGGCGATCAGGCTGCTGTACCAACGGGCGCTGTCCTTGGGGGTGCGCACGAGGGTGTCGTAGTCGACGTGCACAATGCCGAATCGCTTGGAATAGCCGTAGCCCCACTCGAAGTTGTCTATCAGCGACCAGACCTGGTACCCGCGCAGGTTCACGCCGCGGGCCATCGCTCGGTGCGCGGCGGCGAAGTGCCGGCGCAGGTAGTCGACGCGCTGCGCGTCGTGCACGCGGGGCCCATCGGGTGTCTGCACCACCTCGTCTGCAAAGGCCGCACCGTTCTCAGTGACCATGAGCGGCTGGCGCGGAAACTCCTCGTGCAAGGAGACCAGCAGCTCTTCGAGTCCGGCGGGCTCAATGTTCCAGCCCATCTCGGTATATGGCCCAGGCTGCGTGAGAAACTCGACCCGGTCGGCGCCCGGCCAGGGGGAGCCGCCGACGTCCTTGTGGCCGTCGGAATTCTGCCGCGGCGACATCCCATCCCACAGGCGCACGAGCGTGGTCGAGTAGTAGTTGACGCCGAGCACGTCGAGTGGCTGGTGGATAATCTCGGCATCCCCGGGCAAAACGAACGCCCAGTCGGTGATGTCGGCGGTGTCCGTGAATACGTCGGCCGAGTAAGTGCCAAGCAGCAGCGGGTCGAGGAACACCCGGTTAGCCAGGGCATCGATCTGACGTACCGCCTCGGGCCCGGTCTCGCCCTCGCCGCGCAGCACGTGCAGGTTCAGCGTGATGGAGAAATCGGGGTCGTTGGTCACGAGCGGTTTGAGGGCCAGAATCGCCAGTCCGTGGGCCAGATTCAGATGGTGCACCGCCTGGAATGCTTCCTCCCCGCTGGTGTGGCCCGGGGCGTGCGCGCCCGAGCCGTAGCCGAGGTAGGCCGAACACCACGGCTCGTTGAGCGTGATCCAGGTGTCCACCCGGTCGCCGAACGCGTCACCGAGAATGCGGGCGTAGTCGGCGAAGGCATAAGCGGTGGCCCGATTGGTCCACCCGCCCTCGTCCTGCAGCGCCTGCGGCAGATCCCAGTGATACATCGTGACAATCGGGCGGATACCCCGACCGAGCAGTCCGTCGATCAAGCGCGCGTAGAAGGCGAGTCCGGCGGCGTTGGCCGGCCCGCGACCGGTCGGCTGAATGCGCGACCACGAGATGGAGAACCGGTACGCCTGCAGGCCGAGCTCCACCATGAGGTCGAGATCTTCCTCGAGTCGGTGATAGTGGTCTGCCGCGACGTCGCCGGTATCGTCGTTCCATATTTTGCCCGGGGTATGGCTAAAGGTGTCCCAGATGGATGCCCCGCGACCGTCTTCGAAGGTGGCCCCTTCTACCTGGTAGCTCGCGGTCGCCGAGCCGAACAGAAAATCTTTCGGAAAGACAAGGCCGGAGTCGCGGTAGTCCGCGGAGAGAGTCACAGGGACGCCTTTCGGTCGGTGGAATCCATGGGCGCGCCGCCGGCGAGGCGAGCGAGGAAGGGGGAATCCGCTGAACTGCTGACCGTGGTGGCGCCATCAGCAGTGGAGATGGTCAGCGTCACGACGGTGCCGTCGAGTGGGTTGGTGATGTCGACCGTTCGCGTCTCAGCCGTGCCGCCGGGGTAGATGGTGACGAGCGGGGCATCCGTGTAGTCGTAGTCGGGGCGATCGCTGCGAGAGCCGGTGACCAGCACAGCGCCGCCGCGCACCCAGAGCGGAAGGCTGTCGAAGGCGTGCGTCTCCTGCCGCCAGACCGGACCGACTGCGATCTCGCCGGTCAGATAGTTCGTCCAGGTGCCGGCTGGCAAGTAATACTGCACGTCACCGCGGGCGCTGAACACCGGCGCCACGAGCAGATCGGGGCCGAGCATGTACTGCCGGTCGAGATAGTCCACTGCCGGGTCGCCGGAAAACTCGAGCTGCATCGGCCGCATGAACGGCGTTCCCGAGCGGTGCGCCTCCAGCCCCACCTGGTAGAGGTAAGGCATGAGCTCGAGTTTCAGAGTGGTGAAACGCCGCGTCACGTCAACCGCGCTCTGGCCGAGCGCTTCGGTGCCATCGTCGAACAGCCACGGCACCCGGTAGTTCGTCGAGCCGTGCAGGCGCGAGTGGCTCGACATGAGCCCGAACGCCAACCAGCGCTTGAAGACAGCAGCGTCGGGCATGCCCTCGAACCCGCCGATGTCGTGGCTCCAGTAACCGAAGCCGCTGAAGGCGAGCGAGAGCCCGCCGCGTAGGGTTTCGGCCATCGACTCGAAGCTGGAGGAGTTGTCTCCACCCCAGTGCACCGGCTGCATTTGCCCGCCGACCGTCGCGGAGCGGGCGAAGAGCACGGCGTCACCCTCGCCGCGGTGCTCCTGCAGCACCTCGAACACGGCCTGATTGTAGAGCTGGCTATACAGGTTGTGCATGACTTCAGGGGAAGAGCCGTCGTGCCAGACGACATCGGTGGGAATGCGCTCGCCGAAGTCGGTCTTGATGGCGTCAACGCCCTGCACGAATAGTCGGCGCAGCTTGCCCTGAAACCAGGCGACGGCGTCGGGATTTGTGAAGTCGACCAGAGCCATGCCTGCCTGCCACATGTCCCACTGCCAGACGGATCCGTCGGCGCGTTTCACCAGGTACCCGGCGGCCTTCGCTTCGTCGAACAGGGCAGCGCGCTGGCCGATATAGGGGTTGATCCAGGCGCTCACGTGCAGATTCTTCTCGTGCAGGCGCGCGAGCATGCCTTCAGGGTCGGGGAATACGCGTGGGTCCCATTCAAAGTCGGTCCAGTTGAACTCGCGCATCCAGAAGCAGTCGAAGTGAAAGACACTCAGCGGCAGATCGCGCTCGGCCATACCGTCGATGAAGCTCGTGACAGTCGCTTCGTCGTACTCCGTGGTGAACGAGGTCGACAACCACAATCCGTAGGACCAGGCCGGCACTCGGGCCGGGCGGCCGGTCAGTTCGGTGTAGCGTTCGAGCACCTGCTTCGGTGTCGGTCCGTAGATCACCAGGTATTCGATGGCGTCACCGGCCACGGAGAACTGCACCCGTTCGACGGCCTCGGTGCCAACCTCGTAGGAGACGTGTTCCGGGTGGTTGACCAGTACGCCGTAGCCGCGGTTGGTGAGATAGAACGGCACGTTCTTATAGGACTGCTCGCTTGAGGTACCGCCGTCGGCGTTCCAGATGTCCACGGTCTGCCCGTTTTTCACGAGCGGACCGAATCGTTCTCCGAGTCCGTAGACCAGCTCGCCCACGCCGAGCGACAGCTGCGCGTGCATATACGCGGATGCCGGCGCGAGTCCCGTTGAAGTCACCCCGGCTACCCCAGCCGGCTCAGCCGTTATCGGCGCGCCGGGTGCAAGACTCATCTGTCCGATGGATTTGGGGCCGCTCGCGGTAAGTGGGTGGCCGTCGGCCTCGAACACGAGGTTCCACGGGGCGCCAGAGCTGATGCGGGCGGTCAGTGGGCCGGCCACGAGTGTGCCGCCGGCGGTGTCGACGGCGACGCTGCCGACATCCGTTTGCGTGCCAACGAGCTCGAAACCGGGATTTGCAGTGCCGCCGCGGTGCTGCTCGACCCGCACCCGGATCACGCCGTCGAGCGGGGAGGAGAGGGTGACCGAGAGCAGCGCCCGGTTGAGGGTGTCGCCGCGGCGTTCGATGACCTTCGTGGGTGCGCTCACGCGCAGGGTGTGCCCGACCTCTTCGATGTCGTATGCCTCCTGGGCATACAGGGCAGTGACGCCGGGGCGGGTGTGCCAAAAACCATCAGTGAATTTCATTGTTACTTGACTGCTCCTGCGGTGATGCCCCTGGTGAGGGTGCGTTGAAAAATTAGAAAGAAGATGAGCGTTGGCAGCAACCCGAGCAGCGCCGAGGCGCTCGTCGTGGTCACGTCCATGAGCCGGTCGCCCTGCAATACAGCGATGGAGACGGGCACAGTCTGGGCGGCGTTGCTCACGAGGAAGGTGAGCGGAATGAGGAACTCGTTCCAGGTCCAGATGAAGAAGAAGATCAGAAGCACGCTGAGGGTCGGCTTGGTGATCGGGTAGACCACCTTCCACAAAATCGTCCAGCGGTTGGCGCCGTCGAGCGAGGCGGCCTCGAGAATTTCCTTGGGAAAGGTGCCCAAAACGGATGCCAGCAGGTACGTTCCGAAGGCGCTTTGGACGACCACAAAGATGATGATCACGGCCCACTGATTGTCATAGAGGCCGACAAGCTTGAACATGAAATACAGCGGGTAGAGCAGCACCTCCTGCGGCAGCATGTTGGCAAGAAGAATCAGCAACACGATCCAGGTGCGGCCGCGTACCCGCCCGATGCCGAGCGCGTAGGCATTGAGCAGGGAGACACCGACGGCGAGCACCGCGACGACGCTCGAGATGAAGAAGCTATTCCAGAGTTTCTCCGGAAAATTGACTCGCTCCCAGAAGTTGATCATGCCGTCGAAGTAGAGCTCGGTGGGTAGCGAGAGCGGTCCAGAGCTGTTGTAATCGGCCGGCGACTTGAACGAGTTAATGAGGATGAGAAAGAACGGCACCGCGATGAGCAGACCGATGAGAATCGCGACGCCGAGGATTGCCCAGTCGCCGAGGGTCTTGCGGGAGGTGCTACCGCTCTTGCGCCGCTTCGGAGCCGAAGCCCGGCTCGTGCTGGTCTGAGGAGGAGCTTCGAGGGTCGTCATCAGATGGCCTCTTCCTTGCGCTCGAGGCGGGTTTGCGCGAGCAGGAACACCACGGAGACGGCGGCGATCACGATGGTGAGCGCGGTGGCGATGGTGGCGCCATAACCAACTTGCTGGGATTGGAAGAATTCGCTGTACGCATAGTACGAGGGAACAATTGTGGACGTTCCCGGCCCGCCGCCGGTGAGGGTATAGATGGGGCCGAACACCTTGAGGGCAGCGATGGTGCAGGTGAGGGTGACCACGAAGATCTCGGGTCGGATGATGCTCACCGTGATGGCCGTGAAACGCTGTAACCAGTTGGCGCCGTCGAGCTCGGCAGCTTCGTAAAGTTCGGGGTCGACGCGCTGCAGGGCGGCCATGAAGATGACGATCGGGTAACCGAGCTGCACCCAGATCATGATGAGCATAATGCTCGGCAGGGCAGTGTCGGGGCTGCCGAGCCAGTTGTGAGCGAGGCCGCCGAGGCCCATACCCTCGAGCACGTCGTTAAGGGCACCGTTCTGCGGCCGCAGGATCCAGCCGATCACGATGGCGGCGATGACCCCGGGCAGAATCTGGGGCAGGTAATAGGTGGCGCGCAGGAAACTGGCGAGCTTGCCGCCGAACTTCTTGCCGATGAGGTCGAACAGCATCGCGGCGAGCAGCAGACCGAGCAGGGTTGGCACGACGACCATGGCCAGGATCATGGCGATCGAATTACCGAACGAGGTCCAAAAAACTGTGTCGCCGGCGAGCTTGACCCAGTTTTCCAAACCCACCCACTCGGGCGGTTTGATGCCGCGGTAGTCCGTGAAGGTGAGGTAGATATTCCAGACCAGGGGCACAACGATGATTAGGGTGAGCAGCGCCAGGCCTGGCACCAGGAAGATCCAGAATTTGTTCGGGTTGCTGCCCGGAATGAGGCTCTGCCGGGCGTGTTGCTGTGAACCCCGACGAGCGTCAACGGGAGCATCTGAAACGGATGCTGTCGTCATGCGAATACCTTCTTTGGCGTAAATCTGAACGACGTGCGGTGTGGACGGTCGGGGGCTGGGCGGCCCCCGACCGGTGTGTGGTGCTGTGGTTGCCCTAGCCGACGATGTCGTCGACGCCGGACTGGTACTGCCCTCCGAGCTGCTCGAGCACTTCGGAGGACGACTTGGTGCCGTTGATGAGTTCCTGCAGGCCCGCGTTCAGCTCGTCGTAGAACGTGGCGGTGGGCCAGTCCGGGTAGAACGCGATGCCGTCCTGGTCGGTGAGGGTGTTGAAGTTGCCGATCAGTTCTTGGCTTTTCGGGTCGGTGATATCAGCGGCGTTCGCGGCGACTGGGATGCCACCGTTGTTGCCGATGAGGGCCTGAATCTCGGGGCGCATCGTGATATCGATGAACTGGTAGGCGAGATCCTTGTTGGCTGCCTTCTCGGGAACGACCCACATGTTGCCGGCCGATCCTGGGGAGAACTGAGCCTCGGGAAAGAGGAACGTGCCCCAGTCGAAGCCGGTGACCTCGGTGGTGAACCGGTTGTGCCACCACGAACCGGAGTAGAAGATCGGGTAGGTGCCGTTTATGAAGGCGGTACCGGCATCCTCTGCCTTGAAGCCGGTCGAGTCCTGGCTGATGTAGCCGGCGTTCGTCCAGTCCTTCACAGTCTCGGTGGCATAGCTGAGCTCGGGGCCAGACCAATCCACGTTGCCGGTGTAGAGCTGGTAATCGTCGATGAAGCTGCGGTCGGCCTTGGTGAGGGCGAGCTGATACCAGAGCTGTCCGAGGGGGTATTCGGCGGCCGATTCGGCGAGCGGGGTGATGCCTTTATCGACGAAGGCCTGCATGACAGTCTCAAGTTCAGCCACGGTTGTGGGAACCTCGAGCCCATTCGCCGCGAACATGTCCTTGTTGTAGTAGACCTCGACGAACTCGCCGTAATTGGGTACTCCGTACCAGGGGCCGGAGCCCATGATGCCGTTCTCGTCGTACCGGGCGGTCGTTTGAAGCGACGGAGCGAGGGCGTCATCCCAGCCGTGCTGGGCGACCGCGTCGTCGAGGTCCGTCAGTAGTCCCTGGCTGGCGAGCAGGCCTGCGGTGGCATTGCCCTTGTTGTACTCGAGAATGTCTGGAGCTTCGTTCGAGTTGAGCACCTGGCTGGCGGTTGAGCGAATCTGCTCGAAGCTCTTCTCTTCGAACTCGACCGTTGCGCCGGTCTCTTCCTCAAAAATCTTGATGGCCTGGTCCCAGGCAATGCCCATCGCGCTCGTTTCGCTCTCGAAGTGCCAGAGCTTGAGGGTGCTGCTGTCGCTGCTGTCGCTGCCGGCGTTGCTGGAGCATCCTGAGAGCAAGAGGGCGCTCACGCCCAGTAGGGCGATTCCGGAGATGGTTCTGGTTGACTTGTTCACTGATCTACTTCCTTGTAGTGCGCATCTCGTGCAGGAGCTGCGGGCTATGCTATCGAAACGTTTCGATAGTGCTGTTTGTTTGGCGTTCCTTTCGTGGCTGTTAGCTGCGTGTGAGGGGGCTGGTTGATCCCAGGTCGACGTAGGTCGGCTCGATGAGCTCGACGTGCGGTTCGACGTGACCGGCCAGTTGCGCCATGGTGAGCTCGATCGCTCGGGTGCAGGACAGGTCGGCTGGCAGGGGGATGACATCGAGGGGAGGATTGAGGTGGTCGGTGGAAAAGCTTGAGCACGCGGAGATAACCGACAGGTCGCCGGGCACAGACGTGCCACGCTGGTTGAGTAGCTCGAGCACCATGGATTGCACCGGTTCGTTGCAGTGCAAGACAAGGGCGCTCATGTCTGGCAGCTCGGCCACGATGCCGTCGAAGGTGGCGCGTACGCTGACGGAGTCTTCGGCGCTGGGAGCGAATGAGACCGTGGCACAGTGTCGCGTGGCCTCGGCGAGAAAGGCGTCGCGGAACCGCAGGGGAAAGTTCGACCCGCGGTCGTATACCGTCGGCGCCTGGCCGAGCAGACCGATCCGGCGATGGCCCAGATCGATGAGGCGGCGTACCGCGAGGCGTGCCGCCGCTTCAAAGTCGAGGTCGACGCAGGTAAGTCCCGCGGTGTCGCGCGGAATGCCGATGACGGTGGCGGGTAGGCCAAGTTCTCGCACGAGGGTGGTGCGAGGATCGTCCCGCGAGACATCGAGGAGCACGATGCCGTCTACCAGTGAGCTGTGGACAACCCTGGTCAGGCCGCTAGTGGCTTCGTCCTGGGTGAGCAGCAGTACGTCGTAGTCAAAGCGGCGAGCGGCCGTGGCGACAGCCAAAGCGAAAGTCATGTGCGCGGGGGCGTGAGTGCCGGCGTGCATCGGCGCGCTGAGGGCGAGAATATGCGTGCGGGATCCCTTGAGCATGCGGGCACCAGCGTTCGGGCGGTATTCGAGGGTGCGCACGGCGTCTTCGATCCGGCGTTTGGTCGAGTCGGCGATGGAGCGCTTTCCGCTAAGGGCGTAGGAAACCGTGCTGATGGACACTCCGGCGGCACGTGCCACGTCGTGAATGTTTGCCATGCAGGACTCCATCGTCTAAACGTTTCGATTCTCTCATCGGCAGGCTAAGTCACCCATCGGGGTGAGCGCAAGAGGTTTGTGGATCATAAGCACAAACTGAGGGAGCGATGCACGAGTGTCTGAAATTCGCGACGCGGTACTGAGCCAGTGCGAGCATTGATCGCACTCCGTGGAAGGGAGTCATGATGGCCGCCATTACCGTTCGCAATCTTGATGACGAGGTGCAGCGTCGACTCAAGGTGCATGCCGCCGCCAACAACCAGTCCATGGAATCGGAAGTCCGAGCCATTCTGAGCGCCGCGCTGATCGGCGGCGACTTGGCTCGGGCATGGGTCGCTGCGACCGCGGAATTCCGCGGGGACGACCTGAACCTGCCGGCGCGCACGACGGGTCGTGAACTCGATCTCTCATGATCGTGCTTGATACCAACGTTGTATCTGAGCCGCTTCGTTCGAGCCCGCATCCTGTCGTGCTGGCCTGTTTGGATCGAGTCTCTGTTGACGTGGCACTCACGTCGGTCAGCGTCGGTGAGATTCTCACGGGGGTTCGATTCCTTCCTGACGGTCATCGTCGGGACGACCTGATGGCGGCAATCGAGCGCACGCTCGCGAGCTATTCCGATCAAGTTCTTCCCTACGACGAGACCGCGGCACGGTTCTATGCACTCATGCAGGAGTCTCGACGCGCGAGCGGGCATCCGCTCAGTGTGGAAGACGGCATGATCGCGGCGATTTGTCGGTCCAAAGGAGTGACGCTCGCCACCAAAAACATCAAGGACTTTCAAGATCTCGGCATTGATCTGATCACCCCGTGGACCGACTCGCCCCGCTGACCGTCGACGCAGCATAACTCCTGCAATTCGTGAGGCATCGCAAACGGATGCCCGTGAACATGCGGAAGTTTTCTGTCGCTGCCAGGAATTGCAGGAGTTATGCCGCCGAACCTTCGCCGGCATTCGTGGTGCCATTCAGCAATGTCGGTGGGTGCCTCTAACGTCGTCAGTAACTACTCACAGACACTCGTGCCGAGAATATGGAGAAGGAAATGCACGTGCTGGTAGCTACAGATGCAACGCAGGGCGCTCGCCGAAGCGATTTCGCAAACTGCATCGAGGGCGAATTGGTCTGGATGCTCGAAGTGTGTCCCGAGAGTCGGCGCAATCCCGACGGACAGTGCCCCTGCGGCAGGTCTTTTCGCGGGTTGTATTCCGATGAAGAGACGACGACGGCGCTGGTGACGGACCTTCCGAATCTCACTCGGAGCGCATATCAAAGGGCCTTGTATGAAAATCATGGCGACGCTGATTCCTGCCCGGCCTGTCGAGTACGCCCGTTTAGCAAAGTTGTCGACGAGCTCATTCGCCTCGGTAGTCTCTGGCCGATCGGTACCGTGATGGAGCGTCGGGTCGACCTGCTTCAGGGCCGCGCGCCACACCGCACCTCGACCAAAATCGAATGACGGCTGAAGCACCCTCCTATGTGATCGATCCGATAGGTTCCCAAGCGAGATGGACTTCAGCCGCGCCGAAACTCGCGCACCGCCAGCAGCCGCGGTATAAGGCCTGCTAATGGACTAGTAGAACCCCTGCTAATGGTGCGGTCAGGAATGACGCCGGGATGGGATCGCGGTCGTACCGGCCGCCCTACTCGGACCCTAGCGAGCAAGCCGGATGCCTACGGCGGCAAGAAGAGCCCGTCGCGAATGTCTGTGGTGTGCGGCACGATGAAAACACTCGACCAGTACCCTTGAAGCTAGCCATAGGAGGTATGCCGCGTGTCCGCACTCACTCAGACGCATGCTCTGCGGCAACTCATCGAAACGGATGCCACCTGGCGGCTTCTGCGCGCCGCCAACGCCCCGGTCATCGCGGCCATACTGAGCGAACATCTTGGGGGAGAAAGCCGTCGCCTGCCCACCGCTGAGCTGTACGAACGAATCGATCACGACCTTGATGCCCTGCGTGGGCACGGTTTCGACCTGCCCCAAAATGCTCAGGGCTACTGCGCGGAGTGGCGTAAATCCGGGTTTCTCACCCGCCGGGCCGACGAAGAGACCCGTGGTGAGACCTTCGAGCTCGCCCCCGGTGCGCTCGGTGCCATCCGCATTCTGGAGCAACTCGCCGCGCCCCGGCAGACCGTCACCGAATCGCGTCTGGCCAGCATCGGCGTGCAGCTGAGCCAGCTGGCCATCGACACCGACCCCGACGTCACCCGCCGCCTCGAACAGCTGCACGCCCAGCGCGACCGCATCGACGCGCAGATCGAGCGCATCCAGCAGGGCGACGTTGACACCCTCGACCCGGCGCGCGCCCTCGAACGCGTGCGGGATATTCTGGCCCAGGCCGAGGAGATCCCCTCCGACTTCGCCCGGGTTCGGGCCGAATTCGAGAACCTCAACCGCGACCTGCGGGCGCGTATCGTCGAGTCTGATGAAACCCAGCGCACTGTACTCGACGAGGTGTTTCGCGGTGTCGACCTCATTGCTGAATCCGACGAGGGGCGCAGCTTCGCGGGATTCTCCGCCCTCGTGCTCGACCCGGCGGTCGGGAGTGCCTTCGACGACGACGTCGCCCGCGTGCTGGCCGGCGATTTTGCGGCCGATCTCACCACAGCCCAGCGCCGATTCCTCCGCCGGTTCATTGGCACGCTGAAGGATCACAGCGGTGAAATTCACGAGGTGATCACTGCTTTTGCCCGGGGCCTGCGTCGCTACGTGCAGTCGCAGGACTACCAACGCGACCGTGTGCTGCGCAGTATGCTGCGGGGTGCGCTCGCGAGCGGAGTGGAGGCATCCGCTCACAGCAAGCCGTACCAGCCGACCACGCTGCACCTCGAGCTCTCGGCCGTCGCGCTGCGCAGCGTCGGCGCCCTGCGGCTGCACGACCCCGCCGAACTCGACGCGACGGCACCGATCGTCGAACACGTCGCTGGCACCGCCGACCTCGAAGTTCTGCGCGCACTGGCCCGTGAGACCGAGATCGACTTCGCCGAACTCATCGACAACGTCAACTCCGTGCTTGCCGACCTCGACCAGTGCAGCGTGCGGGAGGTCCTCGAGCGGCACCCGGCCAGCCAGGGGGTCGCGAGCGTCGTGGGCCTGCTCACCCTCGCCGCCAATCAGGGCACGGTCCCCGGCGGCATCGAAACCGTGCGTTGGCACGGCACCGATCAGGCCGCCCGCGCTGCCGACATTCCGATCTACCGCTTCACCGGGAGACTGCTGTGACCGACACCATAAACTTCACCGAAGCGGATGCCGCCTCCGCCACCGCGCTGTGGGCGCAGGACACCGGCGTGCTCGGCGAACAATCGCGCCGCGCGCTGCTCGAACTGATCAAGGGCCCCTACCTGTCGGGCGTGAACGCGCCAGCCCTTTGGTCGGCGCTGCTCGCCGACGAAACCGCCCTGCGCTCCCGGCTGCACGAGTTGTTTCTCGACCTCGTCATCGACCGGGTCGGCGAATTCGCCTTCGTGCGCAACGTCAGCACCACCGAACTGAAAACCCCGAACACAGTGCGCACCGCAGCCCTCACTTTTCTCGACACCGCAATGCTGCTGGTGTTGCGCCAAATGTTGCTTGCCGGTGAGGGCGAAGGCCGCGTCATCGTGGGCCAGGACGAAGTCTTCGAACAGCTCTGGGTCTACCGCACGCCCGACCGCGACGAGGCCGACTTTGCCCGGCGCATGAATTCGTCCTGGCTGAACATGAAGAACAAGCTGCGCGTGATTCACCTGGCCGGCGCCGACGATCGCGCCGAGATCTCACCCGTGCTGCGCCTGATCGTCGACGCCGACCAGATTCAGGCGATCGGCGCCGAATACCGGCGCATTGCCGAGGGTGGCGGCGGGATCGACGTGGACAAGGAAGATTCGAGCGACGACACCGACGAGGACGTGACCGCATGACACTGCTCGAAATGCCCGGCTTCGACGACACACCAGACAGCCTCGCGCAGACGACCGTAACCGGCCCGATTCACGTCGGTCAGTGGCGGTTGACCCGCGTCGAATTGCTCAACTGGGGCACCTTCGACGGCTTTCACCCCATCGACATCGCCCGCAAGGGTCACCTGTTCACCGGAGCCTCCGGCTCGGGCAAGTCGTCCCTGCTCGACGCGATCGGCACCGTGCTCACCCCCGACAAGTGGCTGCGATTCAACGCCGCAGCTCAGGACGCGACCTCACGCAACGACGACCGCAGCCTGATCAGCTACGTCCGCGGTGCGTGGAGCAAGGAGGCCGACGAAAACCTCGACCGTGCTGTCAGTACCTATCTGCGCAAGGGCCCCACCTGGAGCGGAATTCTGCTCGGTTTCGAGAATGAACAGGATGCCCCGATCACCCTCGCACGGCTGTTTCACCTGCGCGGTTCCAGCGTCGACAAAGCCGACCTCAAAGACGTCTGCTTCATCGATCGCGGCCGGGTGACCCTGCTCGATTTCAAGGAATTCGTCGCCTCGGGGATCGAAACCAAGCGCATTCAGAAGGCCTGGCCGGAGGCGATTGTCACCACCACCGGCAGTCACGCCCGGTTCTACTCGCGCCTCGGCCGGGTGCTCGGCATCAAGAACGAGAACGCCCTGCACTTGCTGCACAAAACCCAATCAGCCAAGAACCTCGGCAGCCTCGACCAGTTGTTTCGCTCGTTTATGCTCGACGAGCCGCCGACCTTCAAGCGGGCCAAGACCGCCGTCGAGCAGTTTGGTGAGCTCAACCAAGCCCACCAACACGTCGTCGAACTGCGGCGCCAGGCCGAGCACCTGCAGCAGCTTGAAACCTCCATCGTCGACTACGAAACCGCCTCGGCCACGGCCGCCGAAACCGCACGTCTGGTCGACCTGATCGACCCGTTCCAGGATCAGCTCACACTGCGCCTGGCCGGCGACGAACGTGGGGCCCTGCGCTCTGCGCATGCCCGCGCCGAAGAAGAATCGAATGCAGCCGACGCCACGCGCGACGACGCGGAAGAATTGTTGCGCGCCGCCGAGCGTCGGGCGCTCCAACTGGGCGGATCCGACGCCGCGCTGATGCAGGCCCGCGTCGCCGACGCGGTCACCGGAGCCGAAGCGACCGCGAAACGGTGGAAGTCCTTCAGCGACGACCTCGCCGGAGTCGGAGTGGCCGCCGCGCCGCAGAACAACGCCGAATTCGCTGAATTTCAGGAGTCCAGCCGACGCGCCCTCGACGAATCCGCGCCCCAGGCCGCGCACGACCACGACGACAACGAGCAATATTTTGCGGCGCGCGAAGAGCTCCAGCGGGTCGACCGGGAGCTCACCGAGCTGCGCACCCGCAAGAGCAACCTGCCCGCTGCCCTGCTGCTGGCCCGCAAACGACTGGCCGACGAGCTCGGCGTCACCGAAGCTGCCCTCCCGTTTGCCGGCGAGTTGATCGAGGTGCTGCCGGAGTTCGCGAAGTGGAGCGGCGCGATCGAGCGGGTGCTGTATCCGCTGGCCAGCGCCCTGCTGGTTCGCGATGAGTACCTGCCCGAGGTTCGGAGAAGGGTGGAGCCCCGCAACCTCGGTGCCCGCCTGGTGTTCGAGGCCGTTCCGACCCTGGCCGACCCGCCGAAGGCCGCCCGAACCCCGCGGTCCCTGCTGCACCGCATTCGGGTGAGCGACGGTCCGTTCCGGGACTGGCTGCAATCACGCGCGGCCAAAGAATTCGACTACGCCTGCGTCGATCATCCCGACGAACTCGATGACGTGGAGAAGGGCGTCACGATCGGCGGGCAGGTGAAAAAGAACGCCCGCCGCTACGAGAAGAACGACCGCCACCGCATCGACGACCGCAGCCAGTGGATTCTCGGCGCCGACAACGAGGCCAAGATCGACCTGTTGCTGGAACGCAGACGCGAGGCCGACCAACGGCACCGTGAAGCGGACAGCCGGCTCAAGCGGGCCCAGCTCAAGCGCGACGCCGCCACCCGCCGTCGCGCCGTGCTCGAACGCGTGCTCGGCCAGGACTGGTCCGAGCTCGATCGCACCGCCGCCGACGAACTCGTACGGGCCCGCCGCCACCAGTTGGAGGCGCTCACGACCGGAAATACCGAGCTGCAGGGAGCCATCGCTGCGGAAACGGATGCCCGCGCCCGCCTGCACGCTGCCGAAGTCACGGCTCGCGCCCGTGCCCTCGCGGTGAGCCAGGACGCTGCGATTCTGCGCGAACTCACCGTGCTCATCGAGGACATCGGTCGACGCGTGCAGGCCCGCGAATCCCACAAAACCCTGTCTGACTTGGATACGGCCCTGTTGGAGGCCCGGTACCGGTCCGTACTGCGCAAGATCGATCGTAAGAACGTTGGCGAGGTGGGCCGCAAGGTCAGCGACGTGCTGCACCGGGAATCGCTCGTCGCACAGAACCTGATTCGCACGGCGCAATCAGTGTTCGTGCTGGGGGCCGGAGCTTTTCAGACTCGCTGGCCCGCGGCATCCGCTGATTTGAGCACCTCGATCGACGACCGGGCCGGCTATCGCACCCTGCTCGAGGGCATCGTGGCCCGGGGGCTTCCCGAACACGAGGGTAACTTTCTCAAGCTGCTGCGGGAGAAATCACGGGATCTGATCGGGCACCTGGCGTCGGATATTCGTGACGCGCCCAAACTCGTCGTGGACCGCATCGACCCGGTTAACGCCTCGCTCGGGCGTTCCCGTTTCGACGTGGAGCGCTATCTGCGCATCGAGGTGAAGACCCGGCGTGCCCCTGAGGTTTTGCAGTTCATGGCCGACCTCAAGACGGTCGCCGACGGCGCTTGGAACGATGACGACCTCGCCGCTGCTGAAAAGCGCTTCGTCGTGCTCAACCAAATCATGGCGCGGCTGGCTTCGAGCGAGAACGCGGATGTCGCCTGGCGCCGTCGCTGCCTCGACACCCGCGAACATGTCACCTTCATGGCGCACGAGGTCGACCTGGCCGGCCGCACGGTGAACGTGCACGACTCGAGCGCTGGGCTCTCGGGCGGGCAACGGCAGAAACTCGTGATCTTCTGCCTCGCCGCAGCCCTGCGCTACCAGCTCGCCGCCGACGAAGACGAGCTGCCGACTTATGCCACGATCATTCTCGATGAGGCCTTCGACAAGGCCGACAGTCGCTACACCCGCATGGCGATGGACGTTTTCGTGGAGTTCGGCTTTCATATGATCCTGGCCACGCCCGAAAAGCTGCTGCAGACGATTGAACCCTACGTCGGCGGCATCACTTCAATCACCAACACCACCCGCAACGACTCGCGCACCGCCAGCGTGGTCTTTCGCCCCGACGACGAGGCCGAATGAAGGTGCCCCGCGGCATGGTCACGGTGGCCGAGGCGCGCGAACGCGCCCGCAAGCGCGTCACGCAAGACCAGCGCGACTGGGCGGCGTACGGCGGCGAAACGGCGCTGCTCGAGATCGTGCTGCATCCGCCGACCGAACGGGAAGCGCTCGTCGGCCAGGATGCCGCGATCGGCTGGCTGCGCGAGTGGCGCACGGCCGACGACACCGTGTCTGCGCTCGAGGTGCGCTGGGGCGAGCGCCACTGGTCTCGGGTCGGCGCGCAAACCGTGCCCGAACGCTGCACCCTTCGGGGAGCGGATGCGATCGCCGCGTTCGCCGGCACGGCCACCGCCCGTGACTGGCGAGTCCTGCGCGATCGCGCGGCCGAGGTTCGCGCGGCTTTCCCTGGGCCTGACAGCACCGGTGAGGTCGACCTCCTCGCCGCCGCGATCCGCACCCACGCCCGCACCCTGCAAGCCCTGAGCGACACCAACTTTGCCACCCTGCTGCAGGTGGTCGCGTGGTTGGCCGAGCATCCGGCATCCGGTTGGCGTATTCGGCAGCTGCCCATTCGCGGAATCGACACCAAATGGCTCGAGGGACATCGCGCTATCGTCGAGGGCCTGCACGCCGCGGTGAGCGGGCGCTTTTCGCTCGGGTTGCAGGGCGCACCCCACCTCGTTCGGGTGCGTTTTCTTGACCCACGGCTGCGACCCGGAGGGCTCTGCGACGTGATCGCGCCGGTCGCCGAACTCGCCGAACTTGCCGTCACGCCGATGACGGTGTTCGTCTTCGAAAACCTCGAGACCATGTTTGCGATGCCCGATCTGGCGGGCGCCGTCGTCGTGCACGGCGGCGGCTACGCGGCGCCTCGCCTCGGCGCCATCCCGTGGATAAACACGGGCCGCGTCATCTACTGGGGCGACCTCGACTCCGACGGATTTGCCATTTTGCATGCGCTCCGCTCGGGCTGCGACGACGTCACGAGCACACTCATGGACGAGGCGACCCTGCTGCAATTTCGCGACCTCTGGGTGCCGGAACCGAAGGCGGCCGGCGGAACGTATTCGACGCTGACGGCGGGGGAGCAGACCGCGCTTGGGCGCATCCGCTCGGAGGGAAACGTGCGCCTCGAGCAGGAACGCATCGACTGGACCTACGCATTGCCCCGGCTGCTCGCCCTCGCCGCGAACCCCTCTTAGGTACCCCGCGGGTCGCAAAGTATGTCACGGCTGAGCGATCGTGACCGAAAGTCAGGGTATTCGGAGAAAATCGTGAGGTTTCGTTCAAAAAAGCGGTGCAAGCTAGCGACCTTGCCCGCGCCGACCCGAAGCGCGCGAGCCCGAAACCCGGCGAGCCGGCGTACCTAGCGCCGAGTTCTCGCTCCCGATGAAGGATATGCGCCAAAAAAACTCCGAAACTTCCCATGCTCGTACCGTCCGCAATTCCCCAAAACGCGTGCACCAGATTATCTTCGCCGCCAGTGCCGTGCTGGTCGTCACCGGCCTCGTCGCCGGCAGCGGATTCGCCGCCCAGTCGGCTGATGCCAAGCAAGACAGCATCGCAGCCACGACCGCACTCGCCGAGAGCACCGGCCGCCAGATCGAACAACTCGACTATTACGCCCAGCGCGGCGAGGCACTCAGCCGCGACAGCGCATCCGCTGCCCTCTCGCAAGCCAACCTGGTCATTGCCGCCAGCGTGAGCAAAGTGGATGCCTCCACCCTCACCTCGGTAGCCAGCTCGCTCGCCAGCTACGAGATCATGCCGATCGACCAGCTCGAAGACCTCACGGCCCAGGCGAAGACGCAGACCGTCGCAGTTGCTGCGGCCACCGCCGAAGTCGACCGGGTCGCAGCTGAAGTTGCTGCAGCCGAGGCCGCTGCGGCGGCCGCCGCTGAAGCCGCTCGAATGGAGTCCCTCGCGGGCGGCAATACCGTCGACGGTGCCCGCGCCACAGCGCGTTCAATGGCCGCCTCCCAGTACGGCTGGGGCGAGGATCAGTTCAGCTGCCTCGACCGGCTGTGGCAGAAGGAATCGGGCTGGTCCTACTCGGCCCTGAACTCCAGCAGCGGTGCGACCGGCATTCCGCAGGCGCTGCCGGGCAGCAAGATGGCGTCGGCCGGCACCGACTGGGCCACCAACGCCACGACGCAGATCAGCTGGGGCCTGGGCTATATCAAGGCCTCCTCCTATAAAACGCCGTGTGCGGCCTGGTCGCACTCGCAGTCCGTCGGCTGGTACTGAACCGTCCCGATCCCGGCAAGATCGGGCCGCTCATCAGTTCTTTCGTGCCGCCGCAGGTTCTGCGGCGGCACGGCTGGGGCGCTGGAGCCAGCGCTACGATGAGAAAGTAAGGGAACTCCACGTTTGAGTCCGACGGGGTACACCGAAGTACCCGTTGCAGGAGCCCCGCGCAGATATTTGATGGAGGCGTTTTTTCGATGTCGTCTGGTTTCACCCCAACGGGTCTAGCCCCGGTAGACCCCACACTCGAGTCGTTCATAACTGATTATTATGAGCATTTGACGGACGAAGACGCGGCGCACTATTCCCCGCCAGTATTGCAAGCCCGAGCGCGAGCCCATTGGAAGGTCGCGCAGTACCGGGTGCCCAAAACGGCCTCGGTCGAGATTCAGAATGAGCCCGGACGCAGCGTCATCTATATCGTCACCGACGACATGCCCTTCCTGGTGGATTCGGTCACCGCCGAGCTGGTGCGCCAGCACTCCGCCATCCACCTCGTCGTGCACCCGCTGCTCATCGTGGCCCGCAGCAAGGCCAGCAATGAACTCGTCGACATCAACCGCATTCCGGCCGGTGTTGGCGTCTCCAGCGGTGATACCTCGGCGATGCCCAATATTGCCCACCTGATCGCCACCGGCGATGACGCCTCGCACCTCGAATCGTGGATCGCCATTGAGATCGACAGCGCGACCGACGAGGAGCAGGCCCTGCTGGTGGCGGGCGTGACAGCCGTTCTCGGCGATGTTCGCGCCGCCGTCGCGGACTGGCCGCTCATGCGCACCAAGGCGATGCAGATCGCAAACGCCCTCGACAAGGTCGTCGGCGCCGATCAGGTCAAGGACCTCGCCCAAACCCAGCAGCTGCTGCACTGGCTCGACGAGGGCAACTTCACCTTTCTCGGCTACCGCGAATACAACCTCGAGACGCAGGACGGCGAAGACGTCCTCACCCTGATCGACGGCAGCGGCCTTGGCCTGCTGCGTTCCGCCGACGATCGTCACCAGATTCAGCATCTAACGGATGCCGGCCGGCAGAAAGCGCGCGAGCGCACCGCCCTGGTGATCACCAAGGCCAACTCGCGCTCCACCGTGCATCGCCCCGCCTACTTCGACTACATCGGCATCAAGAGTTTCGACGCCGCCGGACAGGTCAAGGGAGAACAGCGCTTCATCGGCCTGTTCGCCGCGAGCGCCTACACGAGCTCGGTCACGGCCGTGCCGGTGCTGCGCGAAAAGGTCAAGGCCGTCATGACCGAGGTCGGTTTTCCGCTCGAGTCGCACAGCGGCAAAGACCTGCTCGGCATTATGGAAACCTACCCGCGTGACGAATTGTTCCAGATCGAAGTCCCCGACCTGATCACCGCGTCGCTCGCCATCCAACGTCTGCAGGAGCGCCGACGCACCCGGCTGTTCCTGCGCCCCGACATCTACGGCCGGTTCATGTCGGCCCTGGTCTACCTGCCGCGTGACCGCTACAACACTGCCGTGCGGCTGCGCATTGAGAAGGAATTGCAGGAGACCTTCCATTCGGAGGCCCTCGACTTCGAAGCGCGCATGACCGAATCGGCACTCGCGAGACTGTTCTATCGCATCCGCTTGCCCAAGGATGTCGCCGCCGACACGGTCGATGCCGCCGCCCTGGAACACCGTCTCGCCATGGCCGTGCGGTCCTGGCCCGAGGGGATCAGCGACGAACTCCGCGAGACACACTCGGTCGAGGAAGCCGAGCGCCTGGCCGCTGTCTGGGCTGAAGCTTTTCCCGATAGCTACCGGGTTGACTATGAAATTGCCGATGCCCTCGAAGACATCGGGCGGTTCGAGGCCTGCGCTGCGCCGGTGAGAGCATCCGTTGACCCGCGCACCCGCCCTGGACTGCACGTCTACCGGCCTCACAGCGTCGGTGACCCCGCCGAAGACGCCCGCATCAAGCTGTACATGACCGAACCGAAGAGCCTCAGCCAGATTCTGCCGTTTCTGCAGAACCTTGGCATCGAGGTCCTCGACGAAGTGCCGTTCGACATCGAAACCGCTGACGGGCGCCGCTTCTACCTGTACGACCTGGGCCTGCACTACCCGGCCGGAGTCGACCCGATCGCGACCGGGACTCTGCTGGCCGACTCGTTTGGTGCTGCGATCAGCGGAGCCATCGAGTCCGACAGCCTCGATCGCCTGGTTCTGCAGGACGGCCTGCCGTGGCACCGCGTCGTCATCCTGCGCAGCTACGCCAAATATCTGCGCCAGATCGGCAACACCAACTCCTACGGTTTCGTCGCCAACGCCCTGCTCGCCAACCCGGCCGTTACGCGTGGCCTGGTGTCACTATTCGAAGCCCGATTCGACCCAGATCTCGCCGACGATGAGCGGATGCTGCGCGTCGCCGACGTGCGCGACCAGCTCACCCTGGCCATGGAGCAGGTCGCGACCCTCGACGCCGACCGGGTGCTGCGCACCCTGATCACGCTGATCGAAGCGTCGCTTCGCACCAACTTCTTCCAGTACAAGCCGTATCTCAGCATTAAACTCGATCCGTCGCAGATCGAGCAGATGCCCTCACCGCGACCGATGTACGAAATCTGGGTGTACTCGCCGCGGGTCGAGGGCGTGCACCTGCGGTTCGGCAAGGTTGCCCGGGGTGGCCTGCGCTGGTCGGACCGCCGCGAGGACTTTCGCACCGAGGTGCTCGGGCTGGTCAAAGCGCAGACGGTCAAGAACGCCGTCATTGTGCCGACCGGTGCCAAGGGCGGATTCTTCGCCAAGAAGCTGCCAGATCCGGCACTGGACCGGGCGGCGTGGATGGCCGAGGGCATCGCGAGCTACCAAACCTTCGTGCGCGGGCTGCTCGATTTGACTGACAACCTCGTGGCAACGCCCGAGGGTGAACGGGTTGTTCCGCCGAACCGCGTGGTCAGCCACGATGACGCGGACACCTACCTCGTCGTCGCGGCCGACAAGGGAACAGCCTCGTTCTCGGATATCGCCAACGAACTCGCCGCAGAGTACGGTTTCTGGCTCGGCGACGCCTTCGCCTCTGGCGGTTCGGTCGGATACGACCACAAGGAGATGGGCATCACGGCCAAGGGCGCCTGGGAGTCGGTCAAACGCCACTTCAGCGAGCTCGGCGTCGACGCCCAGTCCGAGGAGTTCACCGTGGTCGGCGTCGGCGACATGTCCGGCGACGTGTTCGGCAATGGCATGCTGCTCTCCAAGCACACCAAGCTCGTCGCGGCCTTCGACCATCGCCACATCTTCCTGGACCCGACCCCCGACCCGGCGCTTTCCTTTGCCGAGCGCAAGCGGTTGTTCGAACTGCCGCGTTCCTCCTGGGCCGACTACGCGACCGACCTGATCAGCGCCGGCGGCGGCGTCTTTCCGCGCCAGTCCAAGGTTGTTCCGATCTCGGCCGAGGTACAGGTCGTGCTCGGTTTGCCCGAGGGCACGACGCACCTGAGCCCGCCGGAGCTGCTGCGCGCAATTCTGCTGGCCCCGACCGATCTGCTCTACAACGGCGGAATCGGCACCTACGTGAAGGCCAGCACCGAGACCGCAGCGCAGGTTGGCGATAAGGCCAACGATGCCATTCGTGTCGACGGCAAGGACCTGCGAGTCAAGGTCGTCGGTGAGGGCGGAAACCTCGGCTTCACCCAGCTCGGGCGCATCGAAGCTGCCCTCAAGGGTGTCATTCTCAACACGGACGCGATCGACAACTCGGCCGGAGTGGACTGCTCCGACCACGAAGTCAATATCAAGATTTTCGTGGACCGTATGGTCGCCGCCGGCAAGCTCGACCCCGCCGAACGGGCCGAGTTTCTGGCCGAGATGACCGACGAGGTCGGCCGCCTGGTTCTGGTCGATAACGTCGATCAGAACATTCTGCTGCTCAACGACCGGGTCCTCGTCAACAACTGGAGCCCGAGCTACGAGCGCCTGATGAACTGGCTCGAAGCATCCGGCGACCTGCAGCGTGAGCTCGAGGCACTGCCGACGACGGCCACGCTGCGCGAGCGCCTCGACCAGGGTCAGGGGCTGACCAGCCCCGAGCTGAGCGTGCTGGCGGCCTACGCCAAGATCGAACTGGCCAACGCGCTGCGCGACAGCGATCTGGCCGATGACCCGTGGTTCGGCAGCACCCTGCGCCGGTATTTCCCGACGCACCTGTCTGAACGTTTCGATGCCGAGTTGGATACGCATCCGCTTCGCCGGGAGATCATCGCGACGGTCGTAGCGAACGACATGATCAACCTGGGCGGCATCACCTTCGCGTTCCGCACGATGGAGGAGACGTCGGCGAACCAGGCGACGATCGCGCGGGCCTTTGTGGCCCTCCGGGAGATTTTCGAGTTGGACGAGATGGTCGACGAGCTCAACGCGTTGCCGTCATCGTTCCCGACCGAGAAGTGGACGGCGATTCACCTCGACATTCGTCGGCTGCTCGACCGTGCGGTGCGTTGGCAGGTTAACCACGGGGGCAATATGCCCGTCGCCGGTGTGATCGCAAAGTACCAGCCGCAGGTCGCGCTGATGCGCGAGCACCTCGGGGAGTACCTGCAGGGCGCCGACCTCAAACGCCTCGAAACCCAGCAGGAGCAGGCCAGGGAATGGGGCCTGCCCGACGATCTCGGCCGCCGCTGGTCGGAACTCTTCGAGGCGTACGCGCTGCTGGACGTGGCCAAGGTCGCCGCCCGGTCCAACCTTCCGGTCACCGAAGTCGCGGCCATCTACTATGCGGTGTACAACCGGTTCGGTGTCGACAACCTGCTGGAGCGCATCACCAAGCTGCCCCGCAAGGACCGTTGGCAGGCCCTCGCCCGTGCTGCCCTGCGCGACGACTTGTACTCCACGGTCGCCGACATGGCCAGGTCCGTGCTCGATGAAACGGATGCCGGCGCCCCCGACGAGCGCCTCCTCGCCTGGGAAGCACTCAACGCCGAACAGCTCGGCCGGGCGCGCAGCGTGTTCGAGGAGGTCAACTCCCTCGCGCAGGACGACATGGCGTCCCTGTCGGTCGCCGTGCGGCTGCTGCGCTCCATCGTGCGCCGCTGACCGACTAGCCCGCTGAAGCGCTGGAGCATCCGTTCGAGGGTGCTCCAGCACGGGGCCGAGGCTACTAGAAATCCCAGCCGCGCGCCGGCAGATTGTCCAGCCAGTCGCCGAGGGCACGCGTCGTATTGTCGGTACGGAAGGGACTGGGTCTCGGCGGTTCTAGCGTGCGCGGTGCGGATTGCTGATCGACATCGACGGCCGTCAAGGCGATCACGGCGATTGGTGGAAGATCTATCCCCACGGCAGCGGACGCCCCGCCGGAAAAGTCGCTTATCGGGTGTAGAAATGTGTGGAACATCGAAAACCCCTCACTCAGTGCGATCGAAATCGCCACCGGGGTCCGGGGTGACAGCTCAACGCTACGCGCAAAGCTGACATATAGTCAGGTTCTTGTGTTAATGGGACGAAAAAACTTCGTTTCTCACCGTTCGGCAGACGCTGACCAACAGAACGACTCGATCGCCAGCTAGGTCGGCTTCTAGGCCAGCGCGTAGATCAGAAGGGCGATGGCCATCCACAGCGGCATGGCTACGACCAGCAGGATCAGGCCCACCCACTGCAGTCGGGTGTACGGCTGGTCGGCGTTGCCGCGTTTGCGCGTGCGCGCGATATCGACCGCGGAGATGACCATGCCGATGAACAACAGCGGTGACACGGTGAGCAGTGCAAAAATCAAGCGAGGGTCGGCTGAAAGCGATGCGCAGACGGCGACACCGAGCGCGCCGTACAGCACAAACAACACGATGCTCACCCACAGCGAGAGCGGAAGGCGGCGAGTCGGCTGGATGATGGATGCGTGCATGGTGCGACCCCCATTGGTAACTGCGATTTATGACAGTAGCACGCGGGTGAGACCCCTCAGCTGATGCGGCCGAGCGCCACGAGCTTCGTGCGCACCTCGGCGTCGCTCGGCTCCACCATGTGCGTGTCGTCGGGAAACACAATGACCGGAATGTTGGTGCGGCCGCTGATGGCGCGGGCGCGGTCGGCGCCATCCTCGACGAGCAGCAGGTCGACATAGTCGTAGTCCACCTCGAGGCGGTCGAGCAGTGACTTGGAACGACGGCAGTCACCGCACCACTGGGCTCCATACATCGTGATGCGAGCAGCGGGGGCAGGGGTTTCAGTCATGCCAACGATCCTAGGCGGCGCGCCTGTGTGCCGCGGGTGGACATCCGTTTCAGTCGTGCAGGTGGTCAACCTGCCAGCCGGTGGACTGCTCCAGCAGGTCCAGAATATTCTGAGCGGATGCCCGCGCCTCGGCCGCGCCGCGCGTATCGACGACGTCGATCGCCAACGGCAGGCTTTCGCCGAACTTGGCAATCTCCACCTCGACCCGACCGCCGTCCGGCAGTGCGATGAACGCGTCCGCGGCCGATGTACCACTGACCTCTCGGCTGAGTGCGGTCGCGATGGCCCAGAGGGCATCGGGCTTGGTGCGCTGAACCTGGGCAACGATCGTGGCCGTGAAAGTCATGGGTCTCCGAACTTGGGGATGAGGGACCCAATCAGTAAAGCAGTACCCGTACCCTGAAACCATGCCTTCTTATCGCGTCACCATGAGTATCGACTCCCTGCACCCGGGAACGGAGCCCGCCTCGGTCGTGCCGCGGGCCGCAGCGGCGGCGGCCGAATTCACCACGGTGGAGGCCTCCGACCTCACCATCGTCGCCGGTGCGGCCAGGGTCATCGTGCGTTTCACAGCGGATGACGCGGCGTCGGCCCTGCGGATCGGCGCCCACGTGGTGGCGGACCTGCGCGTCGTCGCCGAGTTGCGGGCGTCCCTGGTCACCGAGCGTGTGAAGGGTACCTGGGTGCCGTTGCGCTGAACCGGTGAGGGCGTGGGGACGATACGTCACCCACGCCTGCACCTGCTCGTTACTCGACGGGCGCAGTGACCGTGTTGCTCTGCAGCGTGACGGCCGTCTGAGCCAGCAGTCGACCGTTGATGCTCGCTCCGGTCTTCAGAGCGATCATCGTTTGGCTGAGAATGGTGCCTTCGAAGTGTGCGGTCGTACCGATCGCGACGGACCCGGCCACCTGCCAGAACACGTTCTTCGCCTGCGCATCGCCGGCCAGAATCACGTTCTGGGCTGAGGCTTGCTGCAGGTCCTTGGAGATCTGGAAGATGAACACGTCGGTCGAGGATCCGGTCAGTGTGACATCGGTGGAGATGTTCACATCCGTGCCCCACTTGTACAGACCGGGAGTGAGAGTCAGACCACCAATTTCGCCGGCGCCCAGGTTGATGAAGTCGGGGGTCGTTCGGCCGGCGGCATCGGTGTACGCGAGTTCGACGTCGCTAACGGCCGTGGTGAGATAGGTGTCGTCGGTCACCTTGCACGAGGGGCCTTCGGCGTCCACGGAGTAGATCGTTCCGGTGAGTACCTCGGGGCAGGTGAGGTGGATAGCGGCACCGGTGATGGGGCTGGAACCGACGTTTCCGCTGACGGTCGAGGCGTAGACATCCGTAATTCCGGACTTCGACAGGACGGCAAAAGTCCCGGCCTCGCCGAGGTCGACGGCGGCTCGTGGTGCAGTCTCGGCGGCGACGGCGACGGCTCCGCCGACTCCGATGCTGCCGACGCCGACTATAGCAACGGCGAGCAGGGCGCCGAGAAGTCGCTTGCGCGACGGTGAAAGCTGTGTGAACGTGCTCATGTGATTTCCCTCTCGAAGGACCCGCACGGTGCGGGCCGGGGCAGGGCCACGCGCTGGCGTGGCCACCGATGCTGTACATCGGGTTTCTCTGGTTGATCGGGCTCGCGGGTAGAAGGCGCCCCCCGAACCCCCGCGATCGATCCCTCCGGGCATGCTACTCGTATGTTTGTTCGCACGCACCGACGACAACGGTTCCAACGCATAGAATCTGTCTAACCCCAGACTAGGGCTATTGGTCCGTGCAGCGTCAGACGACCGGATCCATCGAGCTCAGGTGGCAGGCGTCGTTCCACATCTGCAGCACCCGGTTCTCGCGTTCCCAGCCGAGGGTGGAGACGGTCGCAGTGCCGAGGCTGAGGTTCTTGCCGGCGATTGCCGGTAGCCCCATCCAGCGCGCGGTCATGATGCGCAGAAAATGCCCGTGGGCGAAGACGGCGACGCGGCCCTCTGCGGTGAGGCATTCCTCGATCGCGAGGTCGGCTCGCGCCCCCACCTCATCGACGGTCTCACCGCCCACAATTGGGTTACCCCACACGGTCCAGCCGGGTATCTCAGAGCGGATGTCCACGGTGCGGCGGCCCTCATAGACCCCGTAGTCCCATTCGAGCACGTCGTCGCTCGCCACACCCTGGCTGGAGTACCCGGCCCGCTCCATGGTCTCCCAAGCGCGCACGAGCGGGCTGGAGTAGACCCGATCGAAATGCTGGCCGTCCAGCATCTCGCCGAGGGCATCCGCTTGTTGACGGCCGAAATCGGTCAGTGGAACGTCGGTGCGCCCGGTGTGCTGGCCGGAAATGCTCCATTCCGTCTGCCCGTGGCGAATAAGAACGATGTCGTTCTGGGTCATGCTGCTCCCTCGCGGTTGCCGCTGTGCGGCAGGTCAAGTCTACGTTTCGACCCAGCCACAGGTGCCCCGACGGGGGAGCGAACGACCCGCCTGCTACGTTTAATACGCCAGTGCAGGCGCCCTGAGCGACAATGTTGTAGCAATTCAGGGGGAACCATCGTGTCAACTGCCACCGAGAAGCGCGCCAGCGGCCCAGCCGCTGCGTTCATGCGCCCGATAAATTCGCTCGTCGAACGATTCATTCCGAGCGCGCTCGTATTCGTGATCGTGCTGACCGTGATCGTGGCGATTCTGGCCCTGGTGCTCACCGATTCCGGCCCGATCGATGTCGTGCGGAGCTGGGGCGACGGTCTCGCGGGGCTGCTCGCCTTCATGACCCAGATGGCCCTCGTGCTGCTGCTCGGGCACATTCTGGCCAACACGACCCCGGTGCACCGGCTGCTGGTTCGTCTGGGTGCTGTGCCACGCACGGCGCTTCAGGCCTACGTTTTCGTCTTCACCGTCGCCGCGGTGGCGTGCCTGATCACCTGGGGCCTCGGCCTCGTGGTCGGGGGGCTGCTCGCCAAGGAGGTGGCTTTTCAGCTGCGCGCGAAGGGCGTTCCGGTGCACTTCCCGCTCCTGGTCGCCGCCGGCTACTCCGGCTTTGTGATCTGGCACATGGGATATTCCGGGTCGGGACCGCTCACCGCCGCCACCGAGGGCTCCTTCCTGGCCGAGCAACTGGGTCGCACCATTTCGCTCAACGACACCACATTCTCGCTGTGGAATATTTTGGCGGCCGTCGCCACCATCGTGGTGGTCGCGCTGGCGCTGGCCCTCGTCGCCCCGCGACGTAACGCCCCGATCTTCGTGCTTGAGGTCGATGCCCGCGATAAGCAGGTCGCCGAGGAACCGGTCGTGACGCCCGCTGACCGCCTCGATGCCAGCCGCATAATGACCCTGATCGTGGGGCTTGCCCTCGTCGCCTACCTGGTCGTTCACTTCGTCGAGGGAGGAACCCTCACGCTCGATATCGTCAACTGGACATTCCTCGCGCTCATATTCCTGCTGGTGCGCAACCCGTTCGAGCTGATTCGGCTGACCAAGGATGCCGCCTCCAACGTCGGCGATATCCTGCTGCAGTTTCCGCTGTACGCCGGCATCCTCGGCATGATGGTCGGATCCGGGCTGATCGGGGTATTCTCCGACTTCTTCGTGAACGTGTCGACTCCGGCGACGTTTGGCGTGATGGCGTTGCTGGCGGCCGGACTGGTGAACTTCTTCGTGCCCTCCGGCGGCGGCCAATTCGCCGTGCAGGGCCCGATCATGCTCGACGCGGCCGAACGGCTCGGCGTTGACCCCTCCGTCGCCATCATGGCCGTCTCCTACGGCGACCAGTGGACCAACATGATTCAGCCGTTCTGGGCGCTTCCGCTTCTGGCGATCGCCGGGCTGAAAATGCGCGACATTCTTGGTTACACCACGATCACCTTTCTGGCGGCCGGCCTGGTCTTCATCGCGACGATGTTCATAGTCGGTGCCGGCTAACCCGGCGCAGACTGGATGCCGCCTGCGCATATCCCAATTTGCGATAGAAGTTCAATTTCAACGCGGGAGAGAGCCGTAGGCTTGTCTCAAAGCCATCAAGTCTGAGACGGGTGCCATGAGGGTCATTAGTTACAACCTCCGCAAGAATCGTGCCAGCGGCGAACTGGTCGCGCTGTCCGAGCGTTACAGTCCCAACATTCTCTGCCTGCAGGAATGCAACACCATCGACCTGCCGGCCGAGGTCGGCACTCTGCACCTCGCCGACGCGACCCGGCGCAACCGGCTGGGCCTGGCCATCTACTACAACCGGGACCGCTACACGGCGATCAAGACGCAGGCCTTCGCGCTGAAGAAATCCCTGCATGATCACCTGGCGGCGCCGGCACACGAGCGCCTGATCGCCACCCGCCTGATCGACAACGTCGCCCAGCGTGAGCTCGTCGTCGCATCCTTTCACGCAGCGCCGCTGACCGCGCTCAACTCCCTGCGCCGCAACCAGATTCGCACCGCCCACGAAGAGCTCAGTCTGCTCGGCCCCGGTCTGCCGACCCTGATGGTCGGCGACTACAACTACCCGATCTTCCAGGGCAAGCTCGGCAACAAGGTCAACCAGTCCGGTTACGACCTGACCCTCAGCGACACCCGCACCTACACCCGGTACAAGTTCTTTCGCGGACACTTCGACCTCGCAACCTCGATGGGCCTGGCGATCACCAACGTGGAGACCCTTCCGCAGGGCACCTCAGATCACATGCCCATTCTGGTGACGGCCACCTACCCCGATAAACAACCGATGCAAACGGATGCCGCGCATCACCTGGCCCATCCCGCTACCGGTGAGTCCGTCACGGTCGAAGGCGCCGACTTCACGATCTAGCCCCGCGGCGTCTCGCGCGGTCAGGCGAGCAGTTCGAGCACGCCGCGCACGATCGTCGCAAACGACCCGAGATACGCCACGATCACGAGCAGGCGGCGGGCTACGTGCGGCTCGATCACCCGCGACAGCAGGTCGCCGATGATGAGCCCGATGATGCAGGCACACCCAATCAGAATCCACACCAGCACGGGCAGCTCCGGCACGCCGGCGGATCCGAGGGCGAATTTGGACGACAGCGAGGCCAGCCCGATGGTCAGAAAGTACGGCTGCATGGTCGCGGCGAAGGACCGCTGCGGCCAGCCTGTGGCGATCGCGTAGATGCTCACCGCCGGGCCGCCGACGCCGGCCGTCGTGTTCATGACCCCGCTGGTCATGCCGGCCATCACGCGAAAACTCAGCCGGTCCCGCACGACAACCCGGCCGAGATTCACCGATACGGTCAGCCCGGCGGCCACGAGTACACCGATCGAGATCTCAAGCCAGGCCACCGGTACGAACTGCAAAACGTAGGAGCCCGGCACGATGCCGATCACGGCGCAGACCGCCAGAATTCCGTAGCGCCGCCAGTCCACGTCTCGAAACACGCGCGTCAGGATCACGCCGGCGGTAAGCGCCCCGCAGACGTTGACGACGATGACGCCGTCAATCGGCCCCAACAGCAGCACCAGAAAGGGCGCAGCAACCAGGGCGAACCCCATGCCGGTGATGCGCTGCATGCTCGAGCCGATCAGCACGGCCGCAATCACCAGAACGGTCGTCCACACGGTACGGTCTCCCAGCTCGGTTGTTGCACCCAACGATACCGGCCCAGACCACACCAACCGACGTCGCGGACGCGTGGGCTACCGTTAATGCGGGGCCGCCGCACGGCAGTCACCCGACAAATCGACGAAAGGACAGTGGATGCCCCACGCGAGCTTGCCCACCGAGAACGTTCTGCAGGGGCGCACCTTCGATGCCGTGCTGTTCGATATGGATGGCACCCTCATCGACTCCACGCCGGCGGTCGACCGCTCCTGGGCTGCCTGGGCGCGGGAATGGGGCGTGGCGAAGGACGACACCGCCCACGGCCGTCCGGCGCGCGACATTATCGAGGAACTGGTACCGGCCGACCGGGTAGACGAAGCCATTGCCCGCGTCCTCGCGCTCGAAACAGCCGACACGAACGATATCACCGTGCTGCCCGGCGCCGCCGCGCTCATGACGAGCCTGCCCGAAGCCCGGCGCGCGATCGTCACGTCCTGCGCCCGGCCGTTGGCCGAAGCGAGGCTGGCAGCATCCGCTTTTCCGGCACCCGCGGTGATCGTGACCATCGATGACACTCCGAACGGCAAGCCCGAGCCCGACCCGTTTTTGGAGGGGGCGGCGCGGCTTGGCGTAGACCCGAGCCGCTGCCTGGTGATCGAGGACGCACCCGCCGGTTTACGGGCCGGTCGCGCCGCCGGCTGCACCACGATCGCCGTCGCCGGAACCTACCCAGCCGCCGAGCTCGACGCCGATCTGGTCGTGCCCGGGCTCGACTCTCTGCGCATTGAGGTCACGCCTGACGGTTTGATCGTTCACGTGGAGTCACCGAAAAGCTAAGAACGGTCACCGCCCGGGCCCAAATGAACGTAACGTTGATAGGCGGTATGCACGTTCGGCTTTTCCGGGTGGCGCGAGTACGCGAAGAGAAAGGTTTTGGCACTTGGACGACGAATGCATCCACGGACTTGAGGGCAAATTGTGCGCCCTGTGTTATCCCAAAGTCGTTACTGAGCCCTTGGTGCCGGTGAAGAAGACCCGCGCTCCCAAGTTGTCGTCCCTGCGCGACCCGCTGCCCACGGCGGCTACACCGCCCGCCCGCGCGGCTCGCCCGGTTCGCGTGGCCGGCGCTCCCCGCCCGGTGCGCGCCGAGAAGGTCTCGACCGACAACGTCGACGAGCAGCGCGTGTACCACCTCACCCACATCAGCAACCTCGCCGCCATTCTGCGCGACGGATGCCTGTTCGCCAACGCTGCGCTCACCACCCGACCTGCCGTAGACATCTCGGCGCCCGCCACGCGCGAATCGCGTCGCGACGCCCTCGTCGCTGGAACTGACCGTAGTGTCGCCGAGTACGTGCCGTTCTTCCTGTCGCCGAATGCCACCGTGTGGGAGAGCATTCGTGCCGAGTCCACCGACCCGCGCCTGGCCCTCGACGCCCACGGCTCCGAAGCCTTCGCCTTCGTCATGCTCGTGAGCACCGTGAAGAAGATCAACGACGGGCTCGCCGCTGTAACGGCTGCTTCCACCACCGACGACGAGACCCCCCTCGTTCCCAGCCTGGTCGCCGTCACCAACGGTGATGCGGCCGGATCGCTCACCCGATTCGGTGCCACACCGGCCACGGCCGAGCGCATGCTGCAGACGCTCCGCGCCGAAGTCGACGGCGCGATGATTCTCGAAGCCGAGCTGCTCGTGCCCGATGCTGTCCCGATGGAGCTGGTGACGCTCATCGGCGTCTGCAACGACAATGTGCGCGAGACGGTTCGGGGCATCCTGAAGGCGAGCGCGTTCAAGCCCAAGGTCGCGGTCTACCCGCCGTGGTTCCACAGCTCGGCCGACGCCGAGTAGTCCGACCCTTTTCTGTCCCGGGCCCGGGCCCGGAAACGGGGCCCATGTTCTATCGTGGGCCCCGTTCCCTAAGGTGGGCCCGGATGCGGATGCGGATGCGGATGCGGATGCGGGGGCGGATGCGTGCGTGGGTCCGACCGTGATTGTGATCCGGTGTGCTTCGCTAGGTTCGCGGACGGTCAGGAACGCAATCGTGGCTCCAATTCTGCCCGGGCCCGGGCCCGGAAACGGGGCCCATGCTCTATCGTGGGCCCCGTTCCCTAAGGTGGGCCCGGGCCCGGATGTGGGCGTGGGCCCGGTCGCGGGATGGCCCGGCTATGGGTTCTGCTACACGACCCCGAGGGGCACGTGTTCGCCGGCGGGTAGCTCCACCCGAATGCCGTCGCCCGGGTTCACGACCCCGCCGGTGACGACGACGCCCATGATGCCGCCGCGGCGGTGCACTGTGCCGACGGCATCCGTTGTGATGAGTTGCTTCATCAGGCCTTTTTGGTAGCCGTTGATGAGCGAGCACGGGCTGCGCATGCCGGTGATCGAGACCACGGCCTCGGCGCCGAGATGCAGCCGGGTGCCGAGCGGTAGGGTCATCAGGTCGATTCCGGCGGTGGTCACGTTCTCGCCGAGCTCGCCCGGTGTCACGGTATACCCGGTCGGCACGAGGTCGTCGAACAGCTCGGCGGCCATAAAGTGCACCTGGCAGAGGTTCGGTGCCAAGGGGTTGCGCTTCTTCGCGTAGCGGTGCTGCACGGTGACTCCGGCGTGGGAATCGCCCTCGACTCCGATTCCAGCCAGCAAACGGATGCTGCCCACCGCCGGCTTGCTGAACCGGTGCAGGTCGTCTCGGCTGACCGAAACGACCGTGCCGGGGCGCTTGTCGTGTCTCATGCAGACGATTCTGCCACAGGCGCACGCGCGTTCGAAGGCATGCCAGCAGCCCTGTAACCGGATACGTCACCGTGTCTGTGTAAACCCGTTGACGCGGCACCGCCCGAGGCCTACATTGCATCAATGGAAAGGTTTCTCAATGACCAGTGTTGCGCCCGCCAATAACGACCAGCCCAACGAATCCGCGTCCGTTTTTCCGCGCGCGGAAGACGTCGCGCCGCACATTGCGCGTCCGTACCGAGCTCTCGAACGCGAACTGGAACGGGCGGTACGCGATCGGGTGGAGGTCAACCTCCGGGTGACCGCGGCGGTCAACGCCATGCGCGACGGTGGATGCTCCTGGGCCGACATTGCACGAATTCTCGGCACCGCTCCGCAGACCGCACACAAGAAGTACAGCAAGCCGCGCCCGCCGCGAGGCGACTGAGGGGCAGGCAGCCATCAGCACGCCCGAAAACCGGGGGCCACACGTCGCGTCAGCGGTCGCCCAATGGGGGTGGTGGAATTCTGGACCAGATTCGCCTCCGTTGATATAGTCTCGAGTCAAATTCCCCCCAATTGAGAGGACACCATGAAAGCCTCAGAAACACTCAGTAATAACCTGCAGTCCGTTCTGGTCGACCTGATCGAGCTGCACGTGCAGGGAAAACAGGCGCACTGGAGCGTCGTTGGAAAGAACTTTCGCGACCTGCACCTGCAACTCGACGAGATCATTCTCGATGCGCGCGAATTCTCCGACGAAGTAGCCGAGCGGATGCGCGCCCTTGACGCCATGCCCGATGGCCGCAGCGAGACGGTCACCAAAACCACCCATCTGCCCAAGTTTCCCGATGGCGAAGTCGACACGGCGGAGACGGTGACGCTCATCACCGAACGACTCGATGCCACCGTCGACAATATTCGCAAGGTGCACGATGAGGTCGATGAGGAAGACCCCACGAGCGCGGATATTCTGCACGCGTTCATCGAGAAGCTCGAGCAGTATTCCTGGATGGTCAGCGCGGAGAACCGTAAACCGCGCAAGCGCGCAGCACTGAAATCCGCCTCGCGGGCGTCGTAACACATCGGTTGATGCCGCGTGGGTCGAGGGGGAGTAATGAGGCTTGAATCGCAGCTTCCACCGGCCCCGCTCAGCGCCGCTGCAATGGAGGTCAACGGTGACGCGCAGCGGGCGATTGCACTGGCGAGCAGTCTCGCATCCGTTCCCCGCCCGGGGGAGGGAAAAACGGCCGTTCTGTTCGACACACTGTGCACGCTCGCGTCGGCCGACCTCACGGCAGCACGAGTGGCCGAGGCGCACCTTGATGCGCGGGCGATTCTCGCCCAGGCCGGCCAGGACGCCCAGCCCGATCACACCTGGGGCGTGTTCGCCGCGGAGACCGCCGGCACCGTGCTCACAGCGACGCGAGAGGGCGACCGCTGGCGGCTCGACGGCACCAAGCCGTGGTGCTCCCTCGCGGGACTGCTGACTCACGCGCTGGTCACCGCCCACGTCGGCGACCACGGCAGACGCTTGTTCGCCGTCGACCTGCGGCAGGCCGGCATTACGGTACATGACGAGCTGTGGATCGCCCGCGGCCTGCCGCAGGTGAAGAGCGGCCCGGTCGATTTCGACGGTGTTGGGGCCGATGCCGTTGGTGATGAGGGCTGGTACCTGCGCCGGCCTGGGTTCGCGTGGGGCGGTATCGGAGTCGCCGCCGTGTGGTGCGGCGGTGCCGTCGGCTTGGCGCGCACCCTCTACGACTCGACCCAGGGGCGCGCCCCCGACCAGATTGCGCTCGCCCATCTCGGCGCTGTCGACGTGGCCGTGACCACTGCGGCGACGGCGCTGGCCGCGGCCGCTGCCGCGATCGATGCCGGCGAGGCCGACGGACCGGCCGGTTCCCTCCTGGCCGCCCGGGTGCGCGGGATCGTCGCCCGCGCGGCCGAAGACGTCATATTCCATATCGGGCATGCCCTCGGACCGGCGCCGCTGGCCCTGAACGATCGGCACGCGCAGCGGGTCGCCGATCTGCAGCTGTACGTACGCCAGCACCATGCCGAGCACGATGACGCTGCGTTGGGACGCATGCTCGTAACGAAGGGGAGTGCACCGTGGTGACATTCAGCAACCTCGGTGGCGGAACACCCGAGAAGATCTGGGAGGCAGCGAACTGGCCAGACCGGTTCGCCACGCTGAGCACGGACGGGCTCGGCCGTCTCGTCGTGATCGCAGCGCATCCGGACGACGAAAGCCTCGGCGTTGGCGGATTGATCGCGCACGTTGCGGGGCTCGACGTGCCGATCGTGGTCATCGTACTCAGCAACGGCGAGGCGTCTCACCCGAACTCCCCGACCCACGACCAGGCCAGACTCGCCCAGATCCGCCGCATCGAAGTGACGGATGCTCTCGCACACCTGGCACCGAACGCGCAGGTGCACCTGCTCGAGCTCCCCGACGGCAAACTCGCCGAGCACATCGACCTGGCCGCCGGGGCGATCATCGAGGCGATCGGCGACGTGGACGCGTCGACCTGGGTGGTGGCACCGTGGCGAGCCGATGGGCATCCGGATCATGCGGCAGCCAGCGCGGCCGCCGACCGAGCCGCACGAGAACGCAGCGCCCGCCTGTTCGAGTACCCGATTTGGGCCTGGCACTGGTCAAACCCGGATGCCCCCGTCTGGTCGGACTCCACCGTGCGCATCTTTGATCTGCTGCCGACCGAGCGCAAGGCCAAGGCGCGCGCTCTGGCGCTGCATCGCAGTCAGGTCGGCCCGTTGTCGGATTCGTTCGGCGACGAAGCGATCCTACCGGCCGGTTTTCAGGAACATTTCATGCGCACCTTCGAGACCCTCATCGAGGTGACCGTGAAAAAATCCGGAGGTGCGCCAGCGCGCCCGCAAACGGATGCCCCCGCACCCGCCGACCCGAATCACACGCTCACGACCGGGTACTTTGACTCGATCTATTCCTCGGGTCCGGATCCGTGGGGGTTCGAGACCCGCTGGTATGAGAAGCGCAAACGAGCCGTCCTGATCGCGGCGCTGCCCCGGCAGCGCTTCGGCGCAGCCCTCGAACTCGGCTGCTCGAACGGTGTGCTCACGGCCGAGCTCGCCGAACGGTGTGACACCGTGCTCGGCATTGATCTGATCGAACAGCCGCTCAGCATTGCACGAGCGCGACTCGCCGGCCAGCCCGGCGTGAGCTTTGAGCGGCGAACGGTTCCGGCGGACTGGCCGGAGGGGGAGTTCGACCTGATTGTGCTGTCCGAGGTCGGATATTACTGTTCCAGTGCCGACCTGCGGCGACTGCTCGAACGCTGCCGGGCTAGCCTCGCCCCCGACGGGGTTCTGGTGGCCTGCCATTGGCGACACCCGGTAGCGGAGTGTCCCCTCACCGGCGATGCTGTGCACACGCAGCTCACCCACGTGGTCGGGCTGCAGCGCACCGTGCATCACCTCGAACGCGACTTCGTGCTCGAGGTGTATGAACCCCGGCCTGCACTCTCGGTCGCGCAGCGCGACGGCCTCGTGCCGTGAGCGTACAACCAAGTCGGTCGAGCCCCGAATTCGTCACCATCGTGGTGCCGGTGCGCAACGAGGAGGTCCTGCTGCCGCGCGCCCTGACAGCACTCGCCGTGGCGATCGACGCGCTCACCGTGCTGCCTCAGCCGGACCGCCCAGCGGTGTCGGTGCTGCTGGTCCTGGACCAGTGCACCGATTTGTCGGCCCGAGTCGCCGCACTCTGGCCCGACTTCGACCGAGTTGAAATTGAGGCCGGCGCCGTCGGCGTGGCGCGTCGGTTCGGTGTGCAGCGCGCGCTGCGCCGGCTGGAAGCGGTCTCGGCGTCGGGTGCGGCGGCATCCGCTGTGGGTGATGGCCAAGCCGAGCGAATCTGGATCGCCAGCACCGACGCGGACTCGGCCGTGCCGCCGAACTGGCTGATCACCCAGTTGGCGTTTGCCCGCAACGGTGTCGATCTGGTGCTCGGAACGGTGCATCCCGACAACGACCTGGCCGCCCACGAGCTGGTGAACTGGGAATCCCTGCACACGATCGGTGAGGGGCATCCGCACGTTCACGGCGCCAATCTGGGCGTGCGGGCTGATCGATACCTGGCCGCCGGCGAATTTGCTCCGGTCGATCGCGATGAAGACAGGCTTCTCGTGGCAGCCCTGCGTGAACTGGGGGTCGCCGAGGCACGCACGGCGTTGATTCCGGTGCTGACCTCGGGGCGACGCGTCGGCCGAGCCCCGGCGGGATTCGCCGAGTACCTGCGCGAACACATCAACCCCGATTGGGCTGACACCGAAGCGGCGCACTGATTCGCAGGCCAGCTTTCGTACAAGCCTCTGGCGTGGCGTGGCCTGAAAGTGGAAGAATAATCGAATGACTTATCTTCCCAATGACTCTCGATATGAGTCCATGCCCTACCGTCGCGTCGGACGCAGCGGCCTCAAACTTCCCGCCATCTCCCTCGGACTGTGGCAGAATTTCGGCGATGACAAGCCGCTCGCAACGCAGCGGGCCATTTTGCGCCGGGCCTTCGACCTCGGCATCACCCACTTCGACCTCGCCAACAACTATGGCCCCCCGTACGGCTCAGCCGAAACGAACTTCGGTCAGTTGTTCCGCGAAGACTTCGCCGCCCACCGTGACGAGGTCGTGCTCTCGACCAAGGCCGGCTACGACATGTGGCCGGGCCCCTACGGAAACTTCGGCAGCCGCAAGTACCTGCTGTCGAGCCTCGACCAGTCGCTCGGCCGCATGGGCGTCGACTACGTTGACATCTTCTACTCCCACCGCGCCGATCCAGACACCCCGCTCGAAGAGACGATGGGCGCGCTGCACACCGCCGTCACGAGTGGCCGCGCCCTGTATGCCGGGATCTCCTCGTACTCGCCGGAGCGCACCCGCCAGGCCGCGGCGATTTTGGCCGACCTCGGCACACCGTTGCTGATTCACCAGCCCTCGTACTCCATGTTCAACCGGTGGGTTGAGGGCGATCTGCTCGATACCCTCGAAGACATCGGAGCCGGTTGCATTGCGTTCTCGCCGCTGGCGCAGGGCCTGCTCACCGACCGCTACCTCGGGGGAATCCCTTCGGACTCCCGCGTCGCGCGGGAGGGTTCGGCCAAGAAGTCCATGGTGAGCACCGAGGCGCTCGTGCACATCCGGGCGTTGACCGAGATCGCCGTCGAGCGCGGTCAGTCGCTCGCCCAGATGGCCCTGGCCTGGGTCCTGCGCAATTCCGAAGTGACCAGCGCGCTCGTCGGCGCATCATCGGTCGCCCAGCTCGAAACGAACGTGGGCGCTCTGCAGAACCTCGAGTTCAGCGCTGCGGAGTTGACCGCGATCGACGTGCACGCCGTCGACAACGGCATCAACCTGTGGGCAGCCTCAAGCGACGTCTAGCCCCTCCCGCCGGCTCTGTTCCGGGCCGGCCACGTGGCTAATTCAGGAAATCCGCGGGATCGCGCCAGCCCGGCCCGTATTTGCGGGTCTGGCTGGCTAGTTCATCGGGTGAGTTCCTGAATTACCCACTGGAAGTGTCTGACCAGGGGCGGCGGTCAGGGCTCGAGCAGGCCGCGAATGTCGTCGGCGGTCAGCGCGGTGCTGAACAGGGCGTCGTCGTCGAGCACCGCGCTGAACAGCTGCGCCTTCTGGGCCTTGAGCGCCATCACCTTCTCCTCGATCGTGCCGGTCGCAACCATCCGGTAGACCATGACGTTGCGGGTCTGGCCGATGCGGTGGGTGCGGTCAACGGCCTGCGCCTCGGTCGCCGGATTCCACCAGGGGTCGAGCAGAAAAACATAGTCGGCTTCGGTGAGGTTGAGGCCGAATCCACCGGCTTTCAGGCTGATCAGAAACACCGGGGCCGCGCCGCTCTTGAACCGGTCGATCACCTCGCTGCGCCGTAGCGTCGACCCGTCGAGGTAGCAGTACGGAACGCCCAGAGCGTCCAGCCGGGCGGCGGCGAGCTTCAGAAACGACGTGAACTGGCTGAAAATCAGAGCCTTGTGCCCCTCGGCGATGACGTCATCGAGCTGCTCGAACAAGGCGTCGAGCTTGCTGGAGCGCACGCCGGCATATTTCTTATCGACCAGCGAGGCGTCGAGGCTCAGCAGTCGCAGCAGGGTGAGTGAGCGAAAAATAATGAAGCGGTTCTTGTCGAGGTCCTCGATCAGCCCATACAGTTTCTGCCGTTCGCGCTGCAGGAACGTGTCGTAGAGCTTCTGGTGCGCCGGGTTCAGCGCGATCTGCAGTTCCTGTTCCTGTTTCGGCGGCAAATCGCGGGCGACGACCTCTTTGGTGCGGCGCAAAATCAGCGGGCGGATGCGCCGGCGCAGCTTGGCGAGGCGCTCCGGGCTCGATCCACGGGTCACCGGTCGCACGTAGTCCTCGGTGAATTTGCGCGCGGACGCGAACAGTCCGGGTGCGACGATGCTGAACAGCGACCACAGGTCCATCAGGTTATTCTCCAGCGGAGTACCCGTGATCGCCAGTTTGAACGGTGTGTTCAGCTCTTTCGCGCAGGCGTAAGCGCGGCTGGTGCGGTTCTTCACGAACTGCGCCTCGTCGAGGATGAGGCCAGCCCAATTCAGGGCTTGGTAGGCGTCGAAGTCGAGACGGAACAGAGCGTAGGAGGTGACGAGCACGTCGACGTCGGCGGCGGCATCCGCTAGCTGCGTGCGGCTTTTGGCCTCGGTCGCCGTCACCGTGCGTATCCGCAGCCCGGGAGCGAACCGGGTGGCTTCGTTCAGCCAGTTCATGACAACGGATGTCGGCGCCACCACCAGAAACGGCCTCGAGTCGCGCGCGTGCACCAGCAGCGCGAGGGTCTGCAGGGTCTTGCCGAGCCCCATGTCGTCGGCGAGCACCCCGCCGAGCTGGTGCTTCCAGAGGAAGGCGAGCCAGGTGAACCCCTCCTGCTGGTAGGGGCGGAGGGTCGCGTGCACGCCAGCGGGGAGGTCGACCGGGTCGATCCCGGTCAGATCTTTCAGACCGGCGGCGGCCGCTCGCCACGACACGGCCGGAACGGTCTCATCGGCGAGATCCTCAAAATCGCTCCACAGGCTGGCCTGATAGCGGCTGATGCGCAGGCCGGTCTCCCATTCGTGCAGCGCGCGGGCCTCGTTGATGAGCTCGTGCAGCTGCTCGAACTCGGGGCTCTGCAGCGAGAGATAGCTGTTGTCGACCAGTTTCAGGCGGGTCTGCCCCTTCGCGAGGGCTTTGAACAGTGGGCCGAACGGCACCGTGATCGCGCCGACCGTGACGATCACGCCGAGGTCGAACCAGTCGCGCTGGTCGGTCTCGACCGTCGTGATCACGAGGTGGGGCGTTTCGGTGCGCTCAAAGTCGTCGGGCAGCACCTCGGGAAAGCGCACCGAGGAATCCAAGCTGGTGACCGCGACCGTGCGCTGCAGAGCGGGGTAGATTTCGCCGAGGAACTCGACCGTGTCTTCGGCGGGAACGCTCGCCGCCTCGACCTGCCCGACCAGGTGACGCTGTTCGCCGCTCAGCGGGCCGGCGGCCGGAGCGAGCGTGAACACGGTCGGCGTGCCGAAGCGCACGCTGTAGATACCGTGGCCGGCGATGACTCCGGCGGCCTCGAGCGGATGGTCGACGCCGTCGATCTGCAGGCGGGACTGCAGGAGCAGCGGGCCGGCAGCATCCGTTTGCGAGGCGTCGAGACTGATCTCGGCGAGCGAACCGATGCGCACGACGACGTCTTTTTTGTTGCCGACGAAGCCGATGCCGAGCTGCTCGGCCTCGCGCAGCAGCGGCCACAGCAGCGGGCTGGTGAAGTTGTCGAGGTAGATCCAGTCGGTTTCCTGGCTCGTGTAAACCTCGCGCACGGCCTTGTACAGGGCCGCGAACTGGGAGATCCAGCGGTGGTGTTCGGGGTCGAGGTTGAACCGGTTGAGCTGAAAAGTGAGGTGGCTCCAGGTGACGTTGCTGCGCACCCAGTTGCCCTGCGCATTGTGGATGACCGGGCGAACGCCGAGCCGATAGTCGCCGTGCCCGGCCACGAGCGCCTTCACCGGTTTAGCGGTCGGCCCGCGCCAGCGGTCGTTGGTGCGCGGAGTCTGCTCGCGCAGCTCGAACTGCAGCCCCATCGGCACTTTCGGTCCCGTGGCCAGCGGTCTCGGCTGCCCAAAATTACCGATCCGCGGGCCAGCAGATGCCGGCGGTTCCCCCGGCAGCACCAGCCGCTTCCAGGCTGGGGTGCCCTCTGACATTTCTAGCTCTCGGGCACGTTCAGGCCGGCGGTGTCGAGCACCCAGGCGTAGTTGAACGCGCGTTCGTGCCAGGCACTGTACCGACCGGAGACTCCTCCATGGCCGGCCGACATTTCGGTCTTGAGCAGGGCATCCGCTCCCACCTCGCGCAGCTTGGCCACCCATTTGGCCGGCTCCACATAGAGCACCCGGGTATCGTTCAGGCTGGTCACGGCGAGAATCGCCGGATAGGCGACGTTCCGCACATTCTCGACGGGGGAGTAGGACTTCATGTAGGCGTACACCGCGGCGTCGTGCAACGGGTCACCCCATTCATCCCACTCGATCACGGTCAGCGGCAGGGACGGGTCGAGAATCGAGGTCAACGCATCGACGAACGGCACCTCGGCGAGGATGCCGGCGAACAGCTCGGGCGCGAGGTTGGCGACGGCGCCCATGAGCAGTCCGCCGGCGCTGCCGCCCTCGGCGACCAGCCGGGCCGGGGTGGTGAAGCCTGCGTCGATGAGGTGCCGGGCGCAGCTCACGAAGTCGGTGAAGGTATTGCGCTTGGTCGTGGTTTTACCGGTTTCATACCAGGTGCGGCCGAGTTCGCCGCCGCCGCGCACGTGCGCGATGGCGAAGATCATGCCGCGGTCGAGCAGGCTGAGCCGGGCGATGCCGAAGCCGGGGTCGATGCTGTGCTCGTAGGATCCGTAGCCGTAGAGCAGGGTCGGCGCCGGGGTTCCGGGCGTGACGAGGTCGCGGCGGTAGACCAGCGAGATCGGCACCCGGGTACCGTCCTCGGCGGTCGCCCACTCGCGGCGCTGCTCATAGAGCGCCGGATCGTAGCCGCCGAGCACGGGCTGCTGCTTGAGCAGACGTCGTTCGCCGGTCGCGACGACGAGGTCGTAGACCGTTGACGGGGTGATGAAGCTCGTGAAGCCGAACCGCAGGGTCGGCTGGGTCCACTCCGGGTTGCCAGCTGAACCGACGGCAAACAACGGTTCGTCGAAGTCGAGCTCGGTCAGGCCGCTCGCGTCGTGTCGGTCGATGGCGAGGCGGGTGAGGCCGTCGCGGCGGTACTCCACGACGAGAAAGTCGGCGAAGGCATCGACGCTTTCCAGCCGGATCTGCGGGTCGTGCGGCAGCAGCATCCGCTTCTCGCCTTGCGGGTCTGCGGCTGCGACGCTGACCAGTTCGAAATTGACGGCCGCGCCGCCGTTGTGCACGATCAGCAGGCGGTCTTCCCCGGCGATCACGGCGTGCTCGACATCGTATTCCACGTTGTCCTGGCGCGGCCAGACCACGGCGAAGTCGCCGGTGGGGTTGCTGGCGTCGAGCACCCACGATTCGGTCGTGACGCTGGACCCGGCCTCGATCATGAGGAATTTGCGGCTGCGGGTGATGCCGACGCCCACCCAGAATCGTTCGTCGGGCTCGTGAAAGATGCTGGCGTCAGCGACTTCAGCGGCGCCGATTTCGTGCCGCCACACGGTGTCCGGGCGCCAGGCGTCGTCGACGGTGGTGTAGAAGAGGTAGCGTCCGCTCGGGTCGAACAGGGCGCCGGCGCTCGTGTTTTCGATCGTGTCTGGCAGGTTCTCGCCGGTCGCGATGGTGCGCACCCGAATCGTGTAGCGTTCGTCGCCCTCCACGTCGACGGCGTAAAGCAGCTGCGTGCCGTCGTCGCTGAGGTCGAAGCTGCCGAGCGAGAAGAACTCGTGGCCGGCCGCTTCGACGTTGTCGTCGAGCAGGATCTGCTCGCCGGGCACGCTCTGGTTGGTGCCGAGCACGGGCGCCGCCCAGTCATCCGGGCCGCTGATCGGTGCACGACAGTGGATGCCGTATTCCTGGCCCTCGACCGTGCGGGTGTAGTACCAGAAGGCGCCGCGACGCACCGGAACGCTCAGGTCGGTCTCCTGGGTGCGGTTCTTGATCTCGGTGAAAATCTGCTGCCGGAGTGGTTCCTGGGTGGCGGTGCGGGCCTCGGTGTAGCTGTTCTCGGCCTCGAGGTGGGCGATGACCTCGCGGCTGTCCTTGTCGCGCAACCACTCGTAATCGTCGACGTAGACGTCGTTGTGGTGCTCGCGGCGTTGCGGCTTCTTGGTTGCCAGGGGAGGGGTGATCGGGCCAGAGGTCATCCCCCCAGCGTAGTTTGCCGCGTCTCGCCAGAGCGGGAAAAAGGTTGCTTCGGGTGTGCTGAAGCAGCTATTTTCTCGCTTTCGCGGTTCAGGCCACCCGCACTCCCCGTCTCCAGACGCTTGCGGTCAGCGGCACGCCGGGGCGGTAGGCCAGGTGCGAGATCGACGGGGCGTTCAGAACCTGCAGGTCGGCCAGGCCGCCGACCCACAGCGAGCCGACGGCATCCGTTCCCTGATCGCGGCCGAGCGACGCCGCTGCACCACGGGTCGCCGCCCAGACCGCCTCGGTCACGGTCAGCCCCATCTGCAGCACGGCGGTCGCCACGCAGAACGGCATCGACGTGGTGTACGAGGTGCCCGGATTGCAATTGGTCGCCAGGGCGATGGTCACACCGGCGTCGAGCAGCTGGCGGGCCGGCGGAAACGGTTGCCGGGTGGACAGATCGCAGGCCGGCAGCAGCGTGGCGACCGTGGCCGACGCCGCCAACGCGTCGATATCGAATGGCTCCAGGTAGTTGCAGTGGTCAACGCTGTGCGCGCCGAGTTCAGCGGCCAGCCGCACGCCGCCACTGAAGCCGAGCTGGTTGCCGTGCACGCGCAGCCCGAGGCCGGCGGCCCGGCCGGCCAACAGTACCTCCCGGGTCTCCTCCACGTCGAACGCGCCCACCTCACAGAACGCGTCGATGAACTGCACGTAGGGCAGCACCGCGGCGAGCATCGGCCCGGTGACGAGGTCGAGGTAGTCGCGACGATCCAGCCCATTCGGCACGATGTGGGCGCCGAGATAGCTGACGACGTCGGCGACGCGGGCGGCGGCCTGGGCCGACCGCGCTTCACTGTCCACGTCGAGCCCATACCCGGTTTTGGTCTCGAGAAAGGTGGTGCCCTGCGTTTCGGCTTCGTGGCGCAGGCCCAGCGCTGTGGCTACAAGCTGCTCCTCGGACGCCGCGCGGGTTGCGGCGACGGTGGTGTTGATGCCGCCGGCGGCATACTTCTGGCCGGCCATGCGGGCTTCGAACTCTGCCGAACGGTCGCCGCCGAATACGAGGTGGGTGTGCGAGTCGACCCAGCCGGGCAGAACGGCGCGGCCATCGACATCCGTTCGATGATCGGCAGCGGGGGCCGAGGCGGCCGCACCGATCCAGAGGATGCGGCCGTCGCCGATGACGAGTGCCGCGTCGTGCCGGCGCTCGCCGGACTCATCGTGCGTGGTCAGTTCGCCGATTCCGGTGATGAGCTCGGTGCCGCTCATTCGCCGAGCCTTCCAAGCGCGTCGGCCATCAGCTCCGACGGCCGCGCGCCGCCGACCAGTCGACCGCCATCGGCCACGACCTGCCCGCCCACGATGACCCGCAGCACATCGGAGGCGGTCGCGGTCAGCGGAAGCTGCTCGACAGACGATCCGACCGTGCGCATGCCGGCGGTGCTGATCTCGACTAGATCGCACGGGTCGCCCTCGCGCATCGTGAGACGGCCGAGCCCGAGCGAGGCATAGCCGGCGCTCGTGGCCGCGGTGAGCAGGGCGGTCGGGGCAAAGCGTCCGCGCTGTCGCGAGGCCAGCCGCTCGCCCATTTCCAATCCGCGCATCTCCAAAAACGGGTCGATGACGGCGTTCTGATCGGAGCCGAGGGCAATCGGGCAGCCCGCCTCGGCCAGGGCCAGCGCCGGACCGATTCCGTCGCCGAGATCGGCCTCGGTGGTCGGGCACATTACGACGGTCACGCCGGCGTCGCCGAGCAGCGCGCGGTCCGCGTCGCTCAGATGCGTCGCGTGCACCACACTCAGTCGCGGTGCGAGGGCACCGAGCGAATCGAGCACACCGGTCGGGGTCAGGCCATACGCCGCGAGGCAATCCGCGTTCTCCTGCGACTGCTCCGACAGGTGCACGTGCAGCGGAACGTCCGCCGGTAATCCGGCGAGCACTTCACGCATCGCCTCGGGCGTGACGGCACGCACCGAGTGCAGCGCGGCGCCGAGCGTCACGAGGTCGTCGTTCCCCAGTGCTGCGCGCAGCGAGTGCCATCGGGCCAGCCAGCCCGCGGCGTCAAAGTCGCCGAACGCCCGCTGTTCGGGTGCCAACTCCTGCCCGATTCCGCCCTGCAGATACACCGTGTCGAGCAGCACCAAACGGATGCCGACGGCCCGCGCCGCCGCCGCAAGCGCCAGTTCCATGGCGTGCTCCGTCTCATACGGTTCGCCATTCGCGCGGTGATGCACGTAGTGAAACTCACCGACGACGGTGTAGCCGCTCACGAGCATCTCGGCGAACACCGCCGTCGCCAGCGCCTGGTACTTCAGGGGGTCGAGCTGCGCGGCGACCCGGTACATCCGCTCGCGCCAAATCCAAAAATCGCCACCCTCGGTGTGGGTCTGACCGCGCAAGGCCCGGTGAAACGCGTGCGAGTGCGCATTACCGAACCCCGGCAACACCGTTCCCAAACGGATGTCCGCGGCCTCCGCCCCGTGAATCTGAACCCGAGAGATGCGACCGTGGTCGTCGACCTCGACCCTCACCCCGGTCACGGCGACCCCGTCGATCAGCAGGGTTTCGCACCAAAAGTTGCTCATAGCAGATCCCTCAGCAGCAGTTCTAGCGCGTCGATGCCGGCCACGCAGTCCGCGGCTTCGGCGAATTCCTCCGGCGCGTGGGAGATTCCGGTCGGGTTACGCACGAACAGCATTGCGCTCGGCACGTGGGCGGCGAGCACGCCGGCATCGTGGCCGGCTCCGGTCGACAGTTGCGGCACCTGGCCGAGCGCTTGCGCGAACCGCTCGCGCAAGCCGGGGGTGAACTGCACGGCGCCGGCCCAGGATTCCTCGGTGAGGGTGGCGGAGCATCCGTTCTGCTGGGCGGCCTGCTGGGCGCGGGCTGCAATGTCGGCCACGAGCAGACGGGTTTCTTCGTCGGTCTCGGCGCGGGCGTCGAGCCAGGCGTGCACCGAACTGGCGATAACGTTGGTTCCGCCGGGGATCGCTTCGATGCGGCCGATCGTCGCCCGGCTTCCCGGGCGACCCAGAGCGGCGGCCTGCACACCCACGATGGCCTGGGCAGTGGCGACCATCGGGTCGCGGCGCTCGATCATGGTGGTCGCGCCGGCATGATTACCCTGGCCGGTGACGGTGAGGCGCCAGCGACCGTGGGCCAGAATCGATGATGCTACGGCCACCGGCTGGTCGAGGTCGATCAGGCCGCGGCCCTGCTCGACGTGCAGCTCGATGAACAGTCCGATGCGTTCTAGTGCAACGAGGTCGGCGCCGAGGTGCGCCGGGTTCAGGCCGAACTGGTGCGCGGCCTCGGCCAGCGTCACACCATCGCTGTCGGTAAGGGAACGGGCCTGATCGGCGTCGATCGCGCCGCTGAGCAGCCTCGAGCCGAGGCAGGCGATGCCGAAACGGGAGCCCTCTTCCTCGGCGAACATCAGCACCGCGCACGGCCGGGTCGGCACGAACCCGCTCGCCTGTAGCCGGCCGATGGCCTCGAGCGAGGAGACCACGCCGAGCGGCCCGTCGTAGGCGCCGCCGCCGGGAACGGAGTCGAGGTGGCTGCCGGTGACGACCGCATCCGGTCCCGGCTGACCCCACCAGGCCCAGAGGTTGCCGTTGCGGTCCGTTTCGACCTGCAGGCCGAGCCGTTCGGCGCGCTCGACGAACCAGGTGCGCAGCTCGAGGTCGGCCGCCTGCCAGAGATGGCGGGAGTACCCGCCGCGCCGGTGGTCGCGGCCGACCTCGGCGATTTCGGCGAGACCGGCGAGCATGCTCAGTCCTCCCACATGGGTACGCGCAGGCCGCGGTCGTGGGCTACTTCCTCGGCCCGTTCGTAGCCGGCGTCGACGTGCCGCATCACTCCGGTGCCGGGGTCGTTGGTGAGCACGCGCGCGATCTTCTCCGCGGCCAGCGGGGTGCCGTCGGCGACGATGACCTGCCCGGCGTGGATGCTGCGGCCGATTCCGACCCCGCCGCCGTGGTGGATGGAGACCCAGGTCGCGCCGGAGGCGGTGTTCAGCAGCGCGTTCAGCAGCGGCCAGTCGGCGATCGCGTCGGAGCCGTCCAACATACCCTCGGTCTCACGGTAGGGCGAGGCGACCGAGCCGGAGTCGAGGTGGTCGCGGCCGATCACGATCGGGGCGCGCAGCTCGCCGGAGGCGACCATCTCGTTGAATTTGAGCCCGGCCAGGTGGCGTTCCTGATAGCCGAGCCAGCAGATGCGGGCCGGTAGGCCCTCAAACTCCACCTTTTCTTCGGCCTTGGTGATCCAGCGGTGCAGCCCGGCGTCGTTCGGAAACAGCTCCAGAATGGCCTTGTCGGTGGCGGCGATGTCGGCCGGGTCGCCGGAGAGCGCCACCCAGCGGAACGGGCCTTTGCCCTCGGCGAACAGCGGTCGAATGTAGGCGGGCACGAACCCCGGAAACTCGAACGCCCGCTCGTAGCCGCCGAGCTTCGCCTCGGCCCGAATCGAGTTGCCGTAATCGAAGACCTCGGCACCGGCATCCTGAAATTCGACCATCGCTTTGACCTGCTTGGCCATTGCAGCTCGGGCGCGCACTGTGAACTCTTCGGGGCTCTCGGCCGCGTAGGCGTGCCATTCTTCAACCGTCACGCCCTCGGGCAGGTAGGAGAGCGGGTCGTGCGCGCTGGTCTGGTCGGTCACGATATCGATCGGCACTTTGCGAGCGAGCAATTCGGCGAACACGGTCGCGGCATTGCCGACCAGACCCACCGACAGAGCGCGGAGTTGCGCCTTGGCCGCGAGCACCCGGGCGATGGCGTCGTCGAGATCGGCGGTCATTTCGTCGAGGTAACCGTGATCGACGCGGCGCTGCAACCGCGCCGGGTCGACGTCGACGATCAGCACGACGCCGTCGTTCATGGTGACGGCGAGCGGCTGCGCGCCGCCCATGCCGCCGGCCCCGCCGGTGAGGGTCAGCGTGCCCGCCAGGGTGCCGTTGAACTTCTTGGTGGCCACGGCGCCGAAGGTCTCGTAGGTGCCCTGCAGGATGCCCTGGGTACCGATGTAGATCCACGATCCGGCGGTCATCTGCCCGTACATTGTGAGCCCGAGGTGCTCGAGGCGACGAAACTCGGGCCAGGTCGCCCAGTCTCCGACGAGGTTGGAGTTGGCGATGAGCACCCGTGGCGCCCACTCGTGGGTGCGAAACACGCCGACCGGCTTGCCCGACTGCACCAGCAGGGTTTCGTCCTTTTCCAGCGTTTCGAGGGTGCGCACGATCGCGTCGTAGCACTCCCAGTTGCGCGCGGCCTTGCCGGTTCCGCCGTAGACGACGAGGTCGTCGGGGCGCTCGGCAACCTCGGGGTCGAGGTTGTTCATGAGCATGCGCAGCGGGCCCTCGGTCTGCCAGCTCTTCGCGGTCAGTTCGGTGCCGCGGGCGGCGCGAACGGGGCGTGCGGTGTGGGTGGTCGGGTGCGACGAGGTGTGAGTCATAGGTGGGGTTCCCTTGTTCCGGCGGGGCAGTGGATGGTGCGGGAATGTTTCAGGGTGATCAGCGGGCGTAGAGCTGGCGCGCTTCGCCGAGCAAGAGCTGGCCGATACGTTCGATGCTTGACGTGGTGATGCGGTAGCTCGGAACGACCACACTGAGGGCGCCCGCGATGCGGTCGCCGACGCTGATCGGTACCGCTATTGCCGTGACGTCACGCTCCACACCGTCACTCACGACGCAGTAGCCGGTGTCACCGGTGCCGCCCTGCAGGGCTTTCCCCGAGGCGCTCGAATCCAGGGGAAACTTGCGGCCCACCCAATTCGAGTGCCGAACGGAGTGGGTTCCCTCGACAATGGCCACGTAGAGGCCCTGTCGTCCCGGGGCCGGGATGCTCAGATACGCGGATTCTCCGGTTTGTTCGACAATTCGCGTCATCGGATCGCGACAGAGCGCCACGAGTGATTCCTGACTCAGGGCGAGTACGCCGAGCTGCACGATCGCCACTCCTGGGCGGTAGGAGCCCTCGTCGTCACGGCGAATAAAGGTGGCTGCCTCGAGGGTGCGCAAGAGGCGAAGTGCTGTGCTGGCGGAGAGGTCGACCGCTTTCGCGGCTTCACCGAGGGTGAGTGAGCCTTGCTCGCAGACAACGCTGAGCAGAGCGAGGGCACGCTCGGCCGTTCGCGTGGTCGTGTCTGGTTTGCCGGGTACTGCGCTCATGTCAAGGTCCTCGTGTTTCCATGCCGCTCACAATTGCATTTAGTAAAACACCTATTTCATTAGATGACAAGAGAATTCAGTCATCACTGGCGGTTGAACGCCGGTCCGGTGCTCGCAATGGGTGCACAATCACCCGGTGGAGCGGATGTTTCGCTCACGTAACGTGATCATTGCCATCTGACGAGACCTTGACATTGTTTGGCTTTGGTCGTTACTTTTCATAGATTGACAATAAAGTTTCATTTTGAACGCCTATGCGTCGTTGTCAGCCACTACCTGATTCAGTAACCTCCCCGACCATGTCGGAGGAGCTCAGCGTTTGTTGCACCCCGACCAACCCTCACCTCGTCACGAGTTTCCGGGCGGCGCTCGCGGAATCGTTTGCGTATGCATCCGCTCATGAAGACGCTGTTCGGGAGATCATCCAGAACTACGCTTCGCTCGGCCCTGAGTTTGCCGCCGCGGTTGGACTGTCGCGGCACCAGCTTCGAAGCACTGCGCGACGTGAAGATCACGACCCTGTTCGTCACGCACGACATCGACGAGGCCGTGTACCTGGCCGAGCGCGTCATTGTGCTGTCGTCGACGCCCACCATCGTGCAGCGAGAGAGGGTCGTCGACCTGCCCGGGGAACGCGATCAGCTCTCCACCCGTTCGCTGCCGCATCCGCAGCAGAGATCGACGATGACTGCCTCGGGTGGGCACAACGCCAGGGTCTGCTCGACCAGGCACTCGGTTCGGCGACGCGGCACGAACACGCCCGCGTCGACCAGAATGTGCCGGCTGCAGAACTCGGCCCAGCGCACGCATCCGTCTAAGGCGAACGAAGAAGCCTTTGAGCTCGCCGTGCACGAGATAGCGCGCATCTCTCGGCACCTGCTCGAAGATCTGGTGAGCTCCGCACCGCCGAAAAACCGGGAAATCGAGGCCGAGAAAGCCAAAGCGCGCTCGCAGAAGCGGTTTGCTGCGGCTTAGCGGGTGTGACGTTCCGCGTAGAGCACCATCACGGCCGCCACCACGCTTGCCGCCGCGCCGAAGGCCAGGCCGAAGGCGATGGTGATGCCCGCATACAGGCCGTCGTCCAGCATCGTCAAGACTGCGGCGATCGTCAGGGACAGCAACACCACACCGCCCATTGCGCCCAATGCGGCCGCTGTCGTGCGCAGGCGCCGCGATTTAGTGAGCTTTCGATCAGCAATCGCCACCGCCACGAGACCGCCCAGCAAAGCGACCGCGCCGATAACGAGGCCGATCACGCCATAATTCGCCATGGAACGCACGACAAACCAGAACCGAAACTCGGTTTCACCGCTGCCGGCGTCGGTCATGACGACTGCGACGCAGGCCGCGATCAGAAACCCCACGATCGGTGCGAACACCGCGATGCGCCAGTAGCGCCGAACTATCATGTGCCCACCCTACGTTGCGACGGGTCGCACCGGCATTCTAGAAATCGACCCAGGCGCTGGGCAGCGGATGCTCCACCCGCTTTGGCCGGGTGCGCTCGCTTCGTCGCTCGGCCCGGTGCACCAGAAACGCTGCCGCGATCCCCGCCGCGGTAGCGAGCGCCACCGTGAAGGTGATGATGAGGTACGCCCAGCCCGCTCCGATTATTCCCTGCACGGTGGCGAACACGATTCCGAGAACCAGCACGCCACCGGCCGCACCGAGGGCGGCCAGGGCGGTGCGCACACCCGACGATTTTGCGAGGTGCCGGTCGAGGCAGCCAACCAGAACGACGCCGCCGACCAGCGCGGCGATGCTGACGACCAGGCCGACGGCACCGAAGCCCAGAATCGCCCGCACGACGCCTTCGATCGTCTGGCCGGCTCGCGCCTGGGGGTTACTGCCCAAGGACATCACTCCCACCACGGCGGCACCGAGGAGGAACCCGATCACGGGCGCAACCAGCGCGATGCGCCAGTAGCGGTAAACCATCATGGCTCCCACACTATGGCGCGCCGGCCCTTGAAGGGGTGGGCGAACCGCATTATCGTTGGGGTCGAATCGTGGCCAGCACCGGAAGGACACGAAAATGACATTTGTTCGCGCTCCGAAGCCGTCCCGCATTATTCGCCGTAGCCTCGCCGTGCTCGCGTTGAGTGCCATTTTCGTCACCGCGGTTGCACCGCTGCCAGCCAATGCCGCCGACGCCGTCACAGCGCCGATAGCAGCGCCGACCACAGCGCAGACCGCCCCCGACCTGTCCAAGCTGTGTGACCGGTTGAAGCTGACGCTCGCCAGAACCAGACTGTGCAGCCACGGACCCGACCCGGTCGAGGCGTTCGGCGGCGCGGCCAGGCTGAAACAGACATCCGCAGCGGCAGAAGAGAGCGTTTCCGCCGTACCGGCCTCTGAGCTGACCGCGCTGTGCAGCGCCGGCGGTGTGAGTGGCAAGCGCATCGAGGTGATCTACGGGGTTCCGCAGGATCGCACCAACCGGTACGCAACAATGTTGGCCCCCCTGCGTGACGTGATGCGGCAAGTGAACAACAATCTCGAGGCAGCGGATGCCGCCACCAGTCAGAACTACCGCTTTCTGTGCACCAACGGCGTCGACGTCACGGTGCGCAACGTGACCCTGCTGCCGGTCGGATCCGACGCCACCTACGACTTCAACGATTACATCTGGAGCCTGCAAAATCAGGTCGCATTCGGGCTGGGACCGGTCGACTTCATCGCCAATGATCGTCTGTACATCACCTATATCGATCAGATTCAGGATGTCTATCCCTACGGGGGTCAGGGTGAGCTCTCGATCGACGACCAGCCGAATCCCGCGCTGAACGCCAACAACGACACTCGGCCGCGCTATTCGATGTCGGCCTACCTGGACCTGCTCGTGATCGCCCACGAAATCGGCCACAATATCGGGGCGGTGCAGTACTCGGCGCCGCATTCCAGCCAGGCCGGCCACTGCTACGACGAGGCCGACCTCATGTGTTACGACGACGGCGGGCCGCACTTCGCCGCGGGCGGCACCCTGACTTTCACCTGCCCGGGCACCGACTGGGCCATCGACTGTCACGACGAGGACTACTATTTCCCGGGCACGCCGCCCGCGTCGAACTACCTGGCCACCCACTGGAACACCGCCAGGAGCGGTTTTCTGAGCCCGATCGTGGCGGCAGCAGTTCCGCCGACCGTCACGGCGAAATCACCGGTCAGCCTGGCCACCCGGGTCGCGCAGTCCGCCAACGCGACCGCAACCTTCAGCGAAGCCGTACAAGGGGTATCGACGACAACGATGCGGGTGAAGAATCCGGCCGGCACGGTTCTCTCCGCTGCGGTCAGCTACAACGCGACCACCCGGGTCGCGACGCTCAATCCGACCGCGACCCTCGCGCCGGACACCAAATACAGCGTCAGCCTCACCGGCGGAGCCGCAGCAATCCGTGACGCGACGGGCACGCCGCTGGTGTCAACCGGCTGGAGCTTCACGACCGGCCCGGCGCCGACGATCACCACGCGCACTCCCGCCAGCGGGGCGACGGGTGCCAGCCGCACCGCGAGTGTCTCGGTGACGTTCAGCGAGGGAATGGCGGGTGTGGCGGCATCCACTTTCAGGCTGAAGAACACCGCGACCGGCGCTGCGATCGCCGCCGTCGTCTCCCGCAGCGGCACAACGAATCAGTGGATTCTGAACCCGAGCAGCACCTTGGCAGCCACCACCAACTTCACCGTCACGGTCACCGGCGGCAGCAGTGCCGTGCGTGATCTGGCCGGCAACCCCGTCTCGACGAGCATCTGGAGGTTCACCACCGGCAGCTGACGGCGGGGCAGCTAGCATCGAGGGATGCCTGACCTTGTCTGCTCCGAGTGCGCCGCCGTCTATCCGGTCGAGAGCCTGGTCTGGCGCTGCACCTGCGGCGGCCTACTCGACGTCGCCGAATTCGACATTAAAGTGGATGCCCAGGCGCTGCCCGGTCGCGCCCCCTCGCTCTGGCGCTATGCCGAGGCGCTGCCGATCGCCGTCGACCCGTCGATCACCCTGGGAGAGGGCTTTTCGCCCCTCGTGCCGTCCCGCGCTCTGGCCCACGTACAGCTCAAACTCGACTTTCTGCTGCCGACGCTCTCGTTCAAAGACCGCGGCGCGGTCTTGCTCGCGACCCTCGCCCAACGGCTCGGTGTCACCAACGCCATGGTCGACAGCAGCGGAAACGCCGGCACGGCGATGGCCGCCTATTTCGGGCGGGCCGGCATCGGCTGCACGGTCTACGTTCCCGAGTCCACCTCGCCCGGCAAGCTCGCGCAGATGCGGGCGCACGGCGCCACGGTCGAGCTGGTACCCGGCTCGCGCGCGGATACCTCGGCGGCCGCTCTGCGGGCAGCGGGCCGACCCGGCGTCATGTACGCGAGCCACGTCTATCACCCGTACTTTCTGCACGGCGTGAAGACCTACGGTTATGAGATCTGGGAGCAGCGCGGGCGCTCGTTGCCCGAGACGGTGGTGGTTCCGGTCGGCAACGGCACGCTGGTGCTCGGCTGTTACCTCGCTTTCAGCGAGCTGGTCGCCGCTGGTCTCGCCGAGCGGATGCCGCGGATTGTCGCGGTGCAGGCATCCGCTTGTTCGCCGCTGGAACAGGCCATGGCGCAGGGCTTCGCGATGCCCGCGGCGGTTGACGGCGGCACCACGATCGCCGAGGGTATCGCCATCGCGGCGCCTCCCCGGGGCCGGCAGATTCTGTCCGCTGTGCGTGCCACCGGTGGCACGATCGTTTCCGTCAGTGACCGGCAAACCGCGGGCGCGCGCCAGGAACTGGCCGACGAGGGACTCTTCGTCGAGCCGACCTCGGCTGTCTGCTTCGCTGCCGTGCGCGCCGCCGTTGACTCGACGTTCGACAAAGCCAGCCCCACCTGGGCGGTGGCCGCGAGCCTGCTCACGGCCGAGTCCGTGGTCGTGCCGCTGTGCGGCGCCGGCCTGAAATCGCCCGTGTGATGAAGGACTTTGACGACGACGGTCCCGCTTGCCCGGCCTGCGGCACCGAGATGATCCCGGACGGCGTCGACACCGCTGATGGTCTGGAAGAGTGCCATCGGTGCCCCAGGTGCCGGCTGGTCATCGTCGTGCCCGGAGATGCCCCCGAGAACACCCAACTCCGCGAATAACTTTTCAATTGCAGAAGAATCGCATTTATTCTCTCGACTTTCTTGGGAAAGACTCACTGTTCTTGCGCCAATCTGGGTTTATCAGCCGATAGCGGCTCGTTGAGTCAGAAGTTCCGGCTCAGCCCAACTCACACGTCGAAGGAATTAACATGACTGTCTACCGGAAAGACATCGCGGCCATCGAAGCCCTCAAACAGCAGGTTGGAAGCAGCTGGGACGCCATCAACCCGGAGTCTGTCGCCCGCATGCGTGCCCAGAACCGTTTCAAGACCGGCCTGGAGATCGCGCAGTACACGGCCGACATCATGCGTAAGGACATGGGGGAGTACGACGGAGATTCCTCCATCTACACCCAGTCGCTCGGTGTGTGGCACGGCTTCATCGGCCAGCAGAAGATGATCTCGATCAAGAAGCACCTCAAGACCACCAACAAGCGCTACCTGTACCTGTCCGGCTGGATGGTTGCGGCGCTGCGCAGCGAATTCGGTCCGCTCCCCGACCAGTCCATGCACGAGAAGACGACGGTTCCCGCTCTCGTCGAGGAGATCTACACCTTCCTCCGCCAGGCCGATGCCCGCGAGCTCGACCTGCTCTTCACCGGCCTCGACAACGCCCGCATCGTTGGCGACGACGCCAAGGCAGCTGCGATCCAGGTGCAGATTGACAACTTCGAGACCCATGTTGTGCCGATCATCGCCGACATCGATGCCGGCTTCGGTAACCCCGAAGCCACCTACCTTCTGGCCAAGAAAATGATCGAGGCTGGCGCCTGCGCCATTCAGATCGAGAACCAGGTGTCGGACGAGAAGCAGTGTGGCCACCAGGACGGCAAGGTCACCGTTCCTCACGAAGACTTCATCGCCAAGCTGAACGCGGTTCGCTATGCGTTCCTCGAGCTCGGTATCGAGAACGGCATCATCGTCTCGCGCACCGACTCGCTCGGTGCCGGCCTCACGCAGAAGCTCGCCGTGACGTACACGCCCGGCGACCTGGGCGACCAGTACAACTCCTTCCTCGACGTTGACGAGATCACCGAAGCCGACCTCGGCAACGGCGACGTCGTCATCAAGCGCGATGGCAAGCTGCTTCGCCCGAAGCGCCTGGCCAGCAACCTGTTCCAGTTCCGCGCCGGAACCGGCGAGGCGCGTTGCGTGCTCGACAGCATCACGTCGCTGCAGAACGGTGCCGACCTGCTCTGGATCGAAACCGAGAAGCCGCACATCGGCCAGATCGCGGGCATGATGAACGAGGTGCGCAAGGTCATTCCGAACGCCAAGCTGGTCTACAACAACAGCCCGTCGTTCAACTGGACCTTGAACTTCCGTCAGCAGGCCTACGACGCACTCCTCGCCGAGGGTAAGGACGTCTTCGCTTACGACCGTGCCAAGCTCATGAGCGTCGACTACGACGAGACCGAACTGGCCGTGAACGCCGACGAGAAGATCCGCACCTTCCAGCGCGACAGCTCGAAAGAGGCTGGCATCTTCCACCACCTCATCACCCTGCCGACCTACCACACGGCCGCACTCTCGACGGATGACCTGGCCAAGGGCTACTTCGCCGACCAGGGCATGCTCGCCTACGTCAAGGGCGTGCAGCGTCGCGAAATCCGTGAGGGAATCGCCACGGTCAAGCACCAGAACATGTCGGGCTCCGACCTGGGTGACAACCACAAGGAGTACTTCGCCGGCGAAGCCGCGCTGAAGGCTGGCGGCGTGAACAACACGAGCAACCAGTTCGAGGAACCGGCGTTGAGTAGCCACTAAGTCAAATTGGAGTAACGAAGAGGCCTCAGTCGAAAGACTGAGGCCTCTTCGTGTGCCCGAACAGCCGTTGACGAGACAGCCTCTGACGAGCGGATGCGCCGACCCGGTCACCGGGTCGCGGCGGGTATTCTCTGCGTTGAGGTCGCGGTCTTGCGCTCGACTTCGTTGGTCGGGGCAATCGCCAGGATGGCCAGGACGCCGGCGATGACCGCGAGGCCGACCCAGCCGAGCGTCGTGAGGCGTTCGCCGACGATGAGCACAGCGAGGATGGCCGCTATTGCCGGTTCGGTGAGCGTGATCGTTGTGGCGGTGCTGGCCGAGACGCGGGTCAGGCCGTAGCCGAACAGAAGGTAGCCGAGGAACATCGGAATGATCGCCATGTACGCGGCAACGCTGAAGGCCTGGGTGGATGCGAGCAGCGGGGCGCCGGTGACAATGAGCACGGGCAGCAGGAGCGTGCCGCCGAGCCCGAACACGAAGCCCATCGATGCTGCGCGGCTGATGCCTCGGTTCATGAGGCGGTGTGCTGCCCAGGAATAGGTGGCATAGGTTGCCCCGGCGAGGAGTCCGAGGGAGATGCCGGCCACGGTCTGACCGGCCGACTCTGCGGCATCCGTCATCTTGGACAGGCACAGCAGCGTGCTGCCGATGATTCCCAGGCCCGCCGCCAGGGCCCACCACCGGCTGAGTCGTTTGTGTTCGAGCAGGAATTCGAGGAGGCCGGAGGCGAGGGGCGCGGAGGCGAGTGACACGACCGATCCGATCGCGACGCCCGCGAAGTGCATGGAACCGTAGAAGGCGAGGGGGTAGATCATGACCGCCACCGCGCCGAGAACGATCAGCCGCAAATTGCCGCGCACGGCGGGCAGGGCGGCCCGAAGCGCGGGGATGGCGATGACGGCCTGCAGAATTCCCCCAATGCCGAGAGCCGCTGAGCCGATCGCGAGCGGCCCAACGCCGGGCGCGAGAGTCGCGGCGGTTCCGGTGGTGCCCCACAGAATGGACGTGACGGTGATCGCGCCGATTCCGGCGAGGCGATGCCGATTCACAGCGCCTCGATCACGGCTGCGGCTTGGCCGGCCTGACGCTGTTCTTTCCAGCCATCCACAACCTCCCCGATCAGGTAAATCAGTCTAGCTACTGGTCTGGAGCTCCGTCTGTTCGCGGGTGCGCAGGTGGCGGTGGTGTGCCGCCCGACGGGGAGGGAATGCCCTTGCCGAACACCGCGAGGATTCCGAGAGCGAATGCAATGTCGGTGGCCGTGGGAATCGGCCAGCGTTTGCGGTATCAACCAGACATGCGCATCCCCGTACGGTCAAGATCAAACGCTCAGCGACCCCTGCCGCCGTCATCGAGGACGAGCATGGGAGAGTGGGCTCACAGCTGAATGTCAGCCGACTTTGGCAGCGCTGCTCGCCCCCGTAGGAGAAGGTTAGGCATGGAACATTTCGATGCGATCGTGGTTGGCGCCGGGGTGGCGGGGCTGGCCGCTGCTCGACTGCTGGCGAACGCCGGCCGCAGCGTCGTGGTGCTCGAGGCCCGCGACCGTGTGGGCGGCCGGGTCTGCACGGATCGCACTGACGGGTTCGTCACCGACCGCGGCGCATCCTGGATCCACGGCATCACCGACAACCCCGTCGCAGCAGCGGCCGCGGCATTTGGGATGCCAACCGTGGAGTTCACGGTCGGCGGATACCAACCGGACAGCCGCCCGATCGCGTACTACGGTCCGAGCGGCGAGCGACTGCCCGATGATGCCGCGCGGGCCTTCACCGACGACATCCGCTCGGTTGATGCCGCGCTCGTCAAGGCGGTCGCTGCGTCAGAAGCGGATGCCTCCTACCGCGACGTGACCGAGACAGCGCTCGCTGGCCAGGGCTGGTACCCGGCTCGGGCCGAACGTGTGCGGGAGTTTTTGCAGCACCGCAGCGAAGAGCAGTACGGGGTTTGGATCGATGATCTTGCCGCCCACGGACTCGACGACGATGTCATAGAGGGTGACGAGGTGGTTTTTCCCGACGGCTATGATCGACTGGCCACGCACCTCGCGACCGGACTCGACATCCGCCTGGAGCACGTCGTCACCCACGTGCGATGGTCCTCAACGGACGTCACGGTCACGACAGACCATGGCGCTTTGACGGCGGACACGGCCGTCGTGACGGTGCCCGTCGGGGTTCTCCAGTCACCGGACTTCACCATCGAACCGCCGCTCCCGGAACCAAACGTGGGCGCCCTGGGGCGCCTGAGCATGAACGCATTCGAGAAGATTTTCCTGCGGTTTCCGACGAAATTTTGGGACGACGGAGTCTATGCAATCCGGCAACAAGGACCCGAGGGTCGCGCGTGGCACTCCTGGTACGACCTGACGGCCCTGCACGGAACGCCTACCCTGCTGACTTTCGCCGCCGGGCCTGCGGCCCGCGAGATCCGTAACTGGTCTGACCTGCAGGTTGTTGACTCGGTTCTGGCGCAGCTGCGGAGGCTGTACGGCGACAAGGTGGAGTTTCCAACCCGGGTTGACATTACCGCGTGGCAGGACGATCCCTTTGCTCGTGGTTCCTACGCGTACATGACGCGCGGCGCTACCACGGCCGACCACGACGACCTCGCGACACCCGTCGGCGGGGTGCTCCACATCGCCGGAGAGGCGACCTGGACGGATGACCCTGCCACGGTCACCGCGGCGCTCTGCTCCGGCCACCGCGCCGCATCGAACGTGCTGAACCGGGAGATCCCAATCGCTGAGTTGTGGGCCGGCCGATGACCGGGGCGCAAAGGTCGCGACGACACGCGACAGAGCGCGGCAGACTGATCCGTTCGCTCACCGCAAGACAACGATCGCCAAGAAGAGCCACTATATGGGCCTCTTCATGGCCAGGATTCGGGCCTACGGTGGTGGCATGCAGACGCTACCGATTTCTAAGGTCAAGGACTGGCTGAGTGAGTTCGTCGATGCGGTGTCGCTCACTCACGAGCAGGTGACGATCACGAAAAATGGATTTCCGGTGGCGGTTTTGATCGGAGCCGATGAATGGGATTCGTTGCAGGAGACGCTCTTTTGGCTTTCTCGGCCCGGGACTCTCGCTGCCGTCGCCGAAGCGCGCCAGGAGCTGGTCGACGGTCGCACGATTGGCGAGGACGAGATACGCGCCGAGTTCAACGTTCCCCGTCGATCGTCGAAGTGAGCTCGGACGACGAGAAGAGCGACGCGGTCGAATTCGCTGGTTCGGCCCGCCGAGAATTACAAGGAGTACCGCCCCGGATTGTGCCAGCGATAATTGAGTTCGTCTACGGAGACCTCGCCTGATACCCGCGGCGAGTTGGTAACCCTTTGCAACGCGAACTCGAAGGTCTGTGGAGCGCGCGCCGGGGCCCCTATCGCATTATTTACGACATCGTCGAGGAACGGCTGGTGATCATCGTCGTGCAGGTGGATCGCCGCGCCGATGTGTATCGGCCCAGATAGTTGCGGCCTGAACGCAACGAACAATTGCTGCAACTGGCGTGACCGGGGCTTTCAGAGTGTGCCCCAGGCAGATTCGAACTGCCGCCCCTGCCTCCGGAGGGCGAACCACGGACCTTTTCCAGTCGTCCTCCCGACGGCGAATAGCCGATCAAGAGTCGTTTTCACTCACAATAGCGATCATGATTGCCCCACGATTGTGGGGAAGCAGTGGGCAAGTGCCGCAAATGACCATGGTCGGACCTCGATCAGAGATTCCGCTCAATACTTCGTCATGGGTATCCATGTCCTATCAGCAGTTACTGTCGCTGGATGACTGCGGCTGGTCCAGAGCGATCATGACTGATGCGCAGCGCCGGTAGTGTCTGTACTTCCGAATGCATTCCGACCACGATGATCACATGACACTGATCAATGACCTTCGCACCACGACTCGGTGATCATCAGCCCTAAGCAAGCACTCGGCCGACGTTTTCGCCGAGGATGAGGATCGCACTGTCCAGATCACTCGCCGCTGTGGCGCCGAACACCAAACTGAGAAGAGCCGCAATGACGGCTAGTTGAGTCCACGGACGTGGTGTACGACGAGCCCGTTGTTGAGCGTGGCGTCGTGAACTGTCAGTCAGTCTTGGAGACGGCGCTCGGCAACGAGAAGCGGGTGTGGTCCGGGCTCTCGCCCCGACCACACCCGCTGACCGTCTTCTAGGTCAGAAGCCGCTGACGTTGAGCCGTCCGCCGGTGACCGTCTTGCCGCTGAGGGAGGCCGTCGGGACGACCGAGCCCAGGATCGCGCTCTTGATCTGCGCCGCTGTCGCACCGGGGTGCGTGGAGGCGTAGAGGGCGGCCGCGCCCGTGACGTGTGGCGTGGCCATTGAGGTGCCGTTGTAGGACGAGTAGGTGTTGAAGGCGGTCGTCGACCAGACACCGACTCCGGGGGCGCCGAGGTCGACGGTCGTGGCGCCGTACTGGCTGAAGGACGCCAGCGCCCCATTGCGGTCGATGGCGGCGACTGCGATGACGTTGGCGACGTCGTAGTTGGACGGGTAGGACGCCGTCGTGTCGTTGTTCGTGCCGCTGTTACCGGCGGCCGCGACGAACAGGATGTTCGCGGCGTTGGCGCGCGTGATGGCGTCGAGCAGGGTCTGGGAGAAGGCGCCGCCGCCCCAGCTGTTGTTGGTCGCCACGATGTTCATGCCGTGGCGGGTCTTGAGGTCGGTGAAGTAGTCGACCGACTTGACCGCGTCGGCCAGGGATCCGCCCTGGCGGCCGAGGAACTTGCCGCTGATCAGGGTCACGTCCCAGTTCATGCCGGCTACGCCTTGCCCGTTGTTGGCCTTGGCGCCGATGGTCCCGGACACGTGCGTGCCGTGGTTGTCGAGCGAGCCTCTGGAGCCACCGTCATAGATGGTGTTGTCGCTGTTGGCGAAGTCCCAGCCGTTGACGTCGTCGACGTAGCCGTTGCCGTCGTTGTCGATGCCGTCCCCCGCGATCTCGTAGGGGTTGGTCCAGACCTGCCCGTTGAGCTCGGGGTGGGTGTACTGGATGCCCTCGTCGATGATGCCGACGTAGACGCTCTTCGACCCCGTGTGGCCGGCGGTCCAGGCCTCGGCGGCCTGGCTGCCGTAGGCGTTGGCGGGGGTCGAGGCGTCGCCGTACATGCCCCAGAGGTCTTGGGAGGTATTGGTGCTGGTGAAGATGGGGTCTGTGGCGGTGGCCTGGTGGGTCAGGACGTAGTTCGGCTCGGCGTAGGCGACGGCGGGGTCACTCTTCAGCTGCGCGATCGCCTCGTCCAGGTTCTTGCCCTGCGGCAGACGGACGAGCTCGACCTCGGTGCGGTCGGCGGCCGCGGCGACGATGCGCTCGGCGAACCGTGCCGAGGCGTGCCCGCGAGCACGCTCGCGCTGGTCGGCGGAGGCGCCGGCCACGTAGCCGACGACGAGCTCGCCGGGGACTTCGGCAGCAGCGGTACCGTTGGCTTGTGGGGCGGGAGCGGCCGAAGCGGGCGTGCTAAGGGCCAGTCCGGTCATGCCGATCAGGATCGCCGACGAGGCAGCCGCTGCGGTGAAGAGCTTGAGACGCATCTGTTCCGAAAATCTTTTAAGCATGAAAAATCCTTTTCCTTGTGGGTAGTGGATTGCCAAGTAGTCACCAATGACTTTGCCCATATTGAGCGTTCAACACAGGTGCAATTGAAAGGTACGACTTGCCGCAGATGATCACACGTCGGCTCATGAGGGGACTGCGCTTCGCGGGCTGCTGTGGTATAGCCCAATGTTCAGCTTCGGGGGTCAGTGGCACCGCCCTCTACTTCCTGCCGCGCCTCCACGCGATGCCCGAGCCCAGCCTCGCCGTCCTATCCGCCCTGGGCAGCGCGCCACCCAGATACGACTTCCCCGACCCGGTGAACCATTGGAAGACGACGTTCTGCTGCCGGCCCACGAAGGGCAGGTGCCGAGCAGGGCCAAGAGCTGCCGGTTCAGGGTCGCACTCGTCGAGCAAGATCCCAAATCCGAGGACCCGGAGAAACCATCTCGACGTCGATAAGTCCCGTGCTGTGCCCGTCTTGGAAGACCATGTTGTAGGGAGCGACGTCGTTCAGGCGCACCACCTCGATTGGCTCGTGCGCCGGCAGCTGCCACGCTGCGGACCGGTGTGCGAGTGGCGCGTCTGCGTCATGTACCCGTCGGAGCAAAGATCCAGCCTCGTGCAGGATCGTCGGCGACCAGATCCAGCTTGGCATTGGGTAGTTGCCGACGATTCCAGGGATGTAGGAGAGCACTTCGCGGCCCTGCTCGTCCAGGCCGAAGGGCTCGGGTACTTCCGTCACTCCCGCCGCGCGGAGTGTGGTCAGGAGTTGATGCACCGCGGGAGTCCATGGTCCTGCTGGGCGGTGAACCGTGTCGCCTACGCGCACGATCGTGCTCGAGTTTCCCCCGGCTAACACCTCTTCATCCATCCTTCCAACCGAAAGGCTGTAAGCGGAACCGCTAACGGGCGGATGCGATGCCTGGTCGTCGTCCCCAGAAGGATTGAGCGGCGCCTCACTTGGGATCGTCGAGGCGGAGTTCGCATGAACGATGTGTGCCTGCACTCGGTCACCGTCAGAGACTGCGATAGACGCTGCTTCGGTGGGCTACCCGCAATGCTAGAACCACGAGTTCGGCGTCCTTGATCGTGTAGACGACGCGGTACTCGCCGACCCGGATCCGCCACAGATTTGGATAACCGACGAGGGGCCGGGTGCCGCTCGGTCGCGGTTCGGTGCTCAACGCGTCGACGGCTTTGATGACGCGGCGAGCGACTGGTTTGTCGAGCTTGATCAACTCCTTGAGCGCCTTCGGATCATATTCGATGGCGAACGGTCCAGCAGCGCTCACAGCCCGAGCGTCCGAGCCACCTCATCCGCCGGGACGGCAATGGTACGACCGGCGTCGAGATCGGCCAGTCGCTCCAACGCGATCCGACCATCCTCGATGTCAATCATCGCCTCGTAGCGCTCGACGAGCTCGACCGGCACAATCGCGGCAGCCCGCTTCTGACCCCTCCCACGCGTCACGTAGGTGATCTCCCCACCGAACGCGGCCCGATTCACAGCATCGGAAAAGTGATCTCGCGCCTGGCTCACAGAAAGTTCGGTATCTGTACTCATACCCTCATTATGCGCCAGATGCGCCAGATGCGCCAGATGCGCCAGATTTGCCAACTTGGCTACCTTGCCTGCTGATCGATCGGGGCCGTCGCCGTTTGGCGAATCCGTTGCGGGGCGGCCCGAAGGCCGAACGCCCTACGGGACGAGCGCTTTGAAGTGAGGTCGGCTTCTCGCGCATCTCACGAATTGCTGCCGATGAAGAAGAGGGCTCGGGTCGATCCATAACGCCATCAAAGGAAACGGGCGCAAGATGGGGGTCCCGTGACTAAACCTCGATCCACCGGTCCGCCTTGAGTGAGCAGCGTCGCTGAATTCTGAGCGGTGTTGTGGTGGTGGGCGTGGCGAAGCTGTCGGCCTTGCTGCCGATGG
>NZ_SOHG01000019.1:0-84568 GCF_004403155.1 Cryobacterium sp. Hh7 | reverse complement strand
TAGCTTGTCTAGATAACAACTATTTTAGCTGGTCAGAGGGGCATTCTCGGTTTAACGCGCCGTCAAAACCTCAAGGTCAACCGGTGGATTCAGGCTAAATGCCAACGTCGAACGTTGCGTCCTCCTGGAGATTGAAGCGACTCTCCTGTGGTGGGAGCCTGGCTGCGGTCACATGAAATCGGCGTGAATTCCTAGGCGGTCACAAGGGAAGATTACTGAGCGCGACGCCCGAAGCATCGAGTGTCCACATAGGTGCAAGGCCAGAAGCGTTGACGACCATTCCCTGGGGGGGCGGCTCAGCGGCTCACCGGTTCGCTCGCGGTGAGGCCCGCAATCTCGCTGCGACGCGGCATCCCCTCCCAATCGCCCGGCACCATGCACGCATATGCGCCTACCGAGACTGCGGTCGTCAGTCGGGTGGGCACGTCGGCGCCGAGGAGATAGTCCGCCAGATACCCCGCCACGAAACCGTCACCAGCGCCAACGGTGTCGGTTGGGCGGATGCGAATCGCGTCGCGCTGATACTCGACACCATCCACGACTGCAACTGCCCCGAGTTCCCCGAGCTTAACGATGGCTTGGCCGGCCCCGGCGGCAACCAGTCGGTGTGCCAGTGTGATTGGAGAATCCGCTTTCCCGACGGCAATGGATGCCTCATCGTCTCCGGCAAAGACGAGATCAACCTCGGGCAGAATGCGCAGATAGACCTGCTGCGCCTCGGCACGCGACCAAAGCTTGCCGCGAAAGTTGAGGTCGAATGACACGGCCACGCCCGCCTCCTTCGCGATACGGATCGCCTCGAACGTCGCTTCGGCGGCGCTGGGTGGCAGGGCCGGGGTGATGCCCGTCACGTGTAGCAGCGCTGCGCCGGCGATGACCGGCGGGTCTAGGTCGGCGGGCGACAGCCGCGAGACGGCGTTTCCGCGTCGGTAGTACCAGACGCGGGTCTCGCTGCTGGTGCGGCGCTCTTTCACCATCAGCCCGGTCGGGGCATCGGGGTCACGAATGCCAATCACGTTCACGCCCTCGGCGTGGATTTCGCGTAGCACGAGATCGCCGAGGGAGTCCTCACCGACCCGGCCGATCCAGGTGACCGGCGTGCCGAGTCGGGTGAGGGCGATCGCCACGTTGCTCTCCGAGCCGCCGATGCCAAGTGCCAATGACCGCGTGTGCTGCAGCGGCCCGTCGGTCTCGCTGCTCATCAGGGCCATCGTCTCCCCCAGCGTCACGACGCGGCGGAGCTGACGGTCGCTCATGACTGAGGACGGGCATCCGCCGCCAGCTCGGTCACACGCCGCGCCCGTTCGGCGAGTTGCTCGAGGGAACCCCCAGTTAGAGCGTCGCCGATCAACGGGCCGCCCAGGCTTACCGCGGTAGCGCCCGCTGCAAGCCAGGCCGGTATGTCCCCCAAGCCGACGCCGCCCGAGGGCACGAATTGCAGGTCGGGAAACGGTCCCCGCAAGTGTCCGCCGAACTGCGGGCCAACGGTTTCGGCGGGAAAGATCTTCACGGCCGTCGCGCCGGCGGCCCAGGCCGAGTACAGCTCGGTCGGGGTTAGTCCGCCCGGAAACACCGGAATCCCCACCCTCACCGCGAGGGCAATCACCTGCAGATCCACGATTGGCGTTACGAGATAACTGGCGCCGGCATCGATCGCGCGCTGTGCCTGGTCGATGGTGACGATGGTGCCGATGCCGATCTCCACATCGGAGCCAATCCCGGCCTGCAGAGTGGCCAGCTCCTCGAAAGTGCCGGGTGTGCTCAGCGTCAGCTCAATCGACCGGATGCCGTTCTCGGCGAGTACCCGCACGACCGGTGCGTAGTGGCTGGCATGCTGTGCACGAAGCACGGCGATGACGGGGTTGGCGCGCAGCGCGCCCGAGGGCACCGCCCGAATGAGCGGAAAAGATGTGGTCACGAAAACTCCCTTGTTGGTGACGGACGGAGAAAAGTTGGGTTCAGCGAGCGGATGCCCCGGCCACCGCGGTGGAATCGCGCACGATCAAGCGGGTCGGCACGCTCCCCGTGCGGTGCGCCGCCGGGTCGAGAACCGCCCGCGCGGCTAGGGCCCCGAGGGCGCGTGAGGAACTGTCGATCGTGGTCAGTGCGGGCCAGGCGAGACCGACTGGGAGGGAATTGTCACACCCTACGACGCTCATATGGTGGGGCACCCGGATGCCGCGGTCCCGACAGGTAGAGAGCACGCCTAGGGCGACTTGGTCATTGAAGGCTACGACGGATGTGGCGGGGTCAAGGTGCTGAGCGATCGCACGGCCGGATTCAAAGTCGGGCTTCTCGACGTGCAGGATCGACAGGTCGATGCCCAGTCGGGCACACGCCTGGCTGAGAGACGCCCGTTTTTCGCGCGCCGACCAGGAGCGCGCGGGACCGTCTAGGTAGGTTACCCGTTGGTGGCCGAGCGTGTGGAGGTGCTCGATGGCCGCGCTGAAGCCGGGGTCGACGTCGATCACGATCTGGCTGAGCAGTTCGGGCACCGGCGTTCCGGGCTCCAGCTGTCGGTTGGCCAGGACCACGGGCAGTCGTGCGGCGGCGGTCCTTATCTGGAAATCCGTCATGCGGCTGGAGACGAGCACGAGGCTGTCGACCTGGGTCGCCATCTGGCGCAGCAGGCTGGCTTCGCGGTCGCTGTCTTCGTGCGCATCTCCGATCAGAATTCCGATATCACGGGATGCGACGACCGATTCCAGTTCTGCTAGAAACTGTGTGTAGAACGGGTTGGAGATATCGGGGAAGATCAGTCCGATGTTGCCCGTCGAGCCCGTCACGAGACTGCGGCCGAGGCGGTTGGGGTTGTAGTCGAGCTCGGCGGCGGCCTGCTGCACACGCTTGCGGGTGGACTCGACAACGGCAGGTGAGCCGCTGAGTGCCCGAGAGGCCGTGGCGAGAGAGACACCGGCCGCTGCTGCGACCTGCCGAATTGTTGTTGTCACCTTGACCCGCCCGTTCGAAACACAAAGAATAGATAATGAAAACGTTTACATTCACCCTATAGCAGCCCTGAGGATCCCGCCAGATGCCCCCCACAGTCAAACTGAGCAATGTCGCCCTGCACCTGAGTCCACACGACGAGGTGGCCATCGCCCTGTGCCCGTTGGCCGCCGGCACGATCATCGCACTGGGCGATGGAGCGCCACATCTGGTGTTGACCGGGGATATTCCACGAAGCCACAAATTTGCTCTGGCGCAGATCCCGCTCGGCGGACGGGTGCACAAGTACGGCCAATCGATCGGCCTCGCCATCGCTCCAATTGCCGCTGGCGATCACGTGCACTCCCACAACCTCGGCATGGACGACGCGGGCCGCCGGCACGAATTTGGCACCAGGCGCACGACTCTCGTCGCCCCCGCCGGGCCGGTTCCCACCTTCCTCGGCTATCCGCGCGCCGACGGGCGGGTGGGTACCCGCAACTACGTGGGCATCCTCACCTCGGTCAACTGCTCGGCGACCGCGGCGAACCTCATCGCCGATGCCTTTCGGGGCGCGGCCCTCGACGAATTCGAGAACGTCGACGGGGTGATGGCGCTGACCCATCAGAGCGGATGCGGGCTGGTCCCGACCAGCGATGGCGCCCAGGCCCTAATGCGCACCCTGCGCGGATACGCTGCGCACCCGAACTTCGGCGGCATGCTCGTGGTCGGGCTCGGCTGCGAGATGGTGCCGGTCGACGCCCTCGTCGCCGGGCATGACCTGCCCGCCGACACCGTCGTGTCCACCATGAATATCCAAGGCGAGGGCGGGGTGCGTGCGACAGTGAAGGAGGGCGTGGCGCGCATCCGCTCGATGCTGCCTCAGCTCAACGAACGCCGCCGGGTGGCCACGCCAGTCTCCGAACTCGTCCTTGGCCTCAACTGTGGCGGCTCCGACGGATTCTCGGGCATCACCGCGAATCCTGCGCTCGGAATCGCCTCGGACCGGCTCGTGTCGTACGGCGGTACCTCCGTGCTGGCCGAGACACCCGAGGTCTTCGGGGCCGAGCACCTGCTCACCAGCCGGGCGGTGGCGCCGGAGGTGGGGCAGAAGCTACTCGACCGCCTCGACTGGTGGCAGGACTACGCCGCCCAGGGCGGCGGCAGCCTCGACAACAACCCTTCGCCGGGCAACAAGGCTGGCGGCCTGACCACCATTCTCGAGAAGTCCCTCGGCGCCGTAGCCAAGGCCGGCCAGGCCGACCTCACCGCCGTGTACGAGTACGCCGAGAAGATCACCGATCGCGGCCTAGTGTTCATGGACACCCCAGGCTACGACCCAGTGTCGGTCACGGGGATCATCGCCGGCGGGGCCACGGTCGTGGTCTTCACGACCGGCCGCGGGTCGGTGTTCGGGGCCAAGCCGACCCCGTCGATCAAGGTCGCGACGAACTCCGACACCTACAACCGGATGCCCGACGACATGGACCTGAACGCCGGCCGGATCGTGGACGGCACGGCGACCCTCGCCGAGGTGGGCACCGAGATCTTCGAGATGATCATTCGGGTCGCCTCGGGCGAGCAGACCGTGAGCGAAGAGCTCGGCGTGGGGCAGGAAGAATTCGTGCCGTGGCAGTTCGGCACGGTGACCTGACGCGCAGGCGCTGCGCACGCAGAAACGGGCCCGGTGCATCTGCGTCGGGCCCGTTCTGATTGGTCGTGCGGTTACCAGTCGTGCATTGTGCCGTCGCGCTGCAGCCGGTTCACCGGCAGGTACGCTGGCGTGTAGGCGAAGGTGGCCGCCAACTCCTCGTTGTATTCCACGCCGAGTCCCGGGTTGTTGCCGGGGTGCAGCAGGCCGTTCTCGAAGGTGTAGCTGGTCTGGAACACCTCCAGGGTGTCGCCGGAGTGCTTCATGTACTCCTGAATGCCGAAGTTGTGAATGGCCAGGTCGAGGTGCAGCGCCGCGGCCTGGCCCACCGGTGAGATATCCGTCGGCCCGTGAAAACCAGACTTGATCTGGTAGATCGCCGCGAAGTCCATGATCTTCCTCAGCGCGCTGATGCCGCCCGTGTGGGTGACCGCGCTGCGCACATAGTCGATGAGCTGTTCAGTGATCAGGGTCTGGTAGTCGTGCACGGTGTTGAAGACCTCACCGATCGCCAGCGGGGTGGTCGTCTGCGCGCGCACGCGGCGCAACGACTCCTGGTTCTCGCCCGGGGTGCAGTCTTCGAGCCAGAACAGGTCGTACGGCTCGAGCGACTTGCCCAGGATGGCCGCCTCGTTGGGAGTCAGCCGGTGATGGCCGTCGTGCAGCAGTGGGATGTCGTAGCCGAACTCCGCGCGCACGGCAGCGAAGATCGTGGGAATGTGGCGAAGGTAGGCACGGCTGTCCCACTCCTCCTCCGTGGGAACCGAGGTGCGCTTGGCCGGCTCGTAGTCGTAGCGCTCGCCGGGTTTCTGGTTGGTGGCCACGCCGTAGACCTGGCCGAGCCCGGGAACTCCGGTCTGCACCCGAATGGCCTTGAAACCCTGGTCGAGGTGGTTTTGGATCGACGTAAACAGCGACGGCAGGTCAGAGCCCGACGCATGGCCGTAGGCGAGGGCGCCGGTGCGGGATGCCCCGCCGAGCAACTGGTAGACCGGCTGCCCGGTGACCTTGCCCTTAATGTCCCACAGGGCCACGTCGACGGCCGAGATGGCGGCCATCGTCACCGGTCCGCGGCGCCAATACGCGCCGCGGTACAGGTACTGCCAGGTGTCCTCGATCGCCTGGGGGTCGCGACCGATGAGCAGGGGCACGATGTGCTCTTGGAGATAGGCGACCACGGAGAGTTCGCGACCGTTCAGGGTCGCGTCACCGAGCCCGGTAACGCCATCGGACGTCGTGATTTTGAGGGTCACGAAGTTGCGTCCGGGGCTCGTGACGAAGACCTCGGCGTGGGTGATGACGGTCATTGTGCTGCACTTTCTGCTTCGGCACGCGCCGGCGTCGCTGGCGGCGTGACCGCGCCGCGACGGGCGTAGGCGGTGAGGGGAAGGGTATAGGCGAGATCGATCGCCGTCTCGGTGGCTTCATCGAGAGTGAGCCGGTGTTCGCCGACGAGTCTGGCGAGGTAGCCGGCATCCACTCGGCGGGACAGGTCGTGACGCGCCGGAATGGAGGCGAACGCGCGGGTGTCGTCGACGAAACCGCTGGTGTTGTAGAAACCAGCGGTCTCGGTGACCAGCTCGCGAAAGCGCGCCATGCCCGCCGGGGAGTCCAGAAACCACCAGGGCGCCCCGAGGCGCACCGAGGGATACGCGCCGGCGATCGGTGCCAGCTCCCGCGAGTACACCGTCTCGTCGATCGTGAACAGAATGAGGCGAAAGCGCGGATCGAGCCCGAAGGCGTTGAGCAACGGCTGCAGCCCGCGGGTGAAGTCAACGGCGACGGGAATGTCGAAGCCGTTGTCGGCCCCGTAGGCCTTCTGGATTGCCGCGGAATGGTCCCGGGCCACACCGGGGTGCAGCTGCATGACCAGGCCGTCCTCCGCCGACATACGGGCGCTCTCGAAGAGCATGTTGCCGGCGAAGGCTTCGGCCGACGCCGCATCGACCGGGCCCGAGAGGGCCTGCTGAAAGATGCGTTCGGCATCCGCTGCCGCCAGGGGAGTGGTGTTGGCGGTCAGGTGGCCGTGGTCGGTGGCCCGGGCCCCGGCCGCGACGAACGCGAACCGGCGCTCCTGCAGCGCATCGAGAAAGCCTTGGTACGACACGATCTCTCGGCCGCAGCGGGCGCCGAGAGCGCGCACGGCGGCGCGCCAGGTGACCCGGTCGGGGTAGAAGACGCCGTCGGGCCGAAACGTCGGCACGACCCGCTCGCCCCAGCCTTGATCGGCAAGGGCGGCGTGCTCGGCAAGGTCGCTATCGGGGGCATCCGTGGTACTGAGAATCTCAATATTGAAACGGTTGAAGAGGGCGCGGATGCGAAACTCCGGGGTGCTCAGGCTGGCCGACAAATGGTCGTAGATCGCGTCGGCGGTGGCCGCGCTGGGCTCCTGGGTGATGCCGAAGACCACGGAGAGCTCGTGCTCCATCCAGTACCGGGTGGGCGTTCCGCGAAACAGCTTCCAGTTTTCGGCGAAGCGGCGCCAGATGAGCCGGTGGTCGGTCTCAACGGGGGCGTCGCCCTGGTGCGGCTGTACGCCGAGGTCGCTGTTGTGATAGCCCTGCGATACCAGCATGCGCACGAGGTAGTGGTCGGGAATGATGAAAAGTTCAGCCGGATCGCCAAAGGCATCGTTGCGCCGAATTGCGCCCGGCTCGATGTGACCGTGCATCGACACGATCGGCAGCGCCGCGGTGCTCGCGTAGATTTCCCGGGCGATGCTGCGCTGGCCCGGTTCGGTGGGCAAAGCCCGATCCGGATGAAGTACCCATGGCTGTTCAGCCATCTTCTGCCTCCTCATTGAAACAAAAATGAACGTAGTTGCAGTGTCGTGCCGACACCTCGACCCGGCGAGCCGGTCCGTCGAGTTCCACTATATGCATGTAAACAGGGTCACCGCGAGCGACAAGTGTCGAATTCCCTGATGAAAACAGTCGTGTCTAATCTGTGACTTGACTAATCACTGCAAACGTTTGCACAATAGACCCACGGTGAAGCAGTGGTTCTCACCAACGACGAGATCGCGGCCTGGCCGCTCTCCAAAACACGAGGTGGTGTTGAACATGGTGGTGACGATTCGCGACGTTGCACAGGTTGCCGGAGTATCGATCTCCACCGTCTCCCGGGCGCTCGCCTCGCCCGATAAGGTCTCCGCGGTCACCCGCGTGCTGGTCGAAGACACCGCCCGCACCATGGGATATCGGGCCAACCGGGCTGCCCGGGGCCTGGTCACCGGCCGAACCACGAGCATCGGCCTGGTCGTTCCCGACCTGGAGAACCCGTTCTTCGGCTCCATCTGCAAGGGGGTACAGGCCCGAGCGCGGTCCGCCGGGTATTCCGTGTTCATCGCGGACACCGACGAAGACCCCTCGCTCGAAGACGAGGCCGTGCGCAACCTCACCAAGCAGGTCGACGGAGTCATCATCTGCTCGGCCCGCAGCACCGACGCGGCTCTGCAGCAGGCGGCGGGGGACGGCCCCCTCGTGCTGGTGAACCGGGCGCTGCCGGGCGTGCCCTCCATCACCTTCGACAACGGCGGGGGTGCCCGGGTCGTGATGCGGCACCTGATCGCCCTCGGGCATCGATGCATCGCCTACGTCGCCGGCCCGGTCACCTCGTGGTCGAACCGGGAGCGCACCCTGGCGCTGCAGGCCTTCGCCGCCGAATCCGACCACGTCGACCTGATCGAGCTGGGCAACTTCCCGCCCGTCTTCTCCGGCGGAATGCAGGCGGCCGACCTCGCGGTGGCCAGCGGCGCCACCGCGATCGTGGCGTTCAACGACCTCGTCGCCGTGGGCGTCATCGAACGTCTTCGCCAGCGTGGGCTGCAGGTACCCGCCGACCTGAGCGTTACCGGATTCGACAACGTTCCGGTGTCGACCCTGGTCTGGCCTAACCTCACTACGGTCGATTTTCCCCGCATCCAGATGGGGCGGGCCAGCGTGGACGCCCTGCTCGACACAGTGCTGCACCGAACGAGCATCCGGCCGGCGATCACGCAGATTCCCGTCGAACTGGTCGTCCGGCAGTCCACGGCGCCACCACCTCAGCGCGCCTGAACGCCGCTCACCGACATTCACACTTTCACCGCAGCCTCACCGCAGCCTCACCACACCCACACACTTCCAAACGCTGACGTTTGGGGAACACAGAAGGAATGAAAACGATATGCGAGTTACGAAACGTACATATCTCACGGCCGCTTTTGCCGTGGCAGCCTTGGCACTCACCGGCTGTACGGCACCGAACTCAGGGGCGACTCCGGCCACTCCGCTCGCCAACGCGTCCGACGTGCCCGACAAACCGTCGGCGCCAGTCACCCTTAATATTCTCGACGTCGCGGGCAACCAGAAGCTGACCGGCCCGATGGTCGATGCCTTCGTCGCCGCCAACCCCGACATCATCTCCGCCGTCACTTGGGAGAGCGCGGGAGCGCCCGACCTGGTCGGCTCCATTAAGCCGCAGGTTGACAGCGGCAGCCTATCCATCGATCTCGTGATGACCGGAACCGACGGCCTTGCCGCCGGCATCGGCCAGAACCTCTGGGTTCCCATCGTCACCGACTACGCCGATCGTCTCAGCAACCAGGCTGACTACATCGAGCCGGCCGCCAACATGCAGGAACTCGCTGAAGGCTTCGGCGTCGTGACCACCTACTACCCGTCGGGCCCACTGCTGCAGTACGACCCCGCCGTCGTGACGGATGTCCCCGGCACCCCCGAAGAGCTTCTCGCCTGGTCGCAGGCGAACCCCGGCAAATTCGGATACGCCCGCCCGGCCAACTCCGGCCCCGGCCGCACCTTCCTCCAGGGCCTTCCCTACATCCTCGGCGATGAGGACCCGACAGACCCGGTCAACGGCTGGGACAAGACCTGGGCCTACCTCGGCGAACTGGGCCAGGACATCAGCAACTACCCCACCGGCACCGGCCAGGTCGTCACGAACATGGCCGACGGAACCTGGTCGATGATTCCGACCACGACCGGCTGGGACATCGAACCCCGCGCGACCGCCAAGATGCCGGCCACGATCGAAGCCGCCCCGTTTGACGACTTCACCTGGGTGACGGATGCCCATTACGCCGTCGTTCCCGTCGGCCAGACCGCTGACAAGATGAGCGCCATCCTGCTGCTGCTGCAGGACTTCCTGACCCCGGAGACCAACGCTATGGCCTACGACACCGGCTACTTCTACCCGGGCCCGGCCATCGAGGGTGCCACCCTCGACCTCGCCCCGCAGTCCAGCAAGGACGTCATCGCCGAGTACGGTCGCGACTGGTACGACGACCTGATCGAGGAGATGCCGAAGGCAACCCCGCTCGCGCCGGACGCACTCGTGCAGGCATTCGACATCTGGGACCGCGAAATCGGTACCGGCAAATTTGAGGTGAAATAACCGATGGCATCGTCGACTAACACATTTGAGACTCTCGAGCTGAAGAACGTCGGACGCAGTTTCGGCGGCCACAATGCGTTGGTCGACCTGAACCTGACGGTTCGGGCCGGCGAATTCATCGCCCTGCTCGGACCGTCAGGCTGCGGTAAATCCACCGCCCTCAACTGCCTCGCCGGCTTGTTGCCGCTTACCCACGGTGAGATCCTCATCGACGGCAAACGCGTGGACATCCTCCCCTCGGAGAAGCGCGACTTCGGCATGGTCTTTCAGAACTACGCCCTTTTTCCGCACCTGTCGGTCGAGAAGAACATCGCCTTCGGCCTGCAAATGCGTAACCTGCCCAAGGCCGAGATCAGCCGGCGCGTGGCCGACGGCCTCGCCCTGGTGAAGCTGCAGGAACAGGCCAAGAAGCTTCCGGGCCAGCTCTCCGGCGGCCAGCAACAGCGCGTGGCCATCGCCCGAGCGGTGGTGCTCGAACCCCGGCTGGTGCTCATGGATGAGCCGCTCTCCAACCTCGACGCCAAGCTGCGCCTCGAGATGCGCACCGAGATCCGCCGCCTGCACCAGTCACTCGGGCTCACCACCATCTATGTCACGCACGACCAGGAAGAAGCCCTCTCGCTGGCCGACCGGCTGGTCGTGCTGCGCGAGGGCCGGGTGCAGCAAATCGGCACGCCCGAAGAGCTGCACAACAACCCGACCAACTGGCACGTGGCCGACTTCATGGGATACCGCAACATCGTCGACCTCACCGTCGATTCCGTGACCGGGTCGCTCGCCCGGGTGTTCGGGCACGGCATCTCGATCATGGCGACCCTCGCGCAGACCGCCGCCGTCGGCGAGACGGTGCGGGTGGCCATCCGCCCCTCCGATCTCGTGGTGCTGGCCCCCGGCGAGTCGCCGCAGGGCCGCGAGACCATCGAGGCCACCGTCAACGTTGTCGAGTACCAAGGCCGCGAATTCGCGGTCGAGGTCACCACCACGGCCGGCCAGAACCTGTTCGTTCACGCCTACAGCGCATTGCTTCCGGGGTCGACCGTGCAGCTGTCCGTCGCCCCCTCGAGGGCCCTGGTCTACCGCACGAGCCTCGACCAGGTCGACACCTCCCGCCGCCTACTTGCGGGGGTGCCAGCGTGACATCCGCTACCAACACCGCGAGCCGCGCGCACGGCTCGGCCAGCCTCAAACACCGACTCGCGGAACGGGGCATCGACACCAAGCTGCTGCTGCTGGTGCCAGCGATCGTATTCGCGCTGCTGTTGTTCGTTTACCCGTTCGCCTACGGCATCGGGCTCACGTTCCAGCCGCTCACGGCCACGCAAGACCAGTGGGGCGGCGGGTTTCTCTCGAACTATGTCGCCTTCTTCCGCGACGCGTTCATCTTCGACTCGGTCTGGCTGACCCTCAAGCTGGCCCTGCCGGCAGCACTGTTCAACGTGCTGGTGTCGATCCCCATCGCCTTCAAGCTGCGCAACAAATTCCGCGGCAAGCGGATGCTGCAGACCCTGCTGGTGCTTCCGATCACCCTCGGCACCGTGCTGACCGCCCAAGGCCTGCTGATCTTCGCCGGCCGTCAGGGCTGGCTCAACCGTTTTCTGCTGGAGAACGGCATCATCGACCAGCCGCTCCAACTGGTCAACAACTACATCGGCGTGATGCTGTCGCTCATCATCTCGGGCTTCCCGTTCGCCTACCTGCTGATCTCCTCGTACCTGTCGGGCATTGACCCGTCGCTTGAGGCTGCAGCGAAGACGCTGGGCGCGAACTGGAAGCAGCGCTTTCGGCGGGTCACCCTGCCGCTGCTGGCTCCTGGGCTCGCGACCACGTTCATTCTGACCTTTGTGCTCGCTTTCAGCGTCTTTCCGTCGGCTCGCCTGGTCGGTGATGCCTCGGGGGACACCCGGGTCCTGGCCCTGATGGCCTACCGCGCGTTCTCGGAGCAGCTGGACTACAGCATGGCTTCCACAATCGCCATCATGATGGGGGTGGTGGAACTCATCGTGATCGCTTTCGTGTTCCTTGGCCGCTCCTTCCTATATAAGGGTTCAACGGGAGGTAAGGGCTGATGTCCAACTCAACGCGTACACGCACGGCACCACCCACCGAAGTGGTCAACATCGTCAAGAACCGCAACAAGGGTAAGTTGGCACCCGGCGAGAAGTCGCTCGTCGCCTCGCCGAGCACTTGGTTCGTCTGGTTCGGCATTGCTGCCTTCTTCATTTTTCTGTTCGGTATCGTTCTCAGCGTGCTCGTGGATTCTCTCGGAAAGCCGTGGTTCAGCACCTGGCTGCCGGAGAATTTCACCCTTGGCTGGTATCAGGAGAGCTGGGAACGCTTCAACCTGACGCACATCATCGGCGTCACTCTGCTCGTCGCCGTCTCGGTCATCGTCATCTCGGTCGTGATCGGGGTGCCGGCCTCCTACGTGCTGGCCCGCAGCAACTTCCCCGGCAAGAAGCTCGTCATGCTGCTCTTCCTGCTGCCGATCCTCATTCCGCCGATCACCTTCGGTATTCCGCTGGCGACCGTCATGTACAACATGGGACTCGGGCGCACGGTGCTAGCCGTGATCCTGGTGAACCTCGTGCCGTCGGTACCGTTTGTGATCATCACCATGACGCCGTTCATCGAGCAGATCAACCCGGCCATCGAGAACGCCGCCAAGATGTGCGGCGCAAACATGTACCGGGTCTTCACCAAGGTGCTCGCCCCGCTGCTGATCCCGGGCATCTTGGCCGCCAGCATCCTCGTGCTGGTACGCACCGTCGGAATGTTCGACCTCACCTTCTTGGTCTCCGGGCCCACCTCCGACACGCTCGTGGTGGCCATCTACCGGGCTATGACCAGCGCCGGCGGCGGCGAGTCGCGCCAGCTCATCTCGTCGATGGGAGTGATCTACACCGCGATGATGCTGCTCATTCTCATCATTGCGCTGCGCTTCATCAACCCCACTCAACTGGTTGCGCAGGTAAAGGACTCGCGGGACGACTGACCGTCCGATACGTTGCCCGAGCACTGCTGGTTCTACCATTTAGGGACACAATCATGACCGCATCCTTGCCGCCTGTATCCGCGCGCCTCGCTTTAGACACGCTCGCCGGGCTATCCGCCACGCCTGGTTTGGCGCTGCCACGGGTCGACGCGGCGTCGGTGTCAATCGGTATCGTGCACTTTGGAATTGGTGCGTTCCACCGTGCACACCAAGCCGTTTTCACCGAGGACGCGATGGCGCTTTCCGGCGAATCCGGGTGGGGAATTTTCGGGGTCACGGGGCGTACGGAGGCCGTGGCCCAGCAGCTGCAGCCACAGGACTGTCTCTACGGCGTGCTCGAAAAAGGAGTGGACGATCCTCAACTGCGCATAATCAGTGCCGTGCGCGACGTCGCCTGGCCGGGCAGGGACTCCGAAAAGATCATCGACATGGTGGCGCGGCCCAGCACGCATATCGCAACGTTGACAATCACCGAGAAGGGCTATTTGCGAGGGCCAGACGGCGACCTGGACTTAGCATTGCCCGTGGTGCAGCTGGACCTCAGTTTGCTTGAGCGTGAACTCGGCGGGGAGACGGGCCTACCGGCCTCGACTTCACCTCTCGGGCTGTTGGTGCGGGGGCTGGCTCGTCGGTTTCGGCAGGGTGGAGAGCCCTTCACAGTACTTCCCTGCGACAACCTCGTTGACAACGGCACGATCACTCATCGGCTGGTCACCTCGCTGGTCGCGGCCGTGGGCGACGACCGTTCGAAGGAGAGAGACGAGTTGCTGGTGTGGCTCGCGGCATCAGTCACCTTTCCTTCGACGATGGTGGACCGCATTGCTCCCGCGACGACGGAAGCTGACCGGCAGCTTGAGGGAAATCTGCTTGGCCTGCGCGATGAGGCGCTCGTGGTGGCCGAGCCGTTCAAACAATGGGTCATTGAGGACCGCTTTGCCGGCCCCCGGCCGCGCTGGGAGGCTGCCGGGGCGATTCTCACGCTGGATGTCGCGCCGTACGAACGGGCCAAGCTGCGCATATTGAACGCGACCCATTCGATGCTGGCCTACCTCGGGGCGTTGTGTGGCCATGTCACCATCGCCCAGGCAATGACGGATCCAGTGCTGGTCGACCTCGCCCGGCGAATCATCGACGAGGACATTCTGCCGACATTGGCCACGCCAGACGGCATGGATCTTTCAATGTATCGGGACAGTGTGCTCGAGCGTTTTGGGAACCCGAACCTACCGCATACCACCCGCCAGGTGGCCATGGACGGCTCACTAAAGCTGCCCAATCGCATCTTGGGTACGGTGCAGGACCGCCTGCAGCAAGGCCAGACGCCCGCCGGCCTCGCTCTCACGGTCGCCGCGTGGATTACCTATGTCGCATCTACGATCGGCGAAGGTGGCGCCGTGCTCGACGACCCGCTTGCCGACCTGCTCCAGGCAGCTGTCGGTCACGCCTCCACAGTGCATACCGACCCGAACGGCGTGGTGGATCGGGTGCTGGCCCTGGGGCAAATATTCCCGCCTGCGGTGCAAGCTTCGGCCGAGTTTCGACAGGCTGTCGTAGATGAGCTGGCCACGGTGCAGACTATTGTGCGCGCATCCTTCGCCCACGTATGAAAGGCCGTCTCGTCGGGAATCGAACTCGAGCTGGTTCAATCGTGTCAGCCCGGCCCGTAGGACCGTTCGCGAAACGGTCTGGGCGGACGAAGAAATCACTTTCGCAGCGGCTCAACACCGAGGACTTATTTCGCGGCCTTTGTTGCCGCAGTACGGATGGGCTTCATCGGGAATGGTGGGCGTCGAACTCGACGTCGACGAAGCAGGCAGATACCCTTACGCCACGGTTTACCTGCCTTACAACCGCCTCGTCGACGGAACGGTACACGACTGGTGAATGAGGCCGTCAGCAGGGTCGCGAACCCACCCATGAGCACGGCTGCCGAGCAGATCGTTGTGATGGGCGTGTCGGGCTCGGGAAAGAGCACCATCGGCGCCCTGCTCGCTCACGCGCTCGCCGTGCCTTTTCTGGACGCTGACGGTTTGCACCCGCAGGCCAATATCGTCAAGATGGCCAGCGGTGTGCCGCTAACGGATGCTGACCGCTGGCCGTGGCTCGCGCAGGTTGGCCGGGCCCTGTCTGACGCCGGTGCAGCGGGAACCGGCCTGGTCATCGCCTGCTCTGCGCTCAAGCGCGTCTACCGCGAATCGATCGTTGCGGCAGCCCCCAACGTGCGGTTCGTGCACTTGACCGGCACCTTCGACGTGCTCGGCAACCGGCTCGAGGGTCGCAGTGAACACTTCATGCCGCCGGCCCTGCTCCGGTCACAGCTGGCGACCCTAGAAGAATTGCAGGCCGACGAACCAGGATTTGCCGTGGACATCGACCAGCCGGCGGTGAACGCGGTCACGGAATCCGTGGCCAGGTTGGGCGCGCCCGAGCTGCCGGCATCCGTTCTGATCGGTGTGGGTGCGGGCGGCCTGCCTGTCGTTCGGGTGAACGGTCGGGCCGGCGCGGCCGAGGTGTATCTGCAGGGTGCGCACGTGACGAGCTGGTCGCCCGCTGGAACGTGCTCGGTGCTCTGGATGAGCGAGTTCAGCGAATTTGCTCCGGGAAAGCCCCTTCGCGGTGGCGTGCCGATCTGCTTCCCCTGGTTCGGTCCACATGAAACGGATGCGAACGCCCCGGCACACGGGTTCGCCCGCATCGCCGCGTGGCATTTAGTGCAGGCTCGTGAGGTCGGCGATGACGTCGAGCTGGTCTTCGGCCTGACCGATCTTCGGCCTGCGTGGCCACACTGTTTTGAGGCACGCTACACGGTGACGGTCGGCGCTCAGCTGTGCCTCGCGCTGCAGGTGCGCAACCTCGATGACGTGTCGGTGACGTTCGCCGAGGCCTTCCACACCTATTTGAGTGTTCCCGACATTCACGCCGTGTCGGTGTCAGGATTCGAAGATCTCGGCTTCATCGACCGGTTGGCCGAGCCGCCGGCGCGGGACGCCGAAGGACACCCGGTGGCGGTAGCGGGCGAGACGGACCGGATTTACCTCGGCACCAACGCTGAGGCGCGAATTGCCGATGGAACCGGGCGCACTGTGTCTATCTCTACCAAGGGCTCGCAGAGCCGAGTGATCTGGAACCCGTGGAGCGCCAAGGCGTCAGCCATGTCCGACTTCGGCACCGAGGAATGGACCGGCATGGTGTGCGTCGAAACCGCCAATTTGATGAGCGACCAGGTCTCGCTGGCGCCGGGGGAGACCCACACCATGAGTGCGGTGATAGCGCAGACTTTTTAGCCGATGCGGCTGACGTACTTGCCCCGTTAGCGGCTCGTGTCGAAACCATAGGTCGACCACTCGCGGCGGCGAACAGCGTCGACCGCGTCCTTCATCCCAAAGTCGCCGCGCGCGAGCAAAATGCGGTTCTGACGGCTTGAGCGCGCTGGACTCGGATCGGTATCCCCACGCTGAACGTCTCGACTCCTAAGTCGCGTATCTCAATGACGAAATGGGTTCCAAAGTTGAAGTCATCGGTCGCACCGCGCCGACGCCTGTTCGTAAAGGTTCGGTCGGTCTTCGATTCTCATCGTGCCGTCCGCGTCGCCTCAACGTAGAAGAACACGGAGTCGGTTCGTCAACCAGAAGGGACAGTAACACCGAAGGCAGCCTCGGCCTCGCGGCGACGCACGACATCGTCGACGATGAACTGCACGAAGTCCTCATCACGATCGCCAATCACGACATCCTCGATGGCGTCGGCAGGCGGTTCGCCCGGCCAAGCTGTCTGCCGGGTCGGCCGGTCGCGTTCCAGCCGGGTCCCAGAGATCGCGACCCAGTCGCGGAGCCGCTGGCGGGCATCCGCGAAGTCTCGATGCCAGCCGAGCGGGGCGGAGCCGTGCTGGTCGGGGTCGTAGGCGCCGAGCCAATGCAGGTGCAGCGCGGAGAGTTCCCAGACGAGTTCGGGGTGCCGATGCCAGAACGGCGGCACAACGGATGCCGGCAGCCCGTAGGTGCGGCGCAGCCAGTTCACCCACCGGTTGAGTTCGATCCACTCGGCTTCGGCGTCGTCGGCGCTGAGCAGGTTCCAGTTGATCGGATGCGGCGGCTCGGCTGCGAGCGGCCCGTCGAGATCATCCCACGAGCTGGCCTCGAACGTGTCATCGTGATCGCCGGAAGCCCACTCGACGAGTGACTCTGACATCGCCCGTTCACCGCCTCGAGCCTTCGTGCGCCGCTTCCGCCTCGTGCTCAACCTCGGCGTCTGAACCATTGTGATGGCTGCGGTCAATTTGATAGTTGGTGCGACCGAGGTCGTGGCCAATCTTCTTTGCGACGAATTGTTCGCGTTCGATGGTTTCGCCGTTGTGCTCGACTTGGTAGGTGCGCACGTAGCCTTCGGCGACAAACTTGTCGCCCTTGGCGAACCGGGTGAGCGCGCGATCGGCTGTCGCCCGATAGGCGACGAGGTCGTGGAAGGTTGGATCGAGGGCGGTGAAACTCCCGGTGTATTCGTGACGGAAGTGTGGCTGGCCGACGCGCACGTAGAAGCGGGTGTCGCCGTTCTCGGTGACCGACTGCTGAGGGTCGGAAGCGATGAAACCGGACAGTGATTGCTGGGTGTGAAGTGCCATGGGACTTGACCTCCTGTGATGGGGCGGACCGTCGTGATCCGCGTTCACCACGAGGTGCGCCTCACCCTCCACGGCGGAAGGTCCCCGCGTAGCGTTCTCGCATTCGGTGAGAAAAGTCGCGTTGCTGCTGCCCATAGTGGTGGGACTGAAACACCCCGATTCGTGGTGGGAGCCGGGAGACAGCAGTGGTCACCGTGGCTTCTACTGGTCAGGGTGGTTCATATCGTCGCGCGCGCTATCTACTTCATCCCAGGTCCAACTATCCGCCTCATCCCAAGCCGTGCGCTCAGGTTGCGAAGTTTTGGGCTCGTTCGCAGCGACGTCTCCCGCGGCGGAATCACCATCAAGTTGGTGAAGGGAGTTCGCTTCAATCGGGCGCTGAAAAGGTGGCTGTATCATTTGTTGCAAACTCAGCGAAGCGAGGAGTTTCTCCCGCTGGATCTCATCACGCCTGCGGCTTCGTTCGGTATGTGAATGGGCAACGTCGAAGAACAAATAGATGGCGGCGCCGCAGAGGAGAGCCAAGAACACCCCTATAGTCCACGCCGGTGCTGTTAGAGCGGCCTTCTCTATTTCGATCTGGCAGTCCTGGTTGCTCAGCTGTTTGGCATCGCACTGAACCAGAATGGCCGCGCCGACTCGGGTGAAAAATACGCCCGCGAATACGGAGCCCAGGACACTGATTGGCACCTGCGCGTGCTCCCACGGATCCCTATCGCTCACGAAGCACATCATCCACCTATGAGGCAGGCGCCGCTACGGGATCTGAACCCCGAGCCCGCTGTCCTTCCAAATCTTGCAGCGGGCCATTCTCTTGCCGACGGGACGCGATCAGCCCAAGGGCTCCGAGTTCTTGGTCCACTTTGGGCCAAATGCCCTGCACGTCAAGGAAGCAGTCGTGGAGGGGAACGCGTCTCCTGTCATGTCCGGTGAATGGTCGGTCCCGACCTATCTGCCTGGCGGGCAACGCCGTCACTCCCCATGGGCGACCGGCTGCTCTGGCGGCTCGTCGTGAGTCGGTCTTCGCATCAACCCCTCAACTTCCTCGCGATTCGCGCGCAGTGCTTTGGCCTCGGGGCGAGCGGTCCACATCTGCAGGCTTGCAATGATCGGCGGGGCTGCGCGGAGCATAATGAGGCCGGTGCCGAAGGGGAGGGTGCGGATGGTGTCGGGCGGCATGATCGGCACTCGACGTATGGAGCGTTGCGAGGAGCGGGACCCGCGGTCGCCGATCGTGGTCGAGTCGGTCGCCTCGTCGCGGTCACCGATCAGGGTCGAGAGATCATGCAGGTCCCGAGAGTTGGATCCACCGCCGAGCACGATCTTGACAATCGATGAGTCCCAGATGGTGCCGGCAGCGTTGTCGCTCCACTTCGTGCGTGCCTGAGCGAGCGACTGCAGCACGGGTATGGTTGTGATTCCGGTGCCGCCGCCCTCCGCCATCAGCGTAGGAAGCGAGGGGAGTGGCGCGACGTTGCCGATCTCGTCGAGGGCGAGCAACAGGGGCGGGTCTAGTCGCGCACCCGCACTGCGGGCCGCGATGCGGCGGGCTGTCTCGACGAGGTCCTCGACAAAAGCCGACACCAGAGCGGCCGAGTTGTTCGAGCCCGCGCCGGTCGCCAATAGGTAGAGAGTGCCATTGCTGCGCAGGAACCCCTTGGGGGCGAACTCCTCGCCCTCCGGCGGTGAGACGGCATCCAACACGCGCGGGTCAGCCAGGGCACCCAGCGATAGGGAGACTCCCTGCCAGATCGAGTCGCGCGTGCGCGGGTCGGCTTCCAATGTTGCACGGAGGGAGTCGCCCAGCCTGTGGCCGCTGCCGCGGACGCCAGCAAGATGGAGACGGCGTCGTGGGCGGCCGTCGGGTCGAGTGTCCAGCGAAAGAGGTCAGCTGGCGAGCAGTGGTCGAGCGCTGCCGCGTGCAACATCGACTGCAAGGCCGTGCGGGTCTTGGCCTCCCAGAATCCGCCGCCGTCGACGCCGCCGGCGGCCAGACCAGTTCCGGCAGCGAGACCGGCCGCGCGGATCCTCGCAGCCGCGTATGGGTGACCACCGGAGCCCGACCGGCACCCCCGCCGCCAACTGCTGCGGGTCGAACACCGCCACGGGGCCCAGCCGCTGCCGTGCGCGCAGCGTGGTCGTGAGATTGTCTGGGCGTGTGGAGGTCGTCACGACCGGGCCGGGGGCGTCGAGGATGGCGTTGATCACGATGTGAGCGCCCTTGCCGGAGCGCGGCGGTCCGATCACCAGGATCGAGTCCTCGATGCTCGCCCACACTGCGGTACCTCGTGATCGCCCGACCCGGTACCCAACATCTCTCGGACCGGCTTTCGCGAGCGACGGCCGAAGATGCTCAGCGCGTTTCATGATGGCCGAATGCGACGCGGCCCGTGCGACCTCTGCACGGGTCGCGATCCCGGCAATACGGTACGGGTCGACCTTCGTTGTGACGCGTCTGAACATGCGCCACAACCTAAATGCCAGAGCGGATGCCAGCCCCACCATCAAGATAGTCGTCGCCCAATATGCGACGGCGTTCAAACCCGGTGCCCGAAGCCCCGCGGCCGGGTTGCCCGGGTCGAGGAGAACGGCGAGCCCAGTCTCCGGCCCGCCAGCGGGTTGCTCGTTGCCTGTCGCCCATGCAGCAATAGCACCCGAGCCGCGAAGGAGCAGGGCCAGCACTGCCGCACCGATCAGGAGTCCGATACCGAGGTTGGTCAGCTCGTCGCCGAGGCCAGTCTGCGGTTGCTGGGTGGTCATCCGCTTATCAATTCAGACGGCTGAAGCGTCGCGTAGGGGAGGGAGGGAAGCCCGGAGGAGAAGGGAGGCGCACACGGCGCGGGGACGGGTAGTCCGGCGAGCATTAAGCGCGCTTCTCGTTCCATGACTAGGTCTCCTCAATCAATACAAGGTGCGCAGCTATTGCCCCGACGTCATCCGAGCCACCGTGTCGAACGCCGGACACCCGCGGTACAGACGTCAACTTTGTGCCCGTGCGTGGATTGCTGGGGCACTGAAATTCGGGCGTAGCTTTTCAGCTCGTCAATCTGCTCCTGATGTGTTTTAGAACTAACGGTCAGTACCATCATTCAACCCGGACACTTATGAGACGTAGTTATGAGAATCGCCGTGCCCCAAGATTCGGGGATCCGTGTCGACGAAAATGGGGAGCTATAAGACGTCTTGTATGCCTAGACCGGGTGGATTGGATTGGGCACTCGCCAGTTCAGGTGCAGTCGATGCGAAACGCTCTCGCCACCCTGACCTGCGGAGGGCTCGCCGTCGTCGAAGACTAGGGCGTGTCTCCTAATGCCTGTACCGAAATGATTATTGCCCGTCCTTTGAGCACCCTTGAGAAGGGGGAGCAAGATCAGTCATGCTCCCGTTTCTCAAGGGTTTCCCAAGTTGGGGCTGGCCCGAAATGCCACGGCGTCGCCGGGCCACGACCGACCGTCCGGGCGCCCAGCGGTCTCGGGGAAGACTCTTATCCTACGGATAGAAACTTCTGATTCAGCATCTATTCTGCTGATCAGAGCGATATCGTCGCACCGAATCACGTGCCGGGAACGCCTGATTCCCTCACCGGTCAGGCTCCACGAAGTTTCGCGGCACGGCCGAAACCTAGGCTCGGGCCGTGCCCAAGTGGCTGGTCCGGCATTCGTCGGACTACCGCAAGTAATCGAAAGGATCCACCTATGACTTCGAACAACACCTCCACGGCTTTCGGCTCGCCAGCCCGAAAGCGCATCGCCGTCGGCGCGGTCACCGTGATGACTGTCGGCTCACTTCTCGGTCTCGGCGTCGCGGGAGCGAACGCCACCCCGCTGACCGCGGACAACACGTCGAGCACGAGCTCCCACGCGGGCCACGACGGGCTCGCCTCGCTGACCAAGGAGCTGCGCGCCGACCTCCAGGGTGCCAGCAATGCAGAGACCACGAAGCAGGTCTCTGACACGCTCGCGAGCCATCCGGACCTCTTCGAGAGCCTCCCGGCGAACCTGCAGGCCGACCTGACCGCGCTGAACGCCGCGACCGCCGACCAGAGCGCCGCGACCGCCGCGCAGTCGGCCGCTGCCGACAAGATCGAGATCACCGCGCTCGAGGGCGGCTACGGCGTGGACATCCAGAAGCTGGCCGAGGAGATCCAGAAGGACCCGGCACATCCGCTCGCTGCAGCCTTGCGTGGCCTGTTGGCCGTTGACGCCGAGCAGGGAACGGATGCCGCGAGTGCGGCCGAGAAGATTGCCACCACGATCTCCGAGAACCCGGCCCTACTCGCCCAGCTTCCCGAAGCGCTCACCGCCGACCTCGCTGAGCAGCAGGCACTCCCCGCGGCCGAGCAGGCCGCTGCGGCCGAGGCCCTCCTGGCTTCCGCGCTCGAGGGCAGCTACGGACCGGAGATCCAGAAGGTCACCGAACAGATCCAATCAAGCCTCGACGCGAAGGCTTCCGCTGAGGGAACGGCTGACGCCACTGCCTCAGCCGAGGGCGCCGACGCCGACACCGACCTGAACGTCGACGGCGAAGTCAAGGCCGACAACTAAAACCGCCTCACCGAAACCGGCCAGGGGTCGGGAGCTTTCGCTCCCGGTCTCTGGCTTTTTGAGTCCCAAGCATAAAGTGAGACGACGGAACCTGACACCGTTAGGGATACGCCCTGATGGGCCGGTCATGAGCTTCCCTCGCGCCGAAGCACTTTCTGGCCGATCCGGCAGTCTCCGCGCCTGCTGCGACCAGCCGGCTGATCCGCACAGGCGAACCCGCGCCCGCTGGCTCTTCTCCTGGGCCCACGTCAGGGCGGCGACTCGCCCATGTTCCCCGAGGTGCTCGGGAGCCCGCGGGTAACACGCCTCGGCGGAGAGCGGCTGACCTACCGCGCCGGAGTCGTCCTCCGGGCAATAATCATTTGCGTAAGGGCATTGGGAGACACGCCCCAGGGCCAGCCGGGCGCACCCGGCGGTCAGTCGGGCGATTCCCGAAGTCGAGCCAATTACTGCTCGGCTTCCGCGCCCAAAGCATGATCGCGGAGAAGGTCCGCCGCCTGGGCCAGGTCGGCCGCGCCATCTTGATCTATCCGCATGCACAGCTCTGCGCGGTAGAGGAGCGCGTCAAAGCGTTCGATCGCTGGCGCATCCGGGTGGCGGGTGAGGCCAGCGTCGAGGACGGAAATCGCCTGACGTTCATCGCCGCGTGCGTCGCCCTGCTGAGCGGCCACGTCGATCACTCGCCTGAGACCGACCCGGTCGGCCGCCGGTTCATTCTCTGTTGTACCCGTTCGGTAGAACCGGAGCCAGTTGCCCCCAACGTCGACGACGGAGAACCCCGTGGCTGTCCCTGCTTTTCGCCGGATCGGCAGGATGCGGGGGATACCTTCAGCGGAATTTTCCCGTAGTGTGCGCGGAGCCCAGCGGATGCCTCATGCAACTCGTCAGGCTCGGGCACCGTGATGATGACATTCGCATACGAGGCAGAGGCATCAAATCCCTCGATCGCCGAAAGGTGGATCACGCGGCAGGGGCATACGACTCACGAAGTCAGATCAATGGTACTTGCAAACCGGATTGACACCTCCCTTTAGCGATGCGCGACAGAACACCTCGGTCCGATTGCGGTGTGGATGCGTTCAGTGGTGGAGAAATCTTCTCAGGATGTACGGGCCTCTGCGCGGTGGCTGCATTGGGCGGTTTATCATCAGGAAACGCCATTTGGTGGGGGCTGACCCACAGGACCCTGCTGAGCTTCTTCGGGCACAAGAAGTTCTCCTGCCGCCGCAGCGACGCGGAGAAGTCTTCCCCGACAGGCACGCTCCACCTCTGATCCACCGGCAGGACACCTGCGCGACACATGCGCGTTGCAGCCTGAAAGAGTTCAACGCTTCCAACGCAAGGAGATCCCATGAGCACGCCCACCCTCACCGTTCCGGTCGAATCGTTTCGGCACCGTCGCACTGGCGTCGCCGCGGCCGTCGCCGTTGCCCTGGTCGCCGGGCTGTCCGTCGCCGCTGCACCCAGCGCCTTCGCGAGCGAATCCGACGACGTCATCAACGCCGCGCATCGCGGCGCGAGCGAATCTACTCCGGAAAACACCCTCGCTGCCTTCCGCGCCGGAACGGACCAGGGCGCCGACTTGATCGAGATCGACGTTCAACGCTCCGCCGACGGGGAACTCGTGGTCATTCACGACACGAACCTGGCCCGAACCACAAACGTGGAAGACCTCTTCCCCGACCGGGCACCGTGGAACGTGATCGCCTTCACCGCCGCCGAGATGCAAACCCTCGACGCCGGCTCGTGGAAGGGCGCCCAGTTCACCGGCGAAAAGCTACCGACCTTTGCCGAGGCGATCGAGGTCATTCGGAAGAGCGGCTCCGGCATGCTGCTCGAAATCAAGGCACCGGAGCTGTACACGGGTATCGAAGCCGAGGTATCCGCCGCGCTGCGCGAGTCCCGCGGCTACGTGCAGTCCGCCGTGGGCCAGGACAAGCTCGTGGTGCAGTCGTTCAACTTCGACTCCATGAAAACCTTCACCGAGCTCGAACCGACCGTACCGGTGGGCCTCCTCGGCACACCGAGCATCGATCAGTTGCCGGAACTCGCCACCTGGGCCGACCAGGTCAACCCGTTCCACTCGTCGATTGACGCAGCCTACGTGGCTGAGGTTCACCGCCTCGGCATGGACGTGCTCGTGTGGACGGTTAACACCGAAGCAGACATGGTGCGGGCCATCGACCTGGGCGTCGACGGCGTGATCACGAACCGCCCCGACGTGCTCAACACCCTGCTCGAAGACTAGCCCGCGCTAGCAGGCTAGCTGTACCCGGCCATGGCGCTTGTGGCTTAAAGGGTTGAAAAGGGGGGACCTCCGTTGCATTCCGGCCGCCCTACTGTAAAATTGATCTGATCAGGGTTTCTTGTCTGTACCGAAAGGGCAAGACTTGACTCACCCATTGTTTATCCATTGTTGATTCCAAATTTCCGTCCTTCTGGGGTTCCCATAGAGAAGGCGCACGACCCGGTTCGAGTCATCTGGGATGACCTCGATCCATTCGGCCTCGGCGTCGTGGGCGCTGGGGAGGATTCAGTCTGCCATCGCTGTTTCACCACCCCGGCGTGAGCCGCTTCCGTCTAGTGCACTATTGCGGTCTGCGTCGACGCAGCATCCTGTTCGCTGCCCGGAAGCGCGCGATGGGCTCGGTCGACCTGATAGTTGGTGCGCGCGAGGTCGTGGTCGACCTTCTTGGCGACGAACTCTTCGCGTTGGATGGCTTCGCCGTCGCGTTCGACCTGGAAGATGCGCACTTAGCCTTCGGTGACGACGATGTGTCCTTTGGTAAACGGGGCGCCCGGTCCGCGGTGGCGCGGTAGGCGACGAGATTGTAAAGCGTCTGCTCGATGGCGGTAGTGCGATACACGCTGCGGATTCTGTCGGGCCTGTTTCGTCTTCGATTCGAATGAAAATCAACTGTTTGCACGCACGCGCCTTTCCCGCCTGTCCTGGACGGCTACGTCCGCGACGGGCCAGAGGTGGACGACGCTTCGAGGTCGGTGTTGCGGCGCGCAATAGACTCGGGAAGATGCGGCGACAAGGGAGACGAATGAGCGAGCTGGAGCATCACGTTCGGGCACTGTGGACGTTGTTTGAGCCGATCCACGCGGTGACGTATTTCTCCCCGGAGGCGAGGGAGGCGTTCGCGGATATCGGACTCACCCGTTACTGGGACGGATACTTCGCCGGTCGTGCCGCCCCGCTCGGGGCGGTGACGGCTGCTCCGGTGGTGGCGATTTTCAGTGGGTTCGCTCCGTTCTTGGTCGAGCGGGTACTGCCGGCTGTGTGGTCGACGGTGACCGTAGACCGGGTCCTCGACGCGCGGTCGCGGGGTGCAGCAACGACGTTGCGAAATCTCGTGCCCGACGAACGATCTGTCGCCGAAGCGGCTGACGTACTCGCCGAGATAGCGGCTCGTGTCGACACCATAGGTCGACCTCTCGCGGCGGCGAACAGCGCGCTGACGGTCGAGGCGGATCCGTATCGCCGGCTCTGGCAGGCCGCGGCCACGCTTCGCGAGCATCGCGGTGACGGTCATGTAATGGCACTGGTGGAGGGCGGGATCGCGGGCATCAGTACTATCGTGTTGCGCAGCGCGGTGGATATCGACGCGACGAGTGTGCGGAAGGCGCGTGGCTGGACAGAGCAAGAGTGGGCTGTCGAAGTCGAAGAGCTCATGACTCGTGGGCTGCTGACCGGCCAGGGCGAGATCAGCGAGAATGGCAGGGTGGCAGTGGAGCGCGCCGAGAACATGACCAACCAGCTGGCGGTCGGTCCGTGGCGCGGATTGAACGACGCTGAGATCGCACGTATCGCCCGCACGCTCGCGCCCATCGCGAGAGTGTGCCAAACGGTTTTTCCGTTTCCAAACCCGATCGGGATGCCCCGGCCCTGGGATCCGAATCTCGACCCGAACGCATCCGCCGTCCCGGTGTCGCCGCGGGCGAGTTGAATGATTCCCCTGTGATATCGAGCGAGCCAACCGCGGCTCAATAATTTGCCTGAAAGTGCGACGTCGGAGGTCCCGCTTGCGGGCCTGGATTGTGCACGTTGACGACGGAATATATCTGACATATGACGACACCAGCCGGCGAGACGTGACCTCGCTGATTGGATAGGTGGTTGCCCGAGCCGCGGTACGTCACGCCATCATGCCGACGCCGATGCATCCCCACTCATCCGGTCGGAAGGCCACTCCCTCGCAAATTTTCAGAGATCATGCAGTCACCAACCGCCTGGTCGTGCGCTCCGCAAGGGGGGCCAGTTCAGTATTCGTCTCTACGACGGTAATAAAGCCTTCGTACTACTTGACGGTGATATTGCCATCAGCTAGGCTGAAGGTAATAAGACCGTCGCAAGGAGTGTGTCATGGCTGCACGTGGAGAAGTGAAGGGCCCCGAGGGTCTCGGTCGAATGCTGCAGCAGGGCCGTCTCGTCAGCGGTCTGACGCAGCGTGATCTCGCGAACAGGTTGGAGACCGACCAGAAGTACATCTGGGGTTTGGAGTCCGGAAAGAACACCATCGTGCTCGAGCGTATCTTTGCGATCATGCGGGAGACCGGTATTCGCATGTATATGGAGGTCGATCCAGGCACCGACGGGCCCCAAGACGACGTTGTGGATGAGCCCCGTGGGTGACTTGCGCGTCGAGCTATACGGCGAGCTGGTCGGGCATCTGGTCGGTGCGGACCGTCGCGCGTTTGATTTCGTGACGGCGAAGAATGCCATCGAGACCTTTGGGCTCGGCAGCACGATCCTCTCGGCATGAGTGCCGTTCGATCTCATCAGTAGCCGCAGCAGGGCGGCTCGTCGACGCAACTTCTTCGCCGAACTTCTGCCCGAGGGCGCCGCTCTGGACAACCTCGCCGCCGAGATCCGAGCCTCCACCGACGACACCATTGCGCTGTTGGCCCAATTCGGCCGAGACGTCGCCGGGGCCATTCAGATTTACGATCCCGAGGCGCAGGGGGAGCCGCGCACGCCAGCACGGGCCAGCGTTGATGCGGACGAGGTCGGACGGATGCTCATCAATACGCAGGCCGTACCTCTCGGGAACCGTCCGAGATCTGGCCGCACGTCCCTGGCCGGCGTCCAAGACAAGATCGTGCTCGAACGACAGGATGACCACTGGTTTCAAGTCCTCGAGGGGTACCCGTCGACCCATATCATCAAGCCATCGTCCGTGCGCTACCCGACCATCACCTTCGACGAAGAATACGGCTTCCGAGCCGCCAAAGCGGCCTGCCTCACCATGCTCCACACCTGGATCGAAGACTTCAGCGGAGTCCCCGGTCTGGTCATCGAGCGCTATGACCGATCACCCGACGCGCCGCAGGGACGCATTCACCAGGAAGACATGAACCAAGCTCTCGGCGCATCAAAGAACGAGAAGTATCAAGAGTTCGGTGGCAAGGTCTCCCTCAAGCGCATAGCGGATGTTCTCGGTCGCGACGGCGACCGCTCCTCCGTCGAGCAGATCCTCCGGCTCCTGACCGTCTCGCAGGCCGTCGGCAACCTCGATATGCACGCCAAGAACATCAGCATGCTCCACCTCTCGGACGGCGGCACCAGGATCACCCCGGCCTACGATGTCGTTCCGCAAACGCACCTCGATAGCGACGGCAAAATGGCTCTGGCCATCAACCGAAAATACAGCCATGCCGCCATCACACTCGATGACCTCGTCGCCGAAGGCGAGGCGTGGAAGGTGCGCGCTCCCCGGCTAATCATCACGTCGGTGCTGGAGACCGTGGAATCCTTTGCCCGTTCAGAAACTCCGGCCACGCAGGCTTATGCCGAGCTCCAGGACAACATTATGCGGTTCACCAAGAACCTCCTCAGCGGACGCCCCACGGGTAGCAGCGCCCGCACGTGAAGACTTGACGCACACATGTTTATTCACCGATTATCGCCCCGAGACCCACCGAAACGGACCGTGGTATTGAGATAATGGTGAAAACGTCTCACGCAAGAAGCTCCAGGTCAGATCGAGAAAAGTCGAGGTCTGAATCCGGCCCGAGTATCCGACCAAGTAGTCCCGGCGCAAACCGTCGGTCCCGGGTTCAAGTCCCGAGAGCGTCGTCAAAACGACACCTGATCAGGTCTTGTCTTCACTGGCGAACGTGTCACATTCGGAGTATTTCCATTAGTTCTGGGTTCAAGTCTCACCACCGCGATTGGAATTCCCGTGATCAGGAATTTCCAGCCCGCACAGATGCATGACACCCGATGCTGTCAACGTTTATTCAACGTTTATCCCGGAAAGCTGCCTATTGTTTGCGCTGGCGCAGAAGACGCTCGAATCATCTTGAGTTTCTTAGAGCGACCGCGATCGCCGTCGGGGGAGTTAGTCGGCGGCGTTGTTGGTGCGCATGGACAGGTGCTCGTGGATACCGAGCCAGGTTCCGCCTGTGAGTGAAAGCACGATGGTCTCAGATTCCTGACTTGTCGACCGTTCGCCCGCCACCTCGGAGACTGTCTCGACATCGTGGGTGAACACGGCGACGGAGCCAACCAGCTGAATGCGGCGGTTCGTAGACGTGCATGAGATGACCTTGAATCCGTCTGATTCCCATTCCAACCAGAGCTGCTCATACTCTTCCCGCGACTCCAGGCGCCGCCCGACGTTGTGGAACATGAAGGTTGCCTGCGGGCTGAACCGGGCGAAATAGGCGTCGCGGTGGTGATGACCGAAGTCCTCGACGATCTGGTCGGCTGCGGCCAACGCATCCGCTGTCACTGCTTCGGACATGCTCACGCTGCGGATCCGACTCGGCGTGCTGCGACCTTGGCGGCGGTGGACGAATGGTCGGTTTCAATGGCAGGGATAGTCGATTCTCTGGTTGGTACGCCGCGTGCGCCTTGATCACCAAACACGAATCGGGGCTCGGGAAAGATCCAAAGCGCTCCAAGATAGAGAACGGCCGCCGAGATCACGGCGATCGCGAGGCTGAGATCGACGCCGCCGCCCAGATTGATGAAGGGTCCAACGATAATGGGCGGGTAGTTCGCAAAGAGCAGTCCGAGGGTAGCGGCTCCTATCCAGGCGACCATTCCGCGCCAGTTGACTCCGTTGTTGAACCAGTAAGCGCCGCCGATTTCACCGCGGTTGAAAACCTGGAGATCGCGCGGGCGAAAGCTGCCTCGGCGCACGATGTAGCCAATGGCCATGATGACCATCCACGGGGTGGTCGTGACGATGATGGCGCCGACGAAAGCGTTCACGGCGCCGAGCAGGTCGAAGAAGATGCGCCCGGTCAGGATGAAGAGGAAGGCGACGATGCCGATACCGATGGTGGCCTGGGCACGGGTGAACCGAGGAAAGACCGAAGAGAAGTCGAGGCCCGTGCCGTAGAGGGAGGTCGTGCCCGTCGACAGTCCGCCGATGAAGGCCACTCCCATGAGGAGTACCGCGTACCAGATGGGCGATGCCTGGATGAGGGCGACGACGTAGTCGCTCTCGCCAGCGACGATCGTTGCGGTCGCCACGCCGAAGAGGAAGGGAATGAGGGTGAGGGACTGGCCGATCAGTGTTGCGCCGAGGATCTTGCGCGGCGGGGTGGTGCGGGGGATATACCGGGACCAATCTCCGAGGAACGCCCCGAACGAGATGGGGTTGGAAGCCACGATGAGCGCGGCGGCGACGAATGTCGGCCAGAAGGAGCCGAGCGCGAAGGCCGCGGGTCCGGGATTGTAGGAGCTGTCAAACACACCGTTGAACGCGACGATAGCCAGCAGGATGAGAATCGTGTTGGCGATGACCGCGGTCTTGTTCACCAGCAGCATGAACTGATAACCGAACACCACCACGACGATGACGATCACTCCGATCACTCCGTAGACCAGGGTGCGAAGTCCGATTGAGTCCGGTATGCCTCCAAGCCGGGTGAGCGCACCCACGAGTGCGTCGCCACTGACCCACACTGAGATGGAGTAGAAGGCGATGGCGGTGAGAAGGGAGAGGAACGAGCCGACCACTCGCCCGCGCACGCCGAAGAATGCAGCGGATGACACCGCGTTGTTGGTGCCTGTTTTCGGGCCGAATAGTCCCATCGGCATCAGGAAGAACGTGCCGACGAGCACTCCGCAGATCGTTGCGAGGGCGGCTTGCCAGAAGGATAGGCCAAGGACGATCGGGAAGGTACCGAGCAGCACGGTGGCAAACGTGTTCGCGCCGCCGAACTGGATGCGGAGGAGGTCGAGCCAGGTCGAGGTACGGTCGGCGTCGGGAATGGTGTCGACGCCGAGGGTTTCAACCTCGGTGATTTTTGGCCGCGCGTTTAGCTCGACGGCGGGCGCGGTGTGATGGACGCCATTGTTGTCACTCATGGGTTTGCCTTTGACTCGTGGAGGGGGGCCGGCGGAGGCGGCAGGTTTTGATTGACACTAGCGGGATGTTGTCTCCTGTGCAATAGTTTTTGACTATGAAGACAAACAAGGTCGTGGATCTCTCCCTCCTGGTGAACGCAGACACCCAGGTCTATCCGGGAGATCCTGTGCCACGGTTTGACCCGCACAGCACGATCGATCGCGACGGCTTTAACCTTCTCTCGGTGTCCATGGGGTCACAAACGGGCACCCACGTTGACGCTCCGTACCACTTTGATGATGCGGCCAAGAAACTCGATGAGTTGCCGCTGGACCGGTTCGTCGGCACAGGTGTACTCGTCGACGCCCGTGCCGCGGGCGCGCGCGGTCGCATCACGTGGTCGTACTTCAAGCCCGTCGAGGCGCAACTTCTGCCGGGAGCTATCGTGCTTCTCCACACGGGATGGAGCGCGCACTGCGGCTCACCGACCTACTTCGACAATCCATTCCTCGACGCCGATGCCTGTGCCAAACTCATTGCCCTGGGCATCCGCACCTTCGGGATCGACGCGATCAACATCGATGAGACACCGGACTCCACCCATCACGGTGAGGGCTTTCCCGTGCATCACCTCATTGCAGACGTTGACGGCGTGATCTGCGAGAACCTCACGAATCTTGCGTCGGTCGACTTCGATGAGCCCTTCATCTCCCTGCTGCCCATCGCCTTCGACGCGGCGGATGGAGCGCCCGTGCGGGCTGTCGCGCTGCAACTTACGCCATAGGCAGGCCGCACTCCCTGTCACCACCGGCTCGCAGATCACTCTTCCACCGATTCCCTCCAAGAAAGCTCCCATGAACAATCCGATCGGCCCATCCGACGCCAGCATTTCACCCCGCTATGCCGGCATCGCCACCTTCGCCCGACTTCCCCGCATCGAAGACGTGCCCAACGCAGACATAGCCGTTGTGGGGGTGCCGTTTGACAGCGGGGTCAGCTATCGCCCGGGAGCCCGCTTCGGCCCGGCCCACGTGCGCGAGGCCTCCCGGCTGCTCCGGCCCTACAACCCCGTGCAGGATGTAGAGCCCTTCTCCGCCCAGCAGGTCGTCGACGCCGGAGACATTGCGGCGAACCCCTTCAATATCGACGAGGCAGTCGCTCAGATTGAGGCAGAGGCAACGCGTCTCGGCGCTGGCGGAACACGACTGCTGACGATTGGAGGGGACCACACCATCGCCCTTCCCCTGCTGCGGGCGGTCACCAAGGTGACGGGTCCGGTCGCGGTGCTGCACTTCGACGCTCACCTCGACACGTGGGACACCTACTTCGGCGCACCTGTGACCCACGGCACGCCCTTTCGCCGCGCATCCGAGGAGGGTTTAATCGACCTCGAAGCCAGCCTGCATATCGGTATTCGTGGCCCGCTCTATGGCCGCAAGGACCTCACCGATGACGCCCGCCTGGGCTTCGCCGTCATTGCCGCCCACGAAGTCGAGACCGAGGGCGTTGCCGGAGTCGTAAAGCGGATGCTGGCCCGCCTCGGCAACCGCCCGGTATACGTGTCCGTCGATATCGACGTTCTCGACCCCGCTCACGCTCCCGGAACCGGCACCCCGGAAGCGGGCGGGCTGACGAGCAGGGAATTGCTGGCCATCATCCGTGCGCTGAGCGCCGTGCGGATCGTCGGAGCCGACGTCGTCGAAGTCGCCCCCGCCTACGACCATGCGCAGATCACGGCCGTTGCCGCCTCCCATGTCGCCTACGAAATCCTTTCGGCCATGACACCGCGCTAAGCCCGGCCCGCGGCGACACCGGCCGTGCGCATGGCGGGGAGCGGTGAGAGATCGCGAGATACTGGGAAACAGTCCCACGTCAGGTCGAAACGCGTTAAGAAAGGCAAGGCACTGTGCGAGCTCTCAACCCGGCACCATCGGGCGCACCGCTCGCGATCGGAGCGAAACTCCGGGCAACGCGGCTAGCCCAGGCCTTGACGATCGCGGACGTAGCCGAGGCAAGTAACCTCAGCACCGGCTTCATTAGCAGAGTGGAGCGAGACGAGACCTCGCCCAGCGTGTCTTCGCTCGTGGCACTGTGCCAGGTGCTTTCCCTTCAGCTCGGCTCGCTCTTCGAGGCGCCCGATAACGAGGTCATAGCCCTCGCCGACGCGGCACTCATCAACATGGGTGGGAAGGGCGCGATCGAAAAGCTGCTCACCCCACGGGGCGAGTCACGGGTGCAAGTACTCCGCTCGACCCTCGCCCCCGGAGCCTCAGGGGGAGACGCGCTATACACGATCAACTGCGATGTCGAGGTGTTACACGTGTTATCCGGGAGCCTCGTCCTTCGGCTGGTAGGAGGCGAAGTTGAACTATCGGAGGGGGACACGATGACCGTCGCGGGGCGCCAACCCCACTCTTGGGACAACCGCAGTGGGGGACAGACCGAGCTTCTCTGGACCATCGTTCCGGCCGCATGGAGCGGCTCGTCCTGACGGTTCCCACAGTTCGGCGCAACGGTTTGAGCGCGATCCGGTGCAGGAAGACTCCTCTGGGAAATGGTGTGCGCGATACTTTCGCCTGCCGACATCCGGTTCTAAAATAATCGTAGGCAGCCTCTTTTATGCGCCGTCGCTCGTTGCGACGGCTTGACGACTCTTTGTCTTTCAGGTTCTTGTTGCCGAGCATCTGAAAGGCCGCGCCATGTTCGATCTCATTCTGGCCGCCACCGCCCGCACCTATTCTTTCTTGCGCCGGTTCATGCCGACCGCCATCGTGATCGACGCGATTAACACGCGGCGCGGGATGAAGTGGGGCGTGCCGGCGATGCTGCTCGCCGTTCCGTAGGCGTTTGCAGCTATCCATTGCCGAGCACACCTCCGCGTTCACGGCGCTCTCCCGGCCGTGAGTAGATAGGCAATCATGGGTAGGCTCGACGAGGTGCGTTTGCAGAACGTGTTGACGTGCCGCTCGGCGGGCACTGTCCCGTCGTGCTCGGCTTGAATGTGAAGGAAACACCGTGTCTGATCAGGCAAGAATCAAGGGGCACACCGTGACCCGTACCGTGCACATCGAGGCTTCGCGCGCGCGCGTCTGGAAGGCCCTGACCGATCCCGAGGTGATGGTCAAGTGGTTTGGCGACGGTGTGGTGTTCACCGCCCTCGAGCCCGGTGCCACTGGCAGCATCGACTGGGATGACTACGGCAGCTTCCCGATCGAAATCACCGAGGTCGTGCCCGACGGCTCGTTCGGCTTCCGTTGGTCGGGCATCCCCTCCGAACAGCTCGACGAGTACTCGACGCACGTGCGCTTCACCATCGCCGATGCTGGGATCGGGACGGATGTCACGGTGATCGAATCGGGCTTCGACACCCTCCCCGGCGGCACCCGCTACCGTCGCGAACGTCTTGAGCAGAACCGGGAGGGCTGGGACGTCGAACTCGACGAGCTCTCGATGCTCTTCGAGGGTGTCGCTGAGTAGTTCACGCTCACGGGGGAGTCGCTCGACGAGTTGGCCACGTTGCTCGGCCGGTGGCGGACTACTTGGCGGAGCTCAGAGGATGCGCGTGAAAGCTCTCAGAATCTGCTCAGGGCGCGGTTCGTAACCCCGCAGACGTCGACCCAGGCGTCATGGCGGATTCGGTCGATCAGGGCGGCGTTGCCGGATTGCTTCCCGGACCGCGTCGAGGCCGGCGACGTCGACGAAGGACGCTTCGATCCCGTACCGTTCCGGCAGCAGCTCAGAGAACAGTCGCCAGACGGCCTCGTCGGTGACGTCGGAGACGATCACGTGATCGCCAGCGCGCAGCCGGGTGAAGAATACCCCCGTGTAGGGCCGCGACGCCGGTCGCGAACGCTACCGTCACCTCCCCGCCTTCGAGCGCTGCGATCTTTATTTCAAGGGCCTCCTGGTTGGCGGAACCATTCCGCCCGCAGACCAGCTGCTCGGTCGCTGATCAGTTCATCGATGCCGGGTCCTCGGGCAGCAAATAGGAGTTCGCCATCACCAACGGGCTCCGGATCGCGCCCGTACCGGCGTCGATGCGGTTACCACCATGGACGGCCCAGGTGAGGTCGCCAACGGTCGAGGCGTCGTGCTTGTCCGGTGAAGGCGTCATGGCAGTCCTGTTCCGGGAGGTAGAACGCGAGTGGCGAGGTCAGGTGGGGGTGGGGCGCGCGAGGATTCGTGATTCGACGACGACGTCGGGGCCGAGCCGGGCGAGGTGGGTGGCGAGGTCTTCGGTCGCTGTGTGCAGCTGCTCGTCGGTCATCGGGGCGAGCGCGTCCAAGATGAACAGGGCACGTGTGGTGCTGTCGCGCAGCTGCGTGCGGCGGCCTTGACGCCAGTTCCACCGTCGGCAGGTGACGCCGGCGTCATCGCACCAGACGACCTCACCGGAGTCGGGGTGCTCGGTGACGTCGGCGCCGCCGGCAGTGGTATCGAAAGTTTCGTCGCCAGTGGCACGGATGAGGCGGGGTGCGCCGACGTAACGGTCAAGGTCTTCGCCGCCGAGAGGCACCTGATGCAGGACAGAGATCGCGTTATAGAGGTCTGTCAGCCGGTTCACCCGTGGCAGCCCGTCCCCGGCCCGGCGAAGGAGCGCCTCGAGGCTGTTCCGCGTGCGTTGTGGTTTCGCACCGAAGCCACGGTAGGCATCCCGCCACGCCGCAACGTGCGGCACCTCCTCGACCGGTGCTGCTGCCAGGAGGTGCCGGGCTGTTGTCTCCGCCTCGTGCAGCAGAGCGTCACTGGCGTCGTCGCTTTCCCCCGGGGTGAGGCCAGACACCGTGAGGAGGCAGGCGCGGTAGTCCGGTCGAAGAGTGAAGATCTCATCGTCGACGCGGGCCCCGCTGAGGAGGTCGTGATAGGTCGTCATGGTGTTCCTGCCGTCAGGTGGTCTGGTGGGAGGGGCGTGGGCTGGACGTACCGACGCCGGGCTCGAAGACGGCAAGCGTGAACTCCGCAGTGGAATTCGACGTGTTCGCGTAGGCGTGCGCTTGGTCGCCATCGAACGCGAAGGTATCGCCGGGGCTGAGGTTCACCTCATCGGGGCCGGCGGTGAGGTTCACCACGCCTCGGCCGACGTGCAGGATCTCTCGTGTGCCTGCAACATGGGGCGTGCTTTCGTGGGTATCTCCGGGGGCGAGGGTCCACTGCCACAGTTCCAAGACGTCGGGCGATGGGGTACCCGCAAGCAAAATTCCACTACCGCCGCTCGGGCTTGACCACAGTTCGGCGCCGTCGCCGCGACGCGTCAGTGCCGCTGGAACACCGTCCCGGGCTGCGACCAGCGTCGGAAGGCCGATTCCGAGCGCATCACTGAGAAGGAGCAGGGTCGCCACGCTCGGGTTGGCCTCGCCTTTTTCGACCGTGACGATCATCCGACGGCTGACCCCGGACTGCGCCGCCACCTCATCGAGCGTCCACTTCAGGGCATGCCGGCCCGCTCGAATGCGCGCGCCGATGACCGCCGCCAAGTCATCCCGTTCAACACCCATACGGTGCATCATAGTGCACTATGCTGGAAGGACTGCCGCAGCTACTGCCATCCGAATGGAGTGCCCATGTTCACCGGTCTGAGCGCCTTCCCCTTGACGCCGCTCCGCAACGACGCATTCGACGAGACCGCCTACGCGGCTCTGATCGGGAAGTTGGTCGCTGCGGGTGTCGACTCGATCACCGCTCTCGGCTCGACCGGGTCGTACCTGTATCTGGACCGCGAGGAGCGACGCCGCGTGGCACTGTGCGCCGTCCAGCACGCCGAGACGGTGCCAGTTATCGTCGGCATTGGTGCGCTCCGCACGTCGCACGTCCTCGCTCTGGCGGAAGACGCGCAGGAAGCCGGCGCACGCGCCGTGCTGCTGGCACCGGTCAGCTACCAGCCGCTCACGGACGATGACGTCTTCGGGTTGTTCGAGGACGTGACCTCGAACCTGTCTGTGCCGTTGGTCGTCTACGACAACCCCGGCACCACCCACGTCACCTTCACCGACGACCTGTACGCCAGCATCGCCCGACTCCCGCAGGTGGCCTCGATCAAGATCCCGGGAGTCCCCGGAGTGCCAGCCCGTGCCGCCGCCCGGGTGCAAGCAATCCGGGATGCGGTGCCCGCACACGTGACAGTGGGGGTCTCTGGTGATGCCTCGGCAGCGACCGGGTTGAACGCCGGATGCGACGCCTGGTACTCCGTGATCGGCGGAACACTCCCCGAACTCGCCCTCGCGATCACACGGGCTGCACAACACGGCGATACCAGCGAAGCCGAGCAACTGTCCGCGCGGCTCGAGCCGCTGTGGGCCCTCTTCGCCGAGCTCGGCGGGAGCTACCGGGTGGTTGCCGCGATCGCAGAACAACTGGGCTTGGTGGCCCCGGACTGTCTGCCGCGCCCCATTCGAGGGTTGGACGCTCCGGCACGCGCCCGCGTCGAAGCTGTGATGACCAGGCTGCAGCTCGGAGCCGAGACCGCGTGAGCTATTCGACAACCGCAGCCTCCACGGCCCGCAGGCCGCTGCGAATGCGGCTGTCCACCCGGTTTCCAAGGCCAGTTTGCCGGGAGGTGCACTGCTTGTGTTCATCGCGTCGTTCGGTGAACTGCTCCGGGTAGGTGTTGAAGGAACCAACTCCTGCGGAGCGGGACTGAATCGTCAGTGAGAGCCCGTCCCGGCAGACACAATTCTTAGACGGTTCTGTGACGTGACGGGTGAGTCTGGGGGGATGAGCTCAGAAACCCGACCACTCCACAGCTTCGTTCGGACCGCTCTTCCCGCGGCTCGAGTCATTCTCACTGTCATAGCCACTGGGTTCGTACTAACCGGGTCGGCGGGGTGGACGGACGGGGAGATGAATGTTCTCCGGCAGGTAAACGCTGACCACAGCGCGCCTCTGGACGCGGTGGCCCTCGGCGTTGACTGGCTGTTCAGCCCCGCAGTGGGCGTGGTACTGGTCTTGTTGGCAGCCGGGTCGGTGCTGCTGTTGACCCGGCGACCCGGCGCGGCGATCCGCTTCGTGCTGGTGGTGATGATTCCCACGCTGGGCGCCGACGTGATCAAACTCCTGGTGCAGCGGGCGCGACCTGACATACCGTCGCTGCCGCACATCCTGCTGCTTGAACCGGGTGGTCTCAGCTTTCCGAGCGGACACACCAGCTTCGCCGCCTGCTTCCTGCTCGGGGTCGTCCTCGTCACGGCCGGTCACCGATGGCATCCGTTTGTGATTGGAACGGCCGCGGTGGTGGTGCTCGCCACGGCTGCGTCCCGGGTCTATTTGGGGGTGCATTACCCGTCGGATGTGGTGGCGTCGATCGTGTACTCGCTTGCTGCCGTGGCGCTGGTGAACGCCGCCTCGGTGCTACTACTGGCACACTGGAGCGAACGTCGATCCGGCCTCCACGCTGGACCCGTGCACGGAGGAGTCTGGAATGCCCAATGAGAGCACAGCTCGCCCCCGGCTGTTGTTGATCGAAGATGATGCCAAGCTCGGCCCGATGATCCGCGACGTGCTCACGGAAAACTACGATGTCACCCTGGTCGCCGACGGCGCGGAGGGACTTGCGGCCGGTCTCGGCGGCGAGTTCGAGGTGATGGTGATCGACCGGCGCCTGCCAACGCTGGACGGCCTCGGAGTGGTTGAAGCGCTCCGCCGCAAACTGGTGACTACTCCCATCCTGCTCCTCACTGCGCTGGGAACGACGGGGGACAAGGTGGCCGGGCTGGACATCGGCGCCAACGATTACCTGGTCAAACCGTTCGAATTCGATGAGCTCTTCGCCCGGCTCCGGGCCATCCGTCGGGTCTTCACCGGGGAGGGCCGCACGGTGCTGGTGGGCGCCTGGGAGTACTACCCCGACAGTCGAACGATCTATTCCCCGTATGACGGGCGCATCCTGCTGACGGTGAAGGAGAACGAACTGCTCAAATTGTTAGCGGATGCCCCACAACGCACGTTCTCCCGCCAGCAGATCCTGCAGACCGTGTTCAGCGCCGCGGACACCGCCGGGACGGTGGACACCTACGTGCATTATCTGCGGCGCAAGACCGAAACCGACATCGTCCTCACCGTGCGCGGTGAGGGTTACCGCCTGGGACAGCCATGATCCGAAGCAGAACCCGCATCGTTGACAGCGACACCCTCGCCATCCGTCGGGCCTCCCGACTCGTCGGGACCCGCATCGCGATCGCGTGCGCTGCGGTTGTCGCGGTGGTCATCGTGGCCGTCTTCGTTTACATCCTGTCCGAGATCTCGCCCGGTGAGCTGTTCGAACGGGTGCCCGACACCGACAACCTGCAGGTCAGCGCAGTCAACCTGCTGCGGGCCGCGGGAGTGTTGGGCGTGGCATTGATCATTCTGGCCGGGGTGTTGAGCTTTCTGGTCACCCGCCGGGCCGTGCAACCGCTCGGTGATGTGCTGCGCATCCAACGGGCGTTTGTCGCTGACGCCAGCCATGAACTCCGAACCCCGCTTGCGGTGCTTGATGCCCGCCTGCAAATTCTGCAGCGCACCCTCCCCGCCGATGACCCGTCGTCCTCGGTCGTTGCGGAGCTCCGCAGCGATGCGAAGGACCTCATCCACATCGTCAACGACTTGCTCGAATCTGCTGAAGTCGGCGGCGCGGCCGTGCACGACACCGTCGTCGTCGACCTGGTCGCTGCCGTCGATGCCGCCGTGCAATCGATGGCACTGATCGCCGTCGACAAAAACATCACCATTGAAATGGATGCGGCCCAGCCCGCGCCGGTGCGCGTGCCCGCCTCCAGCATCACCCGATGCGCGGTCGCGCTGTTGGATAACGCTGTGCGCTTCGCCCCCAGCGGGTCGATCGTCGCGGTGGGCGTGGCCGTGACTAAGAAGACGGTGGTGGTCACCGTGCGCGATCGCGGCCCCGGCATTCAAGGCATCGACCCCGCCCGCATCTTTGATCGATTCGCGCACTCCGGCGCGGCCGTGGACGGTGGCGGGGACGCCCGAACGGGGTTTGGTATCGGCCTGTCCCTGGTGCGGGAAATTGCGGTGCGCTACGGAGGAGCCGTGCACGTCGTCGACAGCGGCGCCGCAGGCACAGCGATCAGCCTCACCCTCCCGCGCGCGAAGCCAGCCGCATCCTGATCCTGCTCCGTCGAGCAGGTCGCCGCTCAGCTGGTAAGAAAAATCGATTTCGATGATTGCCTTCTTCTGTGAGAAGTCTTAGACACCACCGTGTTCGCTGGTGTTACCGACCCCATCCCAGGAGGAACACATGTCCACGACCTCGACCCGCTCCACGACCGTTTCGCCCGTCCGGAACATCCTCACCAAGGTGCCCGAGGTCACCCTCATCTTCTGGGTGATCAAGGTACTCGCGACCACAGTGGGGGAGACCGCCGCGGACTTCCTCAACGTCGACCTCAACGTCGACCTCAACCTGGGACTGACGATCACGTCGATCATTATGGCGGTCCTGCTGGTCGCCGCGCTGATCGTGCAATTCAGATTGCAGAAATACACCCCGGCGGTTTACTGGCTGGCCGTGGTGCTCATCAGCGTTGTGGGAACTCTGATCACCGATAACCTCACCGACAGCCTCGGCGTTCCCCTGTGGGTGACGACGGTCGTCTTCGCCATCGCACTGGCCGCGACCTTCACCGTCTGGGCCATCTCGGAGAAGACCCTGTCCATCCACTCCATCTTCACGACTCGGCGGGAGTCGTTCTACTGGCTGGCCGTGTTGTTCACGTTCGCCCTCGGGACTGCGGCGGGCGACCTCGTCGCCGAAGGACTCAACCTGGGCTTCTTCGTCGCGCTGCTCGTCTTCGCCGCCGCCATCGCGCTGGTCGCTGTAGCGTACTTCGTCTTCCACTTGAACGCTGTGCTCGCCTTCTGGATCGCCTACATCCTGACCCGCCCGCTGGGCGCATCCACCGGCGATCTGCTGTCTCAGCCTGTCGCTGATGGCGGCCTGGGGCTGGGGACCACGGGAACGAGTGTGCTGTTCCTGGCCGTGATCCTCATCCTCGTGATCGTGCTCACCCGCCGCGCCCGCACCGCAGACGCCCAGCCGGAAGGCGCCCAGCTCACGGCCACCGCCTAAACACCTCGCGCAGCAGCGGATGCCCGGATCGCCTTCAGAAAACTCAGAGAAAGTCCCTGCAGCATGAACACCATGATCGCCACCGCACTACCCACGTCCGGTTTTCTGGATCCACAATCTGTGATCGCCGGCGCCGGCGTCTGGGGTCTCGTGGTCGTCTGCGCGATCGTGTTCGTGGAGACGGGCCTGCTCGTCGGGTTCTTCCTGCCCGGCGATACCCTGCTGTTCTTCACCGGCGTGCTCGTCCTCGGCGGGGTGATCAGCCAGCCGCTCTGGATCGTGATCCCGGCCATTGCCCTATCGGCGGTGCTGGGCGACCAGCTCGGCTACCTCATCGGGCGCACGACGGGCCGACGTATTTTCGACCGGCGCGACTCCGGCCTGTTCAGCCGAAAGAGCGTCATCCGAACGCAGGGGTTCTTCGATCGGTTCGGCCCGGCGGCCGTCACCATCGCCCGCTTCGTACCGGTCGTGCGCACTTTTGCCCCCGTCGCGGCCGGCGTCGGCAAAATGCGCCGGCGGGTGTTCACACTGTTCAACATCATCGGCGCCGTGCTCTGGACGACCGCGGTGGTGCTCCTGGGCTTCGGGCTGGCACACATCCCGGGCGTCGCCGACTTCGCCGCACGCTACATCGATCTCGTGCTGATCGGCATCGTTGTGCTCTCCGTGGTTCCCGTCGTCATCCGAGCCCTCGTCTCACGCCGCCAGAATGCTCGGGTGTGAGGATCAGCGGAACGCGGCAGTGCATGCCGCAGTGATCGCCGTGAGGTTTCGGGCTTCTCATCCTGGTCTCATCGGCCACGGTCTAGGGTCGAGGCTATGACCATCACCCGCTGCCCGCCACGTCCGCAATCGGTCGGGCCGGGCAGCGTATGAAGATACTCGTCGTCGAGGATGACGTCCGCATCGCGGACGTCATCCGTCGTACCCTCACCGAATCCGGCTACGCCGTCGATGTCGCCCACACCGCGCCCGACGGCGTCCAGGCCTTCGAAATTGACACCTACGATCTGGTCGTACTGGATTTGATGCTCCCGGGACTGCCGGGCGGAGGGATGGACGTGTGCCGACGCATCCGCTTGATCAATAGCGACGTGCCCGTGCTGATGCTGACCGCGCTGGATTCGATGCGTACCAAGGTTGAAGGGCTCGATGCCGGCGCCGACGACTACATCGTCAAACCGTTCCACCTGGTCGAGCTGTTGGCCCGCGTGCGGGCGCTCCTTCGGCGTTCTCCGCGGGCGCACGCACCCGTGCTGCAGGCGCAAGGAATCTCCCTCGACCCCGCCACCCGCACCGCGGTCCGGGCCGGTCGCACGATTGTGTTGACGGCGAAGGAATTCGCCGTGCTGGAATACTTGATGAGCAACGCCGGCACGATCATCAGCGCCACCGAGCTGATCGACCATGCGTGGGACAGCAACTATGAGGGATTCAGCAACGTCGTGCAAACCTACATCCGCTACCTGCGGCAGAAACTCACCCTGCCCGGCGAAACGGACATCATCGAGACCCGGCGCGGCGCCGGCTACCTGATCCAAGCGGACAGCTGATGTTTCGCCGCGCGCTGGTTCGACTCACCGTCACGTACACGATCGTGCAGCTGGTGCTGTTCGCCGCGTTCGCGGTTGGCATCTACATCTTCGTCACCGGAACCTTCGATTTCGACGCCGCTGAATCGGACGGTGCCGGCGCCCTCAACGCGGCCGAGCAGGGCTTCGCCAACCTCCGCACCGGCCTGCTCGTGCTCTACGCCGTCTTGTTGGTGCTGATCCCGATCGCGAGTTTTCTCATGGCCCGCGCCGCCCTGGCACCGTTGCAGAAAAGCTACGAGCTGCAGCAACGCTTCGTGGATGGCGCCTCCCACGAGATGCGCAGCCCGCTCAGTGTCATTCAGGGCGAACTCGAACTCGCCCTGCTCAGCATCCGCACCCCGGCCGAGTATGAGCGGGCGATGCAGACCGCGCTCGACGCCGTCGGCGGCCTCACCCAGCTCACCAATGACCTCCTGCTGCTATCGCGCGGCGCGGGAGCCGAGTTGAAGAAAACGTACGAACTCGTCGACCTGAATGACCTTGTCCGCCTCGACATTGACGCGCGCGCCAGTAGCCCAGTGGATGCCGCCCGGCTGGACGTTCACCCGGGGCGGGCCGCGGCCGTTCTGGGCTCCCCGGCCCTGCTCGCTCGAGCGATCGCGAACGTCATCGACAACGCGTTGAAATTCACCCCGCCGACGGGCGTCATCACCGTCAGCACTGCCGTCCACGACAGCACCTGCACCGTCACCGTGCGGGACACCGGCATCGGCATGGACAACAACGACCTGAAACACGCCTTCGACCGGTTCTGGCGATCGGACCGGGCGCGATCACAGCCCGGGCACGGCATCGGCCTCAGCCTGGTGCAGCAGATCGTCCAGGCGCAGGACGGCCGCATCACGCTCACCTCGCAGGTCGGTTTCGGCACCACCGTGACAGTGAATCTTCCCCTCCGCCCCTAAAGTGACTCAGTAGCTCTGGCTCTCACGCTCATCTCACGTGCCCCTCTCTAGCTTGGAAGTATGGCCCCGCAGTCGCGGAGCTCACTCACGAAAGGCACACACCATGCAGAAGAAGACGAAAATCGCCGGTGGCGCAGCAGTCGCTCTGGCCCTGGCCCTCGTCGGCGGCATCACCCTCACCGCCGGCGCCCAGTCCACTCCCGCCAGCCCCTCATCGTCCACCTCGCACGTGGAACCGGGCGTCACGACGGTCGACACGGATAACGTTCAGGACGAGGTCGAAGACGGCACCAACGACGGCGAAACCGCGGACGAGTCCGGCACCGAGTCTGGTACCGAAACCGAAACCGACACCGAGAACACGAGCGACGACATCGACGGTGTCGCCGTCGAAGACGGCACACAGGACTAACCCCTAATTAGGGATGGCCGGGGCACACATGCGCCTCGGCCATCCCTCCGTCAGCATCTGGTTTCCCCCAATGCTTCGGGCGTCCACAGAGTCGTCCACTGTCCCGTGCTGTGCGTGGCAACATTTTGGCAACACTTGAATGAAATCGCATCGGTGTCCCGGGTGTTCAAAAGATTGAAAAACCCGGTAATCCTGCGGATCTGGGCGCGGTCCGCCGTCTGATTAGGGACGGTCTAGTTTTCAAATCCCACCGGTACGGTGGAGACCACGTCTCACAAGCTGGCGGCTGACGCCACGATGGGACAGGTCGACGTTGCGCGATAGTGACGAGCGCCACGGTCGACATCCTTCTCGGTGATCGGGTTGTGGGCATCGCAGTCTGAAGGCAACGTACGAAGCTGCGTGTCTCGCCTCGGTTGTCAACACTATGCCGGTAGGCAAGGACGGTTGCGAGACATCGGGAGGCGTCAATGACGAAGCTTATTGGGTCTGCGCGGGTATCGACCAAGAGCGAGACAACGGATCAGCAATTCAGCGATCCGCTCGCTGCTGGCGTTCGCCGCCCCAGGCCCGTGGTCTGGGAGTTACGCCAGCGCAGCTGGCTCGGCTTTCCCTTGACCCCCGGCCGAAAGCGTCCGAGCGCCGCGGGTCACCCGAGCTGGCGGTTGTTTCTCACGAATCCTCCGCTGCGCTGCACGGCATCGGAAACCTGGATGCCGACGTCTACGAGCTCACCTTAGGGGGCCACAGAACAGTTCGCTCAGGACCGAGCCCCGGCCCTCCTGCGCCAGCTAACGCGCAGCCCGACTTGACCGTGAACGCGCCAGGGATGATTGGATAAGAGGATGCGTGAGCCCCGGTACGCCACGCCCGCCGCGTTCCAGCGCACAGAATGCCACTTCGGGTCTGGATATCGGCCTTTGAGGCAAGATTGGATCCGCTTGAGGTTGCGGTGTTCTCCACGTGGTGGTCTCGTAGTTTGGGCCGCTAGATGCTGCGGTGGTCGCGCACCGCGAGTTCGAGGGCTTCGAGGCCGGGAGCCAGTGCGGCATCCACGGCCAATGGGTCGGTGAGGTTGAGTTCCTGCATTGTTCGGCGGCCCTCGGGTGCGGTGTTGATTTCATGCTCACCTGCCTGCAACGCAGCGATCAGATCGGTGATGACGTCGGCCAGGCTGCGGCGGTCCCAGCCGAGGTCGGCGCCGGCGTTCTGCGAGGTCATCATGGCGGTATCGGTGGCCCCCGGGTAGACGGTCGCAACGTGCACGCCCGTTCCGATCAATTCCCGGCGCAGCGATTCGCCGAACTGGGCTAGGCCTGATTTCGTGGCCGCGTAGATCGAATAGAACGGCATCCCGACGAGGGCTATCCCGCTGGAAACGTTCAGGAGGATGCTTCCACGGCCCTTACCGCTCTGACGAAGCGCCGGTAGGAGGGCTTTGGTGAGCAGGATCGGAGCGGTGAGGTTCAGATCGATCATTGAATGGACATCCGCATCGCTGGTGAGCTCGAGCCGACCCGCGCGTACATTGCCGGCATTGTTGACGAGCAGGTCAACCGTGCTCCACGGTGCAACGGTGTCGGCGATCCGTTCAACAGCGCCAGGCTGAGTCAGGTCTTCGACGAGGATTTCTGTTGTTCCGCCCGCGGCGGCGACGAGGCGGGCGGTTTCGGTGAGTGTGGCCAGTTGGCGGCCGACCAGCAGGAGGTGGCCACCGCGTCGACCAAACTCGAGGGCGATGGCCTGGCCGATGCCTTGTCCTGCGCCCGTGATGATTCCGCGGCGATTGGCGAGATCCAATTTGTTGAGGTCCATGGCGATCTTCTTTCCGTTGAGTTGAGCGACGGTCCGTCGGGCGGCAGTACACCCGCCGATTCCGATACGTCTAGAAGACAACCATGAGGCAGGGGAGGAATTCCCGGCGGTGCATCCCACGCCTCACAGGATCAGTTTTAGGGCGCGGGCGAGGTTTTCGTAGACTGGAGGTCCGTGGATCCGTGGATCCGTGGATCGCATCGTGTTCGCTGCCGTGACTCTGCCTATTGGGTGGAAGGGGTCGACCACATCGTTTGTCCGACTTCGTGTTTGAGTCGAGGCACGACCGGCGTGAACAGACGCCGTCGGTTTCCGATCTCGGGCACGTTGATCAATCTTAAGGAGCCCATCATGAATGCAGCCGCGTCAGTAATCGTTTTCGATGTCAATGAAACCCTCTCGGACATGTCACCAATGGAGAATCGTTTCGTGGAGGTCGGTGCCCCGGGTTATCTGGCCCGGATCTGGTTCGCATCATTGCTTCGGGACGGATTCGCCCTCGCCGCGTCTGGCGACAGTGCGAGATTCTCCGTGATCGGCACCGCGATCCTGCATGATCTGTTCCGCGGCATCGCCCTGACGCGCACTGTCGATGAGGCCGTATCCCATGTCTTGGAGGGCCTCGGGACGCTGAACCTGCACCCGGATGTCGCAGATGGGGTCAGGGCGTTGAAGGTCTCGGGGTACCGCCTCGCGACCTTGTCCAACGGGTCGGCACGGTTGGCACAAGCCATGCTGTCCGAGGCGGGGATTCGAGATAACTTTGACGCCCTTCTCACCGTCGAGGACGCACCGGCGTGGAAACCTGTGGGTTCCGCCTATCACTACGCCGCGAATGCTCTGGGGGTTCAGTCGGCCGACATGCTCCTGGTCGCCGTGCACCCCTGGGACATCCACGGGGCAGCCCAAGCGGGCCTCAGCACCGCTTGGATCAACCGAGGCGATGCCCCTTATCCGAGCTACTTCGCGCAACCGGACTACACCGTTCCCACCCTCCACGAGTTGGCTGCACGCCTAAACGCCTAGGCAGCTGTGTGTTTGGGGCTCGGCAGCACGATCCTCTCCGCTTCGGTGCCGTTCGACCTCGTCAGCAACCGCAGCCGGGCGGGGCGAAGACGCAACTTCTTCGCAGAACTTTTGCCGGAAGGCACCGCCCTGGACAACCTCGCTGCCGAGATCAGAGTCTCCAGCGACGACACTATTGCGTTGCCGGCCCAGTTCGGCCGCGACGTAGCCGGTGCCATTCAGACCCACGTCATCAAGCCACCGTGCCGACATCGGCATAACATTCACCTGATCCGCAACACGTTCAAGCGCTTCGAAGACGGATTGGGCGGTGCACCGCCCGCACGATATGGGTGGTGCACCGACTGCTCTAACCTGCCTGTCGGACTATTTGCTGAGGTAGCCGTTCGGGTCCAGGACATACTTCGTGGCGGCGCCCGCATCGAATTCCGCGTACCCCCGCGGGGCATCCTGGAGTGAAATGGCTGTGGCGTTGACCGCCTTGGCGATCTGGATCCTGTCATGCAGGATCGCCATCATCAGCTGCCGGTTGTACTTCATGACCGGACACTGGCCGGTAGCAAAGGAGAGGGACTTCGCCCAGCCGGTGCCCAAGGATAATGACAGGCTGCCCTTTTGGGCCGCCTCGTCCGCGGCGCCCGGATCCCCGGTGACATACAGGCCGGGAATGCCCAGGGACCCGCCGGCGGCGGTGAGATCCATCAGTGAATTGAGCACGGTGGCCGGCGCCTCCTGGGCCCCGGCACCATGTCCGTGGCCGCGGGCCTCGAAACCGACCGCGTCGATACCGGCATCGACCTCCCGGACCCCGAGAAGCTGCTCGATCTGGTCAGCCGGGTCCCCGTTGGCCACATTAACGGTTTCGCAGCCAAAGGATCGGGCCTGGGCCAGGCGATCCTCATTCAGATCCCCCACGATGACCACCGCAGCCCCCAGCAGTTGGGCGCTGGCTGCCGCGGCCAGCCCCACGGGACCGGCCCCGGCAACATAGACGGTGGACCCGACGCCGACACCCGCAGTAACGGCCCCGTGGAAACCGGTCGGGAGGATGTCCGAGAGCATGGTCAGGTCCATGATCTTTTCCAGGGCCTGGTCCCGATCGGGGAACCGCAGCAGGTTCCAGTCCGCGTAGGGGACCAGGACGAACTCCGCCTGCCCGCCGACCCATCCGCCCATGTCGACATAGCCGTAGGCGGAACCGGGACGGTCTGGGTTCACGTTCAGGCAGATTCCGGTCTTGCCTTCCTTGCAATTCCGGCAACGTCCGCAGGATATGTTGAAGGGGACCGAAACGATGTCCCCGACCTTGATGAACTCGACGTCGGGCCCGGTCTCGATGACTTCCCCGGTGATCTCGTGCCCCAGGACGAGACCGGCCGGGGCGGTCGTGCGGCCACGAACCATGTGCTGGTCCGAGCCGCAGATGTTGGTGCTCACGGTGCGCAGGATGACCCCGTGCGGGATCTTCCGGCCGACATTGAGGGGATTGACGCCTGGGCCGGCTTGCAGTTCAAAGGTGGGATACGGGGTATCGATGATTTCCACGATCCCCGGCGCCTTGTATGCAACGGCTTTGTTACCTGACATTAAATGGCTCCTATGGGTTGGCGATCGAACCCTCACGGTGATGCTGGTCGCATCAGACTGCCTGTGAGGACGTTGTTGTCACTTTCGTGAAGCAAATCGGGTCTATTGATACGCTCCCGGCGGGGAGAAGCTGGAGGCGGCTAGGCATCGATCACTAAATCAGTGAGCGCGGTCGAGCAGCACGGCAGGAACTTGCCTGCATCGATTTCCCGAGCCCGGATCCCGCCCTGGTGGTTCATGTCGACTTCCCCGGAAAGCTTGACGACCTTGCAGGAGCCGCACATGCCTTCCCTGCAGTTCGCGCCAATCCTGACGCCCGCACGCTGGGCCACCCCGAGGATATGTTCGGTGGGGTCGATGCGCACGTTGATGCCGGTGCGCAGGAAGGAAAGGGTGAGACTTCCCGTGCCGACCGTGTCGAAGTTCGAGACATCGGTGGACCCGGCCTCCGGCCCCACATCCGGACTGGCGTCGGGGGCTTCGGGACAGGACGAGTCCGAGTCGACGGTTTCCAGCGGCAGCCCCGTGGCCTCCAGGGTTCCCGCGGCATCGTAGCCGGGCTCGTAGAGCCCGAATGCTGCGGGCTGGCTTTCGTAGTAGTCCTCGGCGGAATCGGCGATTTCCTCGGCGATTTCCTCGGCAATGTCCACTGCAAGCGCGACCTCCGCCTGGTATTCAAGAATGGTCTGGCGGTCTCCCGAGAAGAATTCCACGTGGATGGAGGTGTCGTCGACGCCGACTTTCTCAAGGAGCTCGGTGGCTGCGTTCAGGTAACCCTCGGGGCCGCAGGCATAAACCTGGCGCCCGTTGGCATCCGGGGCTACCTGGTCGAGCATGGCCGCCGTTAGCCTTCCGGTGAGCCCTTGCCACCCCTCGGGTTCACTGCGGTCGCCCAGGGAGTAGAAGACCTTGACGCGTGAGTCCACGGAGGCGATGTAGTTCAACTCCTGGTGGAAGGCAAACCCTCCAGCCTCCGCTCCGTGGAAGAGCAGCACGACATCGGCCTGTCCGGGCAGGGAGTGGATGGTCCGCACCATCGACATGATGGGGGTGATGCCGGAGCCGGCCGCCAGTAAGAGGTACCGTGCCCGCCGGTCGACGTCGGGCAGGTGGAAGGCGCCGACCGGCCCGAGCATCTCCAGGACGGTGCCGGGTTTGACGTTCGCGTGCACCCACGGCGAGACCTGCCCCGTGGGGTCGCATTTGACTGTTATCTCAAAGGTCCACGGCTTGGTGGGCGAACTGGACAGCGAGTAGCTGCGGTCCACGGCGTCCTGGTCCTCGCCGTTCACGGGAAAGGCGACATTCACGTACTGGCCCGGACGGAACGCCAGGGGCGCCCCGTCGGAGCGGCGGAACACGAAGGTCATCATGCCGCCCGCCTCGGGAATGGTCTCGACACATTCGGCCATAAGCTCCTGCGGATTCCAGGGTCCCAATGCGCGGGCCGCACCGGCGGGTCCATCGGTGCTGCCCAGCACCCTGTTCCACGGCATCTCCAGGCCGCGAATGCGCTGTGGCTCCTGGATGGCCGTGACGGTGCCGAGTTCAATCATGCCAAGTGCTCCTGCACGCGCTGTACATACCAGTTGATGAATGCCTCGACCTGGTATTCACTCTTCATGTACGGGCCGGGCTCGTAGGCGGGGCTGCTGGCGCCCTTCTGGCACAACTCCACGAACGCCTTGTCCTGCAGATTGGTCTGCTTCCAGGTGTGGGTGAGCTTCTCCAGGTCGTAATCGACGCCTTCCACGGCGTCGTCAGCCACCAGCCAGGTGGTGCGTACCAGCGTCTGGTGCTCATTGACGGGGAAGACGGCGAACGTGATGATGTGGTCCGCGACGAAATGGAACCAGCTGTTGGGCTGCAGGTGCATCGAGCAGCGGCCAAGGCGGAAGTCGCGCAAGTCGCCGAGCAGCTTCTTGGAGAGTCTGCGCCCGTCGGGCGAGAACGATTCGCCGTCGCCGTCGAGAGCGTCTCGTGAGATGCGGATTCCCCCTACGCGGGTGTCGAGTTCCTCGACGGCCTCATAGGGAAGGCCATAACGGCGGCAACGGTCCTCGAGCGAGGACTGTGCTTCCTTGTTTCGGCCCCACACCTCCTCAAGATGGAGCGGGATCAGGCCCTCCGTCAGGCCCCAGGTGGGAAAGAGGGAGCAGGCGAGTTCTGGGTGGCCGTCGCAGTGGTAGCACTCACGGTTGTTCTCCATGACGAGCTTCCAGTTGCCCTCCTCGACGATGTTCTGCTGGTAAGCGATTTTCGTCTTCGATAGGTCGTGGGGCGCAAGGTAGGGTTCGAAGATCTTTCCGGTTTCGTCGAAGTCCGTTGGCGGCTCATCCGCAATGCAGACGAAGATGAGTCCTGCGAACACGCGGCTGTGGGCGCGCTTGAGACCGAAACAGCCCTTGTCGAACTGCGTTTCCCCCGGTGCCGAGGCATGGACCAAATCGCCGCGGGGGGAGTAGGTCCACGAGTGATAGCCGCAGACCAGGTTGCCCGTGGTCCCCGAAGCTTCGGTCAGGACGCGGGCGCCCCGGTGGCGGCACACGTTGTGCAGCACGTTCACGCCGCCGTCGTCGTCGCGCAGCACGATCAGGGAATACGGGCCGTAATCGACAGTGACGTAGTCTCCTGGTTCCGGGAGCTCGGCGATGCTGGCGGCAAAGATCCAATGCTGGCCAAAAATGGCCTTCATGTCAATGTTGAAAATCGTCGGATCGGTGTAGAAGGGGGAATTGAGGGAATATCCCACCCGCCGAAAATCAAACAACTCGGTAATTTCCGCCATCTGCTCGGCTGGCAAGTATGAAGCGAGTCTTCCACGTGAATTGAGGGGCATGTGTACTGGAGCAGCCATGGGTTTCCTCCCGAGAGGGTTGGATGAGTGTGCGATGAGTGAGACCCGGAGTGGGGGGCAACCGGCGTTGTCGAAAACGGCTAATCCTGAGATTAGGGAGCATAGATCTGCAACAAAAGCGCAAGATTTAGCAAATAACAGTGCAGAATAAGTGCATGATCGATCCACGGCTTATAACACTTCGGGTACTTGGCCGGTGCGGCACCGTTGGGGCTACGGCGGCGCTCACGGGTTATTCTCCCTCTGCGGTCTCCGCGCAATTGCGGGAGCTCCAGCGTGTGCTCGGAATGCAGCTGCTGACGAAGGACGGTCGAGGGGTACGGCTAACCGCCACGGGCCGCTATCTCGTGGCGGGCTCGGACGCGCTCATTGCGGAATGGGAGAGCCTGCGCGCCGCGGCCATGGAGGCCGGCGACCAGGTGCCGTCCCGTTTGGGGCTCGGTGGATTCTCCACGGCGGCTGCCCAGCTGCTCGCGCCGCTGGCCGCCACGCTGCGCTCGACACGCCCCCTGCTGGAGGTACAGGTACTCGAGGCCAACCCGGCTCGCTGCTTCGACTTGTTGGTTGCCGAGCGAATCGACCTCGCGGTCATCGTCGCCATGCAGTCCGACACCCCGGTTGAGGATGATGCGCGCTTCGAACAGACTGTTCTGCTCGACGATCCCCTGGACGTGATCATTCCCGCCGACCATCCGTTGGCATCACGGCAAACGGTGACGCTCGAGGAGCTGGCCACGGAACCCTGGATCACCGAGGCCGCCGGTTCCACGTACCATGCCCTATTTACGGCGGCGTTCACGGCAGTCGGGGTGACACCGCGAATTGCCCATGAGGCCGTGGAATGGGAAACCCAGATCGCCTTCGTTGGTGCGGGGCTGGGCTTGGGACTGCTGCCGCGACTGGCGCCGCTGCACGGTGCCGAAAACGTGGTTCGACTGCGCATTGCCGGCAAGGGCAAACCCTCGCGCCGCATTGTCGCTGCGGTGCGCAAGGGCAGCATCACATCGCCCCTGATCCAGGAGTCGCTCGGCATTTTGCAGGTCAGCGCCAATCGGATCCTCACCGCCCGACCCGAAGACGATCTCTGAGAGCGGATGCCCACGATTCGTCGCAGACAGGGCCAGCAGATCCGCATGGTGGCGACACGTTCGCGCTGCCCGAACAAGGAGCTGAAAACAAGTCACTCACCCACCCACGGATTTCCGGTGGGTGGGTGAGTCTACCGACCCGGCTGAGATCAGTGAGACAGCCCAGGGAGGACTCGCCGCCGCATAATCTGAACGTTCTGGACTAGTTGAGCCAGGCGTTCACAGCATCCTCGTTAGCATCCACCCATTTCTTTGCCGCCTCCTCGGGCATCATGCCGCCCTGGATATCCGTAGCAACCGCATTCTGGTCCTCATTGGTCCAGTTGAATGATTTCGCAAGCTTGGCTGCGGGCGATCCACTGTCCGCAAACTTCTTCGAAATAATCTTGTTGAGCTTGTATTCCGGGTAGTCACAGGCGACTTCTTCCGCGTTCGCGTCGCAGCCCTCGGTCCACGCCGGCAAGTTGACCTTTTTAAGCGGCACCTGGGCCAGGAACCACTGCGGCTCGTAGAAATAGCCCAGAATCGGCGTCTTATTCTGCTCCGCTGTACGGAATGACTGGATCAGGGCGGCCTCCGAACCGGAGAACACCACCTTGTAGTCCAGATTGAGGTTCTTCACCAGCGCCTCGTCATTGGTGACGAAGGCGGGATCGCCGTCGAGTAGCTGCCCTTTGCCTCCGGATTCGGACGTGGCGAGCATCGAGGCATACTTGTTCAGGTTCTCCCATTCCGTGATGTCCGGATATTTCTCGGCCATCCAGGGCGCCACGTACCAGCCGATGTAGCCCACGTTTCCGGTGGCGCCAGCGTCGACGGCCACTTTCTGATCGGTGATGTACTGCTTGGCGAGATCATCGTGGCCCCAGTTCTCGATCACGATGTCCACCTCGCCGGAGGCAAAGCCCTGCCACGAAATCTGCTCATTCAGGTCCTTCTGCACCACGGTGCAGCCCAACTCGTTCTTCGCCACATAGCTGTACACGGCGGCATTGGCCGTGTACCCCACCCAGGCGTTCATTGCGACGTTGACCGTTCCGCAGGCCGTCGCGCCATCGGCAGCCGGGTCGGCAGCCGACTGATTGACGGAGGCACCGCCGCAGCCTGCGAACAGCATGATCGCGGCAGCAGCTCCAGCCGCTGCCGGGACAGTTCGATTCAACAGCAATCTAGCTTTGTTCATTATCTGATCTCCTTATTGGGGGGAATGCGGGGGTCCACCGCGCCGGGCGCAGGGCGATCATGCGGTCAGGTTGTCGACGTTTTGGGCGAAGGGGTTTTTCGCGCCGGTGTGGCTGCGGCGGCCTGGGTCATCCTGTCCAGCAGTATGCCGAGGAAGACGATGGCAAGGCCTGCAGCGAGGCCCTTGCCGAAGAGCGAGCTTTGCACGAAGCCAGCAACGACGTCGTACCCGAGGCCGCCTGCGCCCACGAGCGCACCCACCACCACCATGGCCAGGACATAGATCAGGCCCTGGTTCGCGGCGAGGGCCAGGGTCTGCCTGGCCATCGGAAGCTGGACCTTGGTGATGACCTGCCAGGGGGTGGAGCCGCTGGATACGGCGGCTTCGACAACGGTGGGGGAGATCGCCGCGATGCCGTCGGCCGTGATCTTGATGGCCACGGGGGCGGCGTAGATGATTCCGGCGATGATCGCTGTAAAACGGGTGGCGCCGAAGAGGCCCAGGAACGGGACCAGGTAGACAAAGGCGGGCATGGTCTGGCCCGCGTCCAGCATGGGCCGCATAATCTGGTCCACCCGAGCGGACCGTCCCATGGCGACGCCGAAGACTATACCCAGGACCATGACCACCGTGGTTGCTACCAGCGTTGCGGCCAGGGTGACCATGGAGTCGCTCCAGAGGCCGAGGTAGATAATAACGCCCAGGCAGGCAGTGGTCAGGGCCGAGAGCTTCCAGCCGCCCAGGGCGTAGGCGGCTAGGGCAATAGCGGCCACCAGGATGTAGAAGGGCGTCTCGGTGAGCAGCGACTGGAACGGGTTGAGGATCCCGGTGGTGACGGCTTCCCGGAAGGAGACGGTGAAGAGGGATAGGTTGGCCTGCGTCCATTCGCTGGCCGAGCTCACGGCTTGGACGATCACCCGGCCGATGTCAAGGTTGGCCGGGAATGCGGCGGCCCACAGCATGGTCCGGGATAACTGCACCATGACCAGGGCTAGCACCAGGGTTATGCCCAGGAGGATGAATCTGGTCCTGCGGGAGACCCTGCGGTTGCGGGCTGCCCCTGGTTCCGCGCGGCGGCTTGCGGCGGTGGTCACCCGGTCCAGCATGATCGCCAGCAGGACTATGGAGAGTCCAGCGTTGACGGCCGTGCCGACGTCCAGCGACTGCAGCGCCCGGACCACCACCTGGCCGAGCCCGGGGGCTGCGATCAGGGCGGCGATGGTGACCATGGACAGGGCAGCCATGGTGCTCTGGTTGATTCCCATGACGATGGTGCGGCGGGCCATGGGAAGCTGCAGGGTAAGGAGCCGCTGCACACCAGTTGTGCCCAGTGAGTCGGATGCTTCGCGGGTGTTCTCGGGGATGCCGCGGATGCCGTGCGCCGTCAGGCGGATCACGGGCGGAGCCGCGTAGATCACTGTCGCGATAACGGCCGATGCGGGGCCGATGAGGAAGATCAAAGCCAGGGGGGCCAGGTACACGAACGTTGGCAGCGTCTGCATGAAGTCCAGTACCGGCGTGATCAACTTGGCGACGCGGCCGTACACGCCGGCCAGGACACCGAGTGGGATTCCAACCAGAAGGGTCAGCAGCACAGCGGTGACGACCAAGGCGAACGTGTAGGTGGCTTCGAGGAACAGGCCCTGGAAGCCAAAGAAGATAAAGATGGTCACCGTCAACAGTGCGACCCGGGCATTTCCGATCGCCAACGCGATCCACCCCAGCAAGCCCACCGTTCCGAGCCAGCCGATTTCCGGCAGACGAAGGCCCGTGGAACTCGCCGCAAAGGTGGTGATGAACAGGTTGGCCACGGCGTCGACGCCGGCACGCAAGGGCGTTAAGACGTACAGGAAGACGGGGTTGTCCGCGCGGTTTGCCGCTACCCAAACGTTGAACTGGTTGAGGGAGCGGTGCAGGTCCGTCAGCTCAGAGGCCGGCAGCGTCAGGGTGGAGGTTCCATGCAGGAAAACGAATCCCAGGATCCAGACGACGACTGCGCTGGCCAACAGGATGGTGCGTCTGGTGGGCCTGCGGCGCGGTTCGCGGGTACGGGAGGGGGAGGGGAACGGTGCGGGCTGCGCCGTGGCCCGATCCCGAACGAGGACGGACACTAGGCCGCTGCTTCCGTGCGCTGTAGTACCGAGAGGATGCTGTCACGGTCGATCTGCCCGGTGATCCGGCCGGAATCCTCCACCAGGACGGGGCAGGGGGACTGCATGACCGCCGCGATGGCATCGCGGATGATCATCCGTGAACTGAGAACGGGCGCGTCAGCCGGTGTTGCGGCTTCAACGGGCCGGGTGATCCACTTCAGGGTCAGGACATCCGCGCGGAGGACTTCGGACACGAAGTCCTCAATGTATTTGTCCGCCGGGGACCCCACCAGCTCATCTCCCGTGCCGCACTGGACCGTCTCTCCGTTGCGCATGATCAGGATGCGGTCGCCGAGCTTGAGCGCCTCGGAGAGGTCGTGGGTCACGAAAACCATGGTCTTGCCCATTTCCTTGTGCAGCCGGATGACTTCGGCCTGCATATCACGGCGAATGAGCGGATCCAAGGCGGAGAAGGGCTCGTCGAAGAGGATGGTGTCCGGATCCCCGGCAAGGGCCCGGCCCAGGCCCACGCGCTGCTGCATCCCGCCGGACAGCTGGTCCGGGTAGTGCTGTTCGTAGCCCTTGAGGCCCACGAGTTCGATGATCTCCCGGGCCCGGGTGAAGCGTTCTTTTTTGGCCGCCCCGCGGATCTGCAGCCCGTAAGAGACGTTGTCAAGGACGGTGCGGTGCGGGAGGAGGCCGAAATGCTGGAACACCATGGACATCTTCCGCCGGCGCAGTTCGCGGAGCTCGGCCATGCCTGCCTGGAGAACATCCTTGCCGTCCACCAGGACCTGCCCGGAGGTGGGTTCGATCAGCCGGGTCAGGCACCGGATCAGGGTGGACTTGCCGGATCCGGAAAGTCCCATGACCACGAAGACCTCGCCTTTGGCGACGTCGAAACTCAGGTCACGGACGGCAGCGTTGCAGCCGGTACGTTCCAGCAGTTCCGCTGAGTTAAGGCCCGAGAGTTCGGGGTTTCCGGGAATCTGGTCACCCCCCGGTCCGAAGACCTTCCAAAGGTTGCGCACGGAGATGTCGGGACTGTTCATTGCTGTACTCCTGCCGGTGGAGACTCGAACCAGTGGCTGGGCTGGGGGTTGATGTTTTGCCAGATGTGTTTGGTTTCTCGGTACTCCGCGAGACCCTGGAGCCCAAGTTCGCGGCCGTTTCCCGACTTGCCGAACCCGCCCCACTCAGCTTGGGGAAGGTAGGGGTGGTAGTCGTTGATCCACACCGTTCCGTGCCGGAGCGATCCGGCAACGCGCTGGGCGCGGGAACCGTCATTCGTCCAGACGGCGCCAGCCAGCCCGTAGGCGGTGTCGTTCGCCAGCATGATGGCTTCCTGCTCAGTGCTGAAGGTCTCCACGGTCAGGACCGGTCCAAACGACTCTTCCTGGACGGCGTTCATGGACGTGTGGCAGTCATCCAGGATGGTGGGAGGGTAGTAGCTGCCGATTGCCAGCGCGCCGGTGTCGGGGATATATCCGCCGCACAGCAGCGTGGCTCCTTCCGCGATGCCGGCCTGGACATAGGCGTGGACCCTGTCACGGTGCGCGGCCGAAATCAGCGGGCCGGTTTCCGCGCGCTCGTCGAAGGGACCGCCAAGCCGGATGGACTGGGCGCGCCGCACCAGTTCGGCCATGAACTCGTCGTGGATCGATTCCTCAATAATGAGCCTCGTGCCGGCCGAGCACACCTGCCCGGAATGCAGGAACACCGCAGTGAGGGCATTATCCAAAGCAGACTCGCGGTCGGCGTCAGCGAAGACAATGTTCGGATTCTTCCCGCCCAGTTCCAGGGCGACCCGCTTCACGGTGTCGGCCGCGGCCTTCATGATGCTGATCCCGGTGGCCAGGCCGCCGGTGAAGGAGACCAGGTCAACGTCCGGGCTTTCGCTCAGGACGGCGCCGACCTCGGGGCCCGTGCCGGTGACGAGGTTTGCGACGCCGGGCGGCAACCCGGCTTCCAGGAGCGTTTCCATCAGCAGGATGGCCGTGGAGGGAGTCAATTCGCTGGGTTTCAGGACGAAGGTATTGCCGGCCAGCAGGGCCGGGGCCACCTTCCAGGAGGCCTGCAGGAGGGGGTAGTTCCATGGCGTGATGAGTCCGCAAACCCCGACCGGTGCGTGGACAACGCGGCTGATGCTGCCGGGATTTCCGGTGTCGATCACACGGCCTGCGTCCGTCCCGGCGATGCCGCCGTAGTACCTGAAGCATGCGGCGATATCGTCGATGTCGTATTCCGCTTCGACGTAGCGTTTGCCCGTGTCGAGGGCCTCGGCCCGGGCATACAGGGCCTTGTCGCGCTCCAGCAATTCGGCGGTGCGGAGCAGGACCTGGCCACGCGCCTTCTCGCTGGTTCCCGGCCACGTTCCGCTGTCGAACGCTCGACGGGCGCTGGAGACAGCTTCCCCGGCGTCGGCGGCCGTGCATTCGGCAACCTCGGCGACCTGTTCACCGTCCGCCGGGCAGCGGATGACCCGGGTGTACCCGGCGGCCGTTTCAGTCCACCGGCCGTTCGCAAACAGCCCCGGCACCGGTGCGGCATCGGGGACCGTGACGGTTCCAAGGCCGGTCAGCTGAACACCCTGAACGCGGTTCATGCGAGACCCATACTGGGCGCGGCCTCGGTAGTAGCTGCAGGTGCGTGCCGGTAGAAGTCGGCGTGCTGGGGTGCCAGTGGCGTACGGTCCAGGATGAGGTCCGCAGCCTTTTCGGCGAGCATCATGACCGGTGCGTAGATGTTGCCGTTGGTCACATAGGGCATCGCGGAGGCGTCAGCCACGCGGAGCCCCGAGGTCCCGTGGACCTTCATGGTGAGCGGATCCACCACCGCCAGGGGGTCAGAGGCAGGGCCCATCTTGGCGGTACAGGAGGGATGGAGCGCCGTTTCGGCGTCCCGAGCCACCCAGTCCAGGATTTCCTCGTCCGTCTGCACGGACGGGCCGGGTGAGAGTTCGCCGCCGCTGTAGGGAGCCAGGGCCGGCCGGCCGAGAATGTCGCGGGTAACCCGGATGGCTTCGACCCATTCGCGCCGGTCCTGGTCCGTGGACAGATAGTTGAATTGCAGGGACGGGTGCGTGGCCGGGTTCGTGGAGATGATCTTCAGACTGCCCCTGGTGTCGGAGTACATGGGGCCGACGTGGACCTGATACCCGTGTTTGGCATCGGCCTTCTGGCCGTCGTAGCGCACAGCCACCGGCAGGAAGTGAAACATCAAGTTGGGGTAGGTGACGTCATCGTTGGAGCGAACGAATCCGCCTCCTTCGAAATGGTTGGTGGCAGCCGGGCCCTTGCGGCTCAGCAGCCACTGGAGTCCGATCAATGGGTAGCGCCAGAGGCTGAGGCTAGGCTGCATGGACACGGGCTGCTTGCAGGAGTGCTGGACATAGACCTCCAGGTGGTCTTGCAGGTTTTCGCCGACACCGGGCAGAGCCACGACAGTCGTGATGCCCAGCGACGAGAGGTGGGCCGAATCACCAATGCCGGACAGTTGCAGCAACTGGGGCGTGTTGATGGCCCCGCCGCACAGCACCACCTCCTTGGCGCTGACGGTGTGCAGCCTCCCGTTCCGGCGGTAGCTGACCCCCGTTGCCGTTGTGCCGTCGAAGTTGACCCTGGCCACCAGCGCCCGGGTGCGGACCGTCAGGTTCCGACGGCCCTTGTTGGGGCGAAGGTAAGCCCGGGAAGCCGACAGCCGCTGGCCCTTGTGGATGTTACGGTCGAACGGGCCGAAGCCTTCCTGCCTGTACCCGTTGACGTCATCGGTGCGTTTGTGACCCGCTTCCTCGGCGGCGCGGAAGAAGGCCTGGAACAGGGGATTGCGGGCGGGCCCGCGTTCCAGGACCAGAGGTCCGTCATGGCCGCGCAAGTCATCGTCCGGAGCTGCGGCCCGCGTGGTTTCCATGCGTTTGAAGTAGGGCAGACAGTGCGCGAAGTCCCAGGTCTCCATGCCGGCGTCCGCTCCCCAGCGTTCGTAGTCCAGGGGGTTACCGCGCTGGAAGATCATCCCGTTGATGGAGCTGGAGCCGCCGAGCACTTTGCCGCGGGCGTGGGCGATCTTCCGACCGTGCATGCGGGGTTCGGGGTCGGATTCGTATTGCCAGTCGTAGAACCTGTTGCCGCTGGGGAAGGTGAGGGCCGCCGGCATCTGGATGAAAAGGTCCCACGGGTAGTCGCTGCGGCCCGCTTCAAGGACCAGCACCGTGTGCTGTCCGTCGGCGCTCAGCCTGTCTGCGAGGACCGATCCGGCGCTTCCGCCGCCGACTATCACGTAATCGAAGCTCTCGTTCGTCATAAGGTGAATCTCCTTGGGCGTGATCTGGGAGTCATTTTGGAGGGCCAGCAATATTAAGGACGAACGGACAGGATCTGCCGTTTGCTGAGCCGTTTGCTGAGCCGTGTGTGGATGCGGTATTCGCGGATGTGGTCCATTGCGCGTCGCTGTGGAAACAGTTCCGAAAATGCGGCCGGGCGCCAAGGACTATTAATCAGGGCGCGGGACGCCGCTGCCGTCAGCGAGGACCGAGGTCACTGTCAACATACGAGCCCGGGCGGTTCCCTTGGTCGTGTTGGCAATTGCAGCCGCCATCCAGTTGCAGCTGAACAGTGACTGGATTTGAGCACTCCAACTGGATATCCACGAAATCTTTCCCTTCGCTGCTAATCCGTAGCGTCTGTTGTTGGTCGCGGAGCTGGGACATGTACATACCTTTGCTATTCGTTGGGGGTGGGTGAGGCTCGGCGGCACGGGCCTGAAGAAGCCGCGTGCCGCCGAGGTGGGCTGCTACCTAAGGTGCGCCGCTATTTACCGTCCGGGCCCGGCTGCTGGGGCTCGAAGGTTGGGATGCTCCCCGTGCGAGTGCCCCCCGGGCAGTCCAAGTCGGAGCATTTCTCGGCGCAGTCGTGCTTTGTCACGAGGTCGAACTGCACGCCGCCGTGTTGTTCCACGCCGGTGCGCATTGCTCGCTCTACGACGGATGTGGCCAGGCGACGCCGCAGGAAGAGAGGATCGCGACGCAGGTCCTTGGTGAGAGCGAAGCAGAGCAACACCATGACGATGACGAACGGTAGCGCTGCCACGATGGTTATTCGTTGCAGGCCCGCCAAGGCTTCCGATGGTGCATCGCCGCCGGCCAGCAACATGACCGCAGCCACGGCACCGGTGAGGCAGCCCCAGAAGATGATCACTCCGCGGCGGGGGTGCTCGGCGCCATTGGAGCTGAGCGATCCCATCACGATTGAGGCAGCGTCGGCACCAGTGATAAAGAAGATAGCGACCAAAACCATGGCCAGCACGATAACGGCAGTAGTGGCCCAGTCAGGCATGCTCAGGTTCTTGATCAGGTCGAAGAGTGCTCCGTCGAAGTTGACGGTCGGTGTCCCGTCGACCACGGTGACCAGGCCCGGGGTGTTGGTTCTGTCGGCTTCCTGCTGAATTTGGAAGGCTGCGCCTCCGAAGACGGCAAACCAGATCACGCTGACGACGCTGGGCACCAGAAGCACTCCGGTGACGAGCTGGCGGATGGTGCGACCGCGGCTAATGCGGGCGATGAAGAGACCGACGAACGGGGTCCATGAGATCCACCAGGCCCAGTAGAAGATTGTCCAGCTGCTCATCCAGCTGCGCAGCGACTCATCGCCGACCGCTTCAGTCCGGGACGACATTTCGGCCAGGTCGCGGGCGTACTCGCCAACTGCAGAGGGGATCAAGTTAAGGATGAAAAGAGTGGGGCCCGCGACGAAGACGATCAATGCCAGGACGACGGCCAGGACCATGTTGATGTTGGAAAGCCACTTGATACCGCGGCTGATTCCAGAGACGGCTGAAGCGACGAAGCACAAGGTTAGGACAGCGACAATCGCCACGAGCACGGGGGTGCCGATCTCGCCGAACCAACCGTTGGACGTCATGCCGCTGCCAATCTGCAGGGCACCAAGGCCCAACGATGCAGCGGTTCCAAACAAGGTGGCGAAAATGGCCAGGATGTTGATGAACTTCCCGACTGGCCCTTCGACCGTCCTGACTCCGAAGAGTGACGTGAATGCGACGGAGATCAATTGCCTGCGACCCAGGCGGTACGTCCCGTAGGCAATTGGGATGCCGACAATGGCATACATGGCCCAGGGGTGCAGCGTCCAGTGGAAGATCGAGGTGGCCATGGCAGTCTGGATGGCTTCGGGGGTTCGTCCGTCCACGGTGCCGGGCGGGGGAGAGATATAGTGATAAAGGGGTTCGGCCACGCCGTAGAACATCAGCCCGATGCCCATGCCGGCGGCGAACATCATTGCGATCCAGGAGACAGTGCGGAATTCGGGCCTTTCGCCGTCCTTACCCAGCGGGATGTTGCCGAACTTACCCAGGGCCAGCCACAGGACAAAGATCACGAAGAGCGATGCCACGAGCATGAAGAGCCAGCCGGTGTACTCCATGACCCAATTGAGGGCACCCGTGGAAGTGCTGGACAAACTATCGCGTCCCACAAAGCCCCAGACAACAAAGGCAATGGCGATTGCGCCGGTGATCCCGAAGATGATTTTGTCGAGACTGAGCTTATGGTTGCGGCGATCCGCAACTGCCTGCTCGGTCTGGGCATGACGCAATTCTTCGAGGATTTGCCCGTACTCGGCGTCCGGCACGGCGCGTGCGGGGATTGTGTCTACTTCGCCGGAGACACCAATGATTGCATTACTCTTCTCCCCCCTTCGGGACTCGTCATTACGCGGAGTCTCTGCCACATCATTGTTGGCAGGTAACTCCTCGGGTGTATGGGATTTTAGGTCACTATTAAAAGGCATAAGCGTGTCCTTTGTTCGATGCGGCATAGGCCTGTGGTTACACATGGCCCTTGGGGTCAGATCGGGCAGAAGGTTGAGAGCCTCCTCCAAATCGAAAATTATAATTCGGCCTTTGACGGCTGATATTCCTAAATCACCAGTAAAGATATATCTGAGGCATCGTATTGCAGGCCTGGATGTGTGTCCAGAGATTTCTTCGCGGTCGTGCATCACGGCTGAGTGCTTCAGTCCGGACCGCCAGCAGAGCTTGCTCCCGGCTTACGGCTAAACGGGAAGTCGTGGCCCGGGTTTGCGCACACCGCGCATCGACCCTCAGAGGTGCTGGCACTCCATTTTCATAACGGCCCCGGCGGGGCGTTAGCCGCGCAACCTGGACATCGTGGGGTCGTAGAGCGGATCTGCGGTGACCGTGGCCTGAATGCGCCGGCCGAAGTACTCGATCTCAACAGAGTCCCCGACCGTGACAGCCGCCGGAAGGTACGCGTAGGCGATCGGTTTAGCGACGGTGTAGCCGTAGGCGGCGCTGGTGACGTAGCCGACCGCCTGGTCCTTGTAAAATACCGGTTCCTTGCCCAGGACGATACTCCGGCCGTCGTCGACCGTCAGGCAGCACAGGTTCCGTTCGGAGTTTTCCTCGCTACGGTCTTCCAGCGCTTTTTTTCCGACGAAGGATGCCTTGGTCATCTTCACGGCGAATCCCAGTCCGGCTTCCAGGGGGTCGTGCTCGGTCGTCATGTCCGTGCCCCAGGATCGGTAACCCTTTTCAAGACGCAGCGCACCAAAGGCTGCACGGCCTGCCGCTATGACACCGTGAGGCTGGCCGGCCTTCCAGAGCGCATCCCAGAGGCGCTGACCGTTGTCGGCACTTGTGTAGAGTTCCCAGCCCAGTTCGCCGACGTAGGACAAGCGCATGGCCGTTACGTTGACGCCGCCGATGACTACCTTTTTAGCGCGGAAGTATTTGAGACCTTCATTGCTGAAATCATCGCTGCTGACGGTGCTGATCAGGTCCCGAGCGAGGGGCCCCCAGAGGCCAATGCAGCACGTACCGCCCGTCGTGTCGCGCACCTGTACCCAGTCGCTGGCGCTCCCACTTTCAGTCTGATGGCGGGCTGCCCTTTCAAAGTAGGCAGTGTCGATGTTTCCGTTGGCTCCGAGCTGGAAGGTGTCTTCGCTCAACCGGGCCACGGTGATGTCGCTTCGGATGCCGCCGGCGTCGTCCAGCAGGAGGGTGTAAGTGACTGCACCGGGCTTCTTGGCCAGGTCCGCAGTGGTGAGTTCCTGCAGCAGCTTCAGAGCGCCCGGGCCGGAGACCTCGAGGCGCTTGAGCGGAGTCATGTCGTACATGGCAACTGCCGTGCGGGTCTTCCACGCTTCCGCGGCAGCAATGGGCGAGCTGAACATCCCCGACCACGCGTCGCGAGCTGGCGGCAGCCAGCTGTCCGGCATCTCCTTCAACAGCTCCGCGTTTGCTTCGAACCAGTAGGGGCGTTCCCATCCGCCGCTCTCCAGGAAGAACCCGCCCAACTGCTTGTGGCGCGCGTGGAACGGACTCACGCGGAGGTTGCGGGGGGACAGCTTGGACTGGAGTGGGTGGAGGACGTCGTAGATTTCGACGAAATTCTGCTGTGATGTTTCGCTGACGTATTCCGGGGTTAACTGGACCTCTTCAAAGCGGTGAATATCACAATCACCCAGATCGATCTCCGACCTTCCGGTGGTCAGCAGTTGGGCAACGGCGCGGGCGATACCAGCAGAGTGGGTCACCCACACGGCTTCGGCAACGAAGAAGCCGTCCAACTCCTTGGACTCGCCCACCAGGGATCCGCCGTCGGGGGTGAAGGAGAAAATGCCATTGAAGCCATCCTCTATATTGCTTTCCGAAAGCGCGGGCAGGATCCGCTTGGTGGCCTCCCAGGCCGGAAGGAAGTCATCCACGGTGAAGTCCAGCCGGGAGGGCATGTTGTGTTCGCTGATCGTGGCGGGCTCAAAGGTGCCGAGTTCGTCGAGGTCCACGGGCATTGGGCGGTGGGCGTAGGAACCGATGCCGTAGCGCTCGCCGTGCTCGCGGTAGTACAGGTCCTGGTCCTGGTGTCGCAGGATAGGTAAGGAGGCCCCGTTGGGCAGGCTGTTCTTGCCCTTCAACGCTGGTACCGGAGTGGTCGTGACGTACTGGTGGGCCAAGGGTAGAAGAGGAACGGACATGCCGATCATTTCGCCGATCTTGGCCCCCCAAAAGCCTGCGCAGGAAACCACGATGTCCGCGGGGATAACACCGTCGGACGTCTGGACACCTGTGACGCGCCGGCCGGACTGTTCAATACCCGTGACAGTGGTGTTGCCCAGGTACTGGACGCCCGCGGCTTCCGTGCGCTTGATCAGCAACTGAACGGCGCGGGCGGCGTTGGCCAGGCCGTCGCTGGGCACATGTAGTCCACCGAGGATATCTTCCTCGTTCAGGAGCGGGTAGAGCTCCATGCACTCTTCACGTGAAAGGATTTTTCCGGTAATTCCATACGACGCTGCGTATCCGAGCTTTCGCTTCAGGTCAGCGAGACGGGTCTCGGTGGTGGCGACTTCGAGGCCGCCGACCTGGTTGAAGCAGTTGACGCCGTCTTCGGTCAAGGAGAGCAGCTTCTCCACCGTGTATTTGGCGAAGAGTGCCATGGATTTCGAGGCGTTTGTCTGGAAGACGAGACCGGGGGCGTGGGACGTTGAGCCCCCGGGCATGTGCAGCGGCCCTTGGTCCAGGACAGTGATGTTGTTCCAACCCCGGGTGACGAGTTCATCGGCCAGGTTCGTTCCGACTATTCCAGCTCCGATAATGACAATGCTTGGCGTCGATGCCATGTGGTTTCTCCTCCTGATTTTTGTGTGTCAATACCTGCTGGTTTGGTGGCTTCTACTTACCGGAACACGACGGTGCTGTTCCGATCCAGAAGTACACGGTGTTCGCAGTGCCAGCGCACGGCCCGGGAGAGTGCCAGTGCTTCGGCGTCCCGTCCGACTGTTGAAAGAGCGGTCGGTCCATAGCTGTGGTCGACCCTGATGACTTCCTGTTCGATGATTGGCCCCTCATCGAGTTCCGCAGTGACGTAGTGGGCCGTGGCGCCCACCAGCTTTACGCCACGGTCGTAGGCCTGGTGGTAAGGGCGTGCGCCCTTGAATCCCGGGAGAAAGGAATGGTGGATGTTGATAGCGCGGCCTTCCAGCGAGCGGCAGAGGTCATCGGACAGAACCTGCATGTACCGGGCAAGCACGACGAGGTCGATTTTCTGCTCCTCCACCAGTTCCAGTAGGCGCCGCTCGGCGTCCAATTTGGTCGCGGGGGTCACCGGGAGGTAGATGAAGGGGACGCCGGCGGCCTCAACCATTGCCCGGTGGGTTTCATGATTGGAAACCACAAGGGCAATGTCGCCGTGGAGGCTTCCGCCCCGCCAGCGAAAGAGCAAGTCGTTCAGGCAGTGCCCGAACTTGGACACCATGACCAGGATGCGTTGCTTCGTCTCGTCATGAAAGCTAAATTTCATGTCGAAGCGGGCAGCAATCGATCGGAATTCATCCTCGAGACCGTCCGGGGTGTAGGTAGAAGGGCCCGAGAATGCGGTGCGGAGATGCAGAGTCTCTCGGAGGCCGTCATCGAACTGCTGGTGTTCTTCAATGTTGAAGCCACGCTCGAAGAGGAACGTTGTGACCGCGTGGACGATGCCTGCGCGTTCGACGCACGACAATGTGAGAACGAACTTCTTCGTCTGCTCTTGCCCAAGAACCTCCGATTGAGGCAGTGTGCTGGTAGATGAGTCTGTCGCCATTAGCGTCATGTCTCCGCCCTTATATATATTGGCAGTATTACTACTGATATATCTGATTTGGTGATCAGCGTATACTGGCGACTGAGATAGGTCAATAGCCTTCTTGCTCGATTTGAAAGGGGTCAACGAATGGCGGTTGAAGCTTGGGTGAGTGCTGGTGCTGGTGCTGATGCCGCACGGAGGTCGTTGGCGGATGTAGCCTACGAGCGCGTTCGCGATCGGCTGCTGACTCTGGACATCAAGCCTGGCGATCTACTCAGTGATGGCGAGCTCGCCAAAGACTTGGGCGTCGGGCGCACGCCGGTGCGCGAAGCCTTGAAACGGCTGGAGCTCGATCGCCTCGTTGTGTCCTACCCGCGGAGAGGAACTTTCGCGACCCGCGTGGACGTTACTGACCTTGCGTTCATTTCCGAAATCCGCACGCAGCTGGAACCCCTTGCCGCTTCCCGGGCTGCCCGCGTGGCCACGGTGTCTGCCAGGGAACAGTTGCGGGAGGTCATGCTCGCCGTCGAGGGATTCGACGCGAGCGCAGCGTCCGTCGTCGAAACACTGCGGTTGGACGCCAGCGTGCACCGCGGCATCTATGCGGCGGCCGCCAATCCCCACCTCGAAGATGTCCTGATCCGCTACGACAATCTTGCGACACGAATCTGGTGCATGGTCCTGGATCGCCTGCCCGACCTGTCCCGGCACGTCCATGAGCATGTGGACCTGCTCCGTGCCGTTATCGACGGAGATGAGGCAGGTGCCGCCGAACTCGCGCGGATCCACGTGAGTGGCTTCGAGCAGGCGGTACGCGAAGCTCTTTTCGCTGCCTGAGGCAGGAGCCGCCCACCAGGAACCGTCTAAAGGGCGGTGCGGATGGTCTTCTCGAAGTTGGTCACGTGCTCGAGGGCCAGCCCAGCGGAAAGTTCGCCGTCACCGTCGGCGATGGCCTGGAGCAGCTTGACATGCTCGGTGATGTGCCCGGCCACGGACGGGATTTTGTCGAGCACCAGACACCAGATGCGCGTTGCCAGGTTATCGTACCGGATCAGCACGTCTTCCAGATGCGCATTGCCGGCTGCGGCATAGATCTGCCGGTGTACTTTGATGTCAAAGCGCATCAGGTCATGCTGGTCCGAGTTGCCAGGTTCTGAACAGGCAATATTAGCGGCTAAATCTCGGAATTTTGCGCGCATTGGCGCCGTGGCGTTCCGCGCCGCACGTCGGGCCGCGAGTGGCTCCAGTAATTGGCGGATCTCCGAAATGTCTGCCAACTCGGTGAAGTCGACGCGAGTGGCAAAAGTTCCGCGGCGCGGGTACGAGACGACGAGGTGATCGCTCTCGAGTCGCTTGAGCGCCTCGCGCACGGGGGTGCGCCCAATACCGAGGCTCGCCGCCAGGGCTGAATCGTTGATGGCATCGCCCGGGCGTATCTCCAGCATGATCAGCTGGTCGCGCAGACTGCGGTAGGCATGCTCTGACAACGACAGATCCGGTTCAGCCGCTGCTGTAGTGCTCGTCATGGTTTCTCCTCGGGTCGCTTGCCCCAGAGGAAGTCCTTGACGTCGAACTGGCCGCACTATATTGTTGCACTTAATCTAATATATCAATTGGCTAATAGTTACGTATTAGCGGCGATTTGCAAGGAGCTAACCCATGGCCGATGTGCTCACCGGTACTCTGTCCAGCGTAGATGCCGAGGTCGGCGAGGCCATCACTCGAGAGCTGGCTCGTCAGCAATCGACACTGGAAATGATCGCCTCTGAAAATTTCGCCCCCGCAGCCGTCATGGAAGCACAGGGCTCGGTACTGACCAACAAGTACGCGGAGGGTTACCCGGGCAAGCGCTATTACGGTGGCTGCGAGCACATTGACGTGATTGAACAGCTGGCGATCGACCGAGTGAAGGCACTCTTTGGTGCCGAGGCCGCCAACGTGCAGCCACACTCGGGCGCGCAAGCCAACGCTGCCGCCATGGCGGCGCTCCTAAACCCCGGCGACACCATCCTGGGATTGGACCTGTCCCACGGCGGGCACCTGACGCACGGCATGCGGCTGAATTTCTCCGGCAAGTTGTACAACGCCATTGCCTACCACGTGCGCGAATCAGACATGACCGTGGATATGGCCGAACTGGAAGCGCTCACGTTGGAACACCAACCCAAACTGATCGTGGCCGGGTGGTCCGCATACACCCGACAGCTCGATTTTGCGGAGTTCCGCCGCATCGCAGACCTCGCCGGCGCATATCTGATGGTGGATATGGCGCACTTCGCCGGGCTGGTAGCTGCTGGTCTGCACTCGAACCCGGTTCCGTACGCCGACGTCGTCACCACGACGACACACAAGACCCTGGGTGGCCCTCGGGGCGGGGTGATCCTCAGCCGTGAGTCCCTGGCACGAAAGATCAACAGCGCGGTGTTTCCCGGTCAGCAGGGCGGCCCGTTGGAACACGTCATCGCCGCGAAGGCGGTCGCCTTCAAAATTGCCGCCACGCAAGCTTTCCGCGAGCGCCAGGAACGCACCCTCGAGGGTGCCAAAATCCTCGCCGAACGTCTGCTCGCCCCGGATGTCGCGGAATACGGAATCTCCGTGGTGGGCGGCGGCACGGACGTGCACCTCGTGTTGGTCGACCTACGCAACTCCGCCCTTGACGGCCAGCAAGGCGAGGATCGGCTGCACCGCATTGGCATTACCGTGAACCGTAACGCCGTTCCGTTCGACCCGAGGCCGCCCATGATTTCCTCCGGGCTGCGGATCGGCACACCGGCACTGGCCACCCGCGGATTTGGCCGTGCCGAATTCACCGAGGTCGCTGACATTATCGCGGCCGCCATTTCGGGTGACCTGAGTGAGGATTCCGCGATCCTGTTGCGCGAGCGGGTTCGGAAGCTGACAGAGAAATTTCCGCTGTATCCGCAGCTATCCGCGCCGGTATCGTCCGAAGAACCAATCGTGGCCGTGCTGAGCGGAGTCGCCCAGTGAGTACCCAACAGCTGAAGGAGCACCCGGAGTTCCTGTGGCACAACCCCGATCCCAAGAAGTCGTACGACGCCGTGATCATCGGTGGCGGCGGTCACGGGTTGGCGACGGCGTATTACCTGGCGAAGAATCACGGGATGACGAACATCGCGATCCTGGAGAAGGGCTGGCTGGCGGGCGGGAATATGGCCCGCAATACCACCATCATCCGCTCTAACTACCTGTGGGATGAGAGCGCGGCGATCTACGAGCAATCGCTCAAACTCTGGGAGATCCTGCCGGAAGAGCTCGAATACGACTTTCTCTTCAGCCAGCGTGGCGTCATGAACCTCGCCCATACTCTTGGGGACGTTCGTGAAAGCATCCGTCGGGTCGGCGCCAACCAACTCAACGGGGTCGACGCCGAATGGCTCGACCCGAAGCAGGTGAAGGAACTCTGCCCGATCCTGAACATCAGCGACAACATCCGTTACCCGGTCATGGGTGCCACCTACCAACCCCGGGCCGGCATCGCCAAGCATGATCACGTGGCGTGGGCGTTTGCCCGCAAATGCGACGAGCTGGGGGTCGACATCATCCAGAACTGTGAGGTCACCGGCTTCATCAAAGACGGCGAGCGGGTCACGGGCGTGGAAACCAGCCGTGGCACCATCAGCACCGGCAAAGTGGGACTGTGCGCGGCCGGACACAGTTCGTTGCTCGCCGAAATGGCCGGGTTTCGGCTGCCGATCCAGTCCCACCCGCTGCAGGCGTTGGTGTCCGAGCTGCACGAACCCGTTCACCCGACGGTGGTGATGTCGAATCAGGTACACGTGTATGTCTCCCAGGCCCACAAGGGCGAACTGGTGATGGGGGCCGGAGTCGACTCGTACAACGGCTATGGCCAGCGTGGATCCTTCCACGTCATCGAAGAGCAGATGGCCGCCGCCGTCGAGCTGTTTCCGATCTTCGCCCGGGCCCATGTGCTGCGCACCTGGGGCGGCATCGTCGACACCACAATGGATGCCTCGCCCATCATCGGGACCACACCGGTTGAGAATATGTACGTGAACTGCGGGTGGGGAACCGGCGGCTTCAAGGGAACGCCGGCAGCGGGCCTGACCTTCGCCCACACCATCGCCACCGGGGCCCCGCACGCCCTGAACAAGCCGTTCTCTCTGGAACGTTTCGAAACCGGCGCCCTGATCGACGAGCACGGCGCCGCCGCCGTGGCTCACTAGAAATCGACCCCCCAGAACGTAAGGAGCACGCCATGCTGCTGTTTCCATGCCCCAACTGCGGGCCGCGCAACGAAACCGAATTTCATTATGGGGGACAAGCCCACGTGGCCTACCCCGAGCATCCGGCAGAACTCACCGACCGGGAGTGGGCGGAGTACCTCTTCTACCGCCAGAACACGAAAGGGCTCTTTGCGGAGCGATGGGTGCACAGTGCGGGATGCCGAAAGTGGTTCAATATGCTCCGGGACACCGTGAGCTATGACATCACGGCCGTCTATCGCATTGGCCAGGAGCCGCCAGTCCTGCGGACGTCGCAACCCACGACCGGTCTGGCCACGAGTACTACCCGCCAAGGAACACCGGAAGGAGTCCAGCTATGACCGGTCAGCACACTCAATCCAATCGGCTCAGCCATGGCGGACGAATTGACCGCGGTACGGTTTTCAACTTCACCGTGGACGGCGTCGGGTACGCCGGCCATCCTGGCGACACTCTGGCCTCCGCGCTGCTCGCCGCAGGCCGCGTGTCGGTTGGCAATTCTCTGTATGCGAACCGACCGCGCGGCATCATGTCCGCCGGCGTGGAGGAGTCCAATGCGCTGGTCAAGGTGGCGGGACGATTCCCCGGCCACGTCGCCGAATCTATGCTCCCAGCCACGACCGTGGACTTGGTTGACGGTCTTGAGGCTGAATTCCTGTCCGGTCTGGGTCAGCTCGACCCGAGCGATGACGAAGCGGTGTACGACAAGAAGTATGTTCACACCGACGTTCTGGTGGTCGGCGGCGGTCCAGCCGGGCTGGCAGCGGCACGGGAGGCGGCCCGCACTGGCGCCCGCATAATCCTTATCGACGACCAGCCCGAGCTGGGCGGAACACTGCTTTCCGGCCGTGATGAGCAGGTAGCCGGCGTCGATGCCCTCGAGTGGGTCGCCGACATCAGAGCCGAACTTGCCAGCATCCCCGAGTGCACGATCCTGTGCCGCACCACGGTGTTCGGCTCCTACGACAGCAACTTCCTCATCGCCGTCGAGAACCGTACCGATCATCTGCAGACGGCCCCGGCCGACGGCGTCTCGCACCTGCGCATCTGGCACATCCGTGCGAACCAGGTGGTGCTGGCGACCGGCGCGCACGAACGACCGATCGTCTTCGAAAACAACGACCGCCCCGGCATCATGCTGGCGTCTGCTGCCCGCACGTACCTCAACCGGTACGGTGTGGCAGCGGGCTCCCGCGTCGTGATCGGGACCACAAACGACAGCGCATACCTGCTCGCGTCCGACCTGTGTGCGGTGGGTATAGAGGTGGCAGCGGTAGTCGACGCTCGGCCAGCGCCGTCGGCGCTCGCAGCGCTCGTGACGGCCAAAACGGGCGTACGCGTTCTCTACGGCAGTGCTGTGGTTGACACCGTGGGTGAGCAGCGCCTGGCGCGGGTCTCGGTCGCCCGGATCGACGACGACGGTGCGCCGGTGGGTGGCATTGAGGAATTCGAGGCTGACCTCCTGGCAATCTCCGGCGGTTGGAGCCCCGTGGTACACCTGCACAGTCAGGCCCAGGGCAAGGTGCGTTGGGACCAGGATCTCGTCGGTTTCGTACCGTCGACGGTGGTTCGCGAGCAGCAGGTCGTCGGCGCAGCGCGGGGGAGCTATGCACTGGCCGACTGTATCGCCGAGGGTGTCTCCGCGGGAGCGATTGCCGCTGTCAACGCCGGTTTCTCCACGGGAGCGGCCGTAGCTGCTGCCATCGCCACGTTGGCCCGTCCCGCTCGTCCGGCGCAGCCCGTCGCGCCGACCCGTGCCCTCTGGCTGGTCGGCGGAACCAAAGGGACGACGTCCGACTGGAACCACCACTTCGTCGATTTTCAACGCGACCAAAGCGTGGCCGATGTCTGGCGGTCTACGGGGGCGGGGCTCCGCAGCGTGGAGCACATCAAGCGCTATACCTCTATCAGCACCGCCAATGACCAGGGAAAGACCTCTGGTGTGAACGCGATCGGCGTCATTGCTGCTGCTTTTCGCCGGCAGGGCACCGCCGTTGACGCCGACATCGGCTCGATCGGCACCACGACGTACCGTGCTCCGTTCACGCCAGTGTCGTTCGTGGCCTTGGCCGGTCGAAAGCGCGGGGACCTGTTTGACGCCGCTCGCCGGACGTCCATCCACACCTGGCATGAACAGCGCGGTGCGCTGTTCGAGGACGTCGGCCAGTGGAAACGTCCGTGGTACTACCCGCTTGCGGGCGAGGACATGGACGCTGCCGTGCTGCGCGAATGCGCGGCTGTGCGCGACTCTGTGGGCTACATGGATGCCACGACTCTGGGCAAGATTGAAATCCGCGGCACCGGAGCGGGGGAGTTTCTCAACCGCATTTACACCAATGCCTTCAAGAAGCTCGCGCCCGGCTCTGCCCGTTACGGCGTCATGTGCACCCCCGACGGCATGATCTTCGACGACGGCGTGACGCTTCGACTGGATGACGACCGCTACTTCATGACCACCACAACCGGCGGTGCAGCGAAGGTGCTGGACTGGCTCGAGGAATGGCTGCAGACCGAGTGGCCGGAGCTGGACGTGAGCTGCACGTCAGTGACGGAGCAATGGACCACGATCGCCGTCGTCGGGCCGAAGTCCCGTGCGGTGCTCGGCAAGCTGGCGCCGGGGCTTGATCTGTCTACCGAGGCCTTCCCTTTTATGACGTTCCGCGAAACGGTGCTCGCCTCCGGCGTTGCCGCTCGAATCTGCCGAATCTCCTTTTCCGGCGAGCTGGCTTACGAGATCAACGTTCCCGCCTGGTACGGGCTGCAGACTTGGGAAGACGTGACCGAGGCCGGCGCAGAGTTCACGATCACCCCATACGGTACGGAAACCATGCACGTGTTGCGCGCAGAAAAGGGATACCCGATCGTCGGCCAGGACACCGACGGTACCGTCACCCCGCAGGACGCGGGCATGGAATGGGTGGTGTCCAAGGTCAAGGACTTCATCGGCAAACGCTCATATGAGCGTGCCGGTGTGCGCTCGGAGGGCCGGAAACACCTGGTGAGCGTAATGCCCACGGATGGGACGATCCGGTTGCCGGAAGGTACCCAACTCATCGACGCCGGTGTGCCCATCACCCCCGCAGTCGGACCCGTTCCGATGCAGGGTTTTGTGACGTCGAGTTATCACAGTGCTGCTCTGGGCCGGTCCTTCGGGCTCGCGCTGATCAAGAACGGTCGAGACCGGATCGGGGAACACCTGGTGGCCGTCTTCGGAACAGAGCTCGTGGACGTCGTCGTTGGGGAAACAGTACTTTTTGATGCCGAAGGGAAGCGCCGAGATGGTTAACACGATTGAAAGCACGGATGCTCAAATAACGGATGTCCAGCAAACGCACCTGACGGCGCGTCGCCACAGTCCCGCGGAACATCTTTGGGCGGAATTCGCGAAAACCGCGTCGGCCGAGGCTCGGGTCTCCCTCCGGGAGATCCCCTTCCAAGTCATGGTGGGCATCCGTGTCGACCCGCTCTCCGAGGGTGGTCGCCGCATCGGCGCCGTCACCGGAGGGCTGCCGACCGCGTGTGGGCAGGTGACCACAGGGGTCGCCGGAATGGCCGTGCTGTGGCTGGGTCCGGATGAGTTTCTGCTGGTTGCCGAGGAGGAGGCACTTGACGGCACACTCGCTGCCGAGCTAGTGGCGGCCCTCGGCGATGGAGCCGGACAAACCGTCGATCTCTCCAGCAACCGCACGACGTTCGAACTAGCCGGCCCCTCCGCCCGGGCAGTGTTGGAGAAGAGCTGCGCGGCCGACTTGCATCCCCGCGCCTTCTCGACCGGCGTGGCAATCGCCACCGTGATCGGCAACGTTCCGGTCGTCCTGTGGAAAACTGAGAACGAAACGTTCCGCGCATTCCCTCGGGCATCATTTGCCGACTACCTGGGACGCTGGCTCCTGGACGGGATGCGCGAGTTCACGGTAGCGGAGAGCACGACATGGCATTGAGCGTGTTGGACCTTTTTTCCGTGGGCATCGGGCCCTCGTCCTCCCACACGGTGGGTCCGATGCGCGCGGCGAAACGCTTCGCCGAGGGTCTGGCGCGGGACGGTCTGCTCGACGGAATCGTGCGGGTTCAGGCAGAGCTGTTCGGCTCGCTGGGCGCGACCGGCCGTGGCCATGGCTCGGACAAGGCTGTGGTTCTCGGGCTCCAGGGCCTGGACCCGGAAACCGTGGACACGGCAACGGCCGACGACCAGGTGGCGGCGGCCGCACTCGACGCACGGTTGATGCTGGCCGGTAGGCACGGCATCGACTTCAACTTCACCGAGGACGTGCTCCTACATCGGCGCAAATCATTGCCCGCACACCCGAACGGCATGATCTTTCGGGTCATGAGCCACGATGGTGGCGTGGTGCGGGAGCGCACCTACTACTCCGTCGGTGGAGGCTTCGTCGTGGATGAGGATGCCGTGGGTGCGGATCGTGTGGTTGTGGACGAAACCGTCCTGCCGCATCCGTTTACGACGGCCGATGAACTGCTGGCAATCTGCGCCCGGGAGGGACTCGGCATCTCCGACGTGATGCTGGCCAACGAGCGCACCTGGCACACGGAGATCGAGCTACGCACGAAGCTGCTGAACATTTGGTCCGTCATGCAGACGTGCGTGGCCAACGGATGCGCTGCCGACGGTATTCTGCCTGGTGGCCTGCAGGTCACGCGCCGGGCACCGGGGCTGTTCCGCGCACTGCAGGCGCCGGAGGACACCACCGACCCCCTGCGGGCGATGGAATGGGTGAATCTTTTTGCGCTGGCCGTCAACGAGGAAAATGCGGCCGGTGGGCGGATCGTCACGGCGCCCACCAACGGGGCGGCCGGGATCATCCCAGCCGTGCTGCACTACTACGTGAAGTTCGTCCCGGGGGCCGACGACGACGGTGTCGTGCGTTTCCTGCTGACGGCCGCGGCGATCGGAATCCTGTTCAAGCTCAATGCGTCCATCTCAGGCGCTGAAGTCGGGTGCCAGGGCGAAGTCGGCGCGGCCTGCTCCATGGCCGCCGGCGCCCTTTGCGAAGCGCTGGGAGGAACTCCCATCCAGGCGGAGAACGCTGCGGAAATCGGAATCGAACACAATCTGGGCCTGACCTGCGATCCCGTGGGCGGGCTCGTGCAGATCCCGTGCATCGAGCGCAACGCTATTGCCAGCGTGAAAGCCATCAACGCTGCCCGCCTCGCCCTGCACGGAGACGGCAGCCACAAGGTGTCACTCGACAAAGCGATCAAGACCATGCGGGACACCGGTGCCGACATGATGACCAAGTACAAGGAGACGTCCCGAGGTGGCCTCGCGGTGAACGTGATCGAGTGCTGAAGGAGCATCCAATCCGCCCGGTGCCGATCCCGACGATGACGGGCACCGTGCCGGTATGCTGCACAGCGACTTGAGCGACGCGATGGCGCTCGTCTCGATCGAGGTACATGTACCAGTGCGGTGATCGAGTCGGCTCCGGCGAGGATGCGGTCAGGGCTGGCGCTGATTTGCTGTCGGCTGTCGGCTGTCGGCTGTCGGCCGTGAGGCGAAGGCCATCCCTGTCTGTTTCATATTCGGATGGGCCGTCTCGCGTCATGCCGTCGCGGGTAGCGTTCGGTCAACCGTCGAGGCCACGGAGGTGACACTCGACGGTGCCCGGGCGAATAGTGCGCTCGCCACGGATGAGCGCGAGCCTGTGTTGGGAGCGCGGGCCAGCATCCGCTCTGAAATTGCACGCGCGGAATTTCGCGCCATTGACCACGCATGCCGTCGAAGCGATAGTGGGTCCTGGCCACCGCGTTGAGATCGCCCTCGTCCAAAGACTTGCGCGCGTGCCTGGCGGAAAACCCGCGAACCGTTTCAACGGCATCGGGACCGGTTGAGTTCGCCGAGCGAGGCAGGGGCGAGCCGATTCTCGCCATCTACGGCATCCTCGGCGGGTGGGATCGAGGGCTCGTGGTGGTCGAGTACCTGCGCGTGAACGGGTTCCGAATCATTGTTCCGAGCATGCCTGGGTGTCTGGGAACACCGCTTGCGACGGGGCAGACCTTTGCGCAGCAGGGCTACGCCATGGCAGCGCTGCTCGATGCGCTCGAGATCGATCGCATCATCGTGTTGTCGGGCGAGGCAACTCAGCAACGGGAGAACCGAACCCAGATACCGGCAGCAGTCATTCCGATGGTCGAGCCGTGCCACAGGGAGACCTCTTGCAGGACACGTAGACCTCGGGTCAGTAGCGGTCGCGAGCTTGCAGGATGATGATGTGGTCATCCGTGACGTAGTAGACCAGCCGATTCGTGTCGTCGATGCGGCGGGACCACGCGCCGGCAAGGATGTGCTTGAGGGGCTCAGGTTTGCCTCTCCCCGCGAACGGATCGCTCAACGCGTCGCTGACTAGCTGGTTGATGCGCCTCAGAGTCTTGCGGTCCTGGGTTTGCCAGTAGATGTAGTCGTCCCACCCATTCGGGTCGAAGGCGACAGTCCGACTCACTCGGTTGTCAGGTCGTGCTGCTCGAACTCTCCGCGCCGCACCCGCTCGATCGCCGTGAGCAGCCGCTCGGCATTCGCAGGGTTCCGAAGCAGGTAGGCAGTTTCGGTTATCGCGTCGTAGTCGTCTTTCGACATGATCACCGCGTTTCCGTGCCGGGAGGCGACCTCGACAACGGTGTGGTCATCGTTGACCTGCTGGATGAGCCTTGACGGCGGCTGCGTGCTCGAAGTAATCCTCGACCTGCCAGACCAGCGGATCGCTCGTCGGGGTGACGTTAAACGAACAGCATCCCGGTTCGGCGCGGGTCAGGGCAAGGTGCAGTGGTAGGTGATCCCGGACAGTGTTCGCCTGGTCCTGGGTGTGGCAGACAAGCTGCCCGCTCAGGCACACCGCGCTGTCGAGGAGCTTCTTTTTCATCTTGTAATTGGTCAGCGACACGCCGCCCATCATCGAGTGCTGTTCTACCTCGACGGTGAATCCCTGGCGCTCGAAGAACGGGCGGGCTGTGATGCTGACGTCGGCGATCAGTTCTGTCAGCTGCGCCTGACGCGCGTGGACCTCAACGCGTCCGATCAGTTGTCGTGCTACCCCTTGTCGCTGGTATCGAGGGGCAACGAACAGCATGTCGATATACCCAGCAGGGTTCACATCGGAGAAGCCTGCTGGTGCGCCATCCACGGTGGCCACGTAACTGTTCCGATCCTGCATCGACGCATGCCAGGTGGGCAGATCTCGCGCTTCTGGCCGAGCCCACGCCTGAATCTGCTCCGGCGAGTAGTCGGCGGCAGCGGTCTCGGTCACCGCAGCAAGGAATATTGCCAATGTGTCTGCGGCATCCGCTTGACCATAGGGGCGGATGAAAACGGCTTGCGCATCGGTGCCCTGGTTCAATTCCACAGAACTAGCATCTCATCGTGACTGGCCCGACCGCGCGGCACACACTGTGTCCCGGTAGCCGAACCTGGACGGGGACACAAGTAGTGGCTGTTGCTCAACCGATACTCTGAGGCTCATGCTTCACAGAGTCTTCGTCGACGCCAATGTCTTGCTGAGTCGAACGACGCGTGACTGGCTCTTCCTCATGCTCAACAAGACGCAGCAGTTGTTCCAGCTCCACGCAACGATTGACGTCGTCACCAAAATAGTTCGTGGTCGACGGGGCGTGAAGCCTGAACTCGACGGAAACATCACCCGTCGTATCGACGATGACCTCATCGAGAATTTTGACGAGATTATCGCCGACTTTGACGGGTTCATCGCGTTCCACGGCTCTGATGCCCACGACCGGCACGTCCATGCCGCCGCAACTGCAGCGGCCTCCAATTTCTTGCTCACCAGTAACGGCAGCGACCGGCCGAATTGAGTGCTTTCTTTGCCCGGTACAAGACTTACTGCCTCACACGGGCTTCTGACGTTCGCGTGCGGTGTGACACTGATCAAGCTCTAGTCCCAGGGGATGAACTTGCCTTTAGCTAGTCTGTAGCCTCGCGAACCTGGGTCCGACAGGTCCCACGCTGCTTCCTGGAGCAAGACCGAAAACAGACGGAAGGCCCTTACTCGAAGTGAGACCGGCGCCGGATCGTCTACCGCGGATGAAAGGAGCTCACTGTAGAGCGATGAGAACTCACTAGCGGAAGTCAGGACCGGCGATGGTTCACTGGCGTCCGGCGCTGAAACCGACACGACAGTGAGCGCACGATTGGCGCTAAAGATGGGCGGAGTGAACTCGTCGAGGTAGTAGAAAAGTTCATCAAGGAGTGCAGTGCTCGAGACCGAAGTAGGCATGATCTCTAACCCTAAGCTCGAGAAATGTATGAGGTCACGATGACCCGGTCGCTTGTGCGTACTGTCACTCGGTTCTGATAAGCCTTCTGAAGAGTCCCGTTGTTCCAAATCTGAACCGGCGCTTGGAACAGGTAAGTGGCGTTGGACTTTTGATACGTCGCACTCGACGGAGAACCAAGAGTTTGCCCGATGCACCACTTCGCGAAAGTGTCCCAGCTCTTGCCCGAGGGAGCACCAATTTTGCTGTAGTCCCCCTTGTGTCCCTCGGCCATGTGCCGAAGACAGTCCGCATGGTTCCACGTCTGAATTGCAGCGGTAAATGGCGGTGAATTCGCACCGATTAATGGCGTGAATGAACGTTGTGCGCTAATGGTGAGCTTGGGTGAAGAGGTGACAGACACTGCCCGCTTCGCAATCGCCCGGATCAAGAGGTTGGCTCGCTTCGATGAGGTGGTGCAACTCTGATTCAAGAAGTGCAAGTTCCTGCTGGCGGCGGTGCACATCCGTCAGTTTCGCCGAGAGAAGGTCTAAGACGTGCCCGCACGGCACCTCGCCTGCTTCTCTCACCGTGATGATGCTGCCAATTTCGGACAAGGTTAAACCAGCCGTCTTGGCAGACCGAATGAACTGCAGACGCGAGAGGGCCGCTTCGTTGTACCGCCGGTAACCGTTCCCCGCACGTTCGGCGGGATCCAACAGACCGCGCCGCTCATAAAACCGTATGGTCTGTGCGGTTGCGCCACTCGCGATGGCCAGGTCTCTAATTTGCATAGTCCCATTCCACCACTTGACCTTGCACCATGGTGCAACGTCTACGGTAAGGGCATGGATATTACGTTGCAGTACTTCAATGGGTGCCCGAACTGGAAAATTACCGCTGAGCGGCTAGCGGTGATCGCAGTCGAACGCCCCGGCACCGTCGTGACCCGGCGGTTGGTCGAGAATCTGGAAGACGCAGAGGCAATCAATTTTCGGGGATCCCCGAGCATTCTGGTGGGGGGAACAGACCTTTTTCCGGACCAGTCGGCGTCGGTCGGGATGGCGTGCCGCATTTATAAGACTCCCACGGGATTAGCCGGCGCCCCCACTCTGGAGCAACTGCGCGATGCGATCGCCACAGCATGAGCGACACGTTTGAGGAATACGACCTGTTTGTGATCGGCGCCGGAATGGCCGGCACCACAGCAGCCAATAGGTGCGCTGCACAGGGATGGCGCGTGGGGATCGTTGATGCCCTGCCGTACGGGGGCACGTGTGCGCTGCGCGGGTGTGACCCGAAAAAGATTCTCCGTCGGGGAGCGGAAGTGATCGACGCCGCCCATCTGATGCAGGGCAAAGGCATCAGCGAGAATGAGCTCACGCTGGACTGGGCGGCGCTGATGCGTCACAAGCGCGGTTTCACCGACGGTGTGCCTCAGAGCATGGAAGACGAACTTCTGCGCAACGGTGTGAGCACTTTTCACGGTGCCGCTCACTTCACCGGGCCCCATCACCTCGAAATCAACGGCGTGCGGCACCAGGCGAAGCGGTTTCTCATAGCGACTGGTGCCCGACCGCGCCCCCTCGATTTCCCCGGACACGAGCACCTCATCGATAGCACCGACTTTCTCAACCTCGAGGAGCTTCCCGGCCGGATCGTATTCGTCGGGGGCGGGTTCGTCTCCTTCGAGTTCGCCCACATCGCAGCCCGCGCTGGTGTGGACTGCGTGGTCATCGATCACGGGGCGCGGCCGTTACGCGCGTTCGACCCCGATCTCGTCGATCTGCTCGTGCAGCGCAGTGAGCAAGCCGGCATCCGCGTCAAGCACAGCACCACGGTCAGTGCAGTGGCGCGCACCACCACGGGGCTTCAAGTGAGCGTCGAGCAGCACGGCGTCACGACCGTCGTCGAGACAGATCTGGTGGTGCACGGCGCAGGCCGGGTGCCCAACATCGACGGCCTGAATCTGGCGGCGGCAAACATTGCCTGGGGCCCGAAGGGGATCGATGTGTTCGGACACCTGCAAAGCCGCAGTAATCCGTCGGTCTTCGCCGCCGGCGACGCCGCCGACACTCCCGGAGAACGCCTCACGCCCGTCGCCGTTTTTGAGGGCAAGGTCGCAGCATCCAACATGCTCAAGGGCACGATGACCGTGCCGGACTATGCCGGCGTCCCCACCACAGTGTTCACGATCCCGGAACTGAACCGCGTCGGCATGCTCGAGCACGAAGCCGTGCGTGATGGCCGTGATATCGCTGTGCGCTACAACGACACCAGCAGTTGGTACGCCAATTACCGAGTCGGTGAGACCGTCGCGGCGACGAAGGTCATCATTGATACAGCAACCGATCAGATTCTCGGCGCACATTTGCTCGGCCCCGGCTACTCGGAAGTGATCAACATCTTCGGCCTCGCAATCAAGCTGGGCCTAACCACCCGACAACTAAAATCGGCGACCGCGACCTATCCGTCCGTCGGTTCCGACCTTGGCTCCATGCTCTGACCCAGGTCTCCGCAGACGACCGTCCATGGAGCACCCACGCTCATCAACGCGTGTATGTGGTCTTTGGCGCTACTTGGTGGCGTTCTGAGGTCGCTTCCTCCCAGCGTTGGTCGGGCGCCACCCGGAAGGGCGGGTGCACCGGTCGGGTGTTGAGCTCGAATGCCCGCAACGCAGCTGATGTCTTCATTGATCGCTTCCCTGGAAGCTGAGTTTTAGACGAGTTCTTGTGCCATGGTGCTGGCCTGGCGCACGAGTCCAGCGTCGCGGCCCACTTTAGCGGCCGTGATGGCCGCGTCGTAGAGCAGAAAGAGGCGAGACACCAAGGTGGAGGTTGGGTCCTCGCCGGCGATGGAAGCGAGGTGGGCGCGAACGACTTCACGGTAGTGTTCGGCTACCCGGCGCACGCTGACGCACTCGGGCAGCTCGATCACCGCGTTGGTGAACGGGCAGCCGTGAAAGGTGTGGGATTCGACTGAGACCGCCAGCGCTTCGAACAGGGCAGCCACGCGCTCCGGGCGCGCGCCGAACGGGTCGTCCAGAGAGCGCGAGTGCTGAACCCAGCCGTCCAACTCTTGTTCCAGATAGGCCACGACGAGCGCTTCCTTGCTCGCGAAGTTGTTGTACAGGCTGGCCTTTGCTACTCCTGCGTTGCGAACGACGAGGTCGATTCCGGTCGCGTTGATGCCGCGTTCCTGAAACAGCTGAGCCGCGGATGCCAGCAGGCGTTCCCGGGCGCTGCGTGTCGCAGCGGTAGTCGTGGATCCCATGATTGGACAATACCAGACAGATCGGTATAGTTGATAGTGGCCAGATCGGTCTACCTAGGAGGTACATGTTTATGTCCGAACTCAAGATCGCCGTTGTCATCTACGAGCCCATCGGCTCCGACACCTCACGCGTTTACCGCGGCCTCAAGACCGCCCTTGAATTCAAGGAGGCCGGCGATGAGGTCGTGGTGGTCTTTGACGGCTCCGGCGTTGAGTCTCTCGCCGCCATCTCCGACCCCAAGCACAAGATGAACCCGCTCGCCGTCGCGCTTCAGGACAACATCCTGGGTGCCTGCGGTTTCTGCGTCACCTCCCACGGGGTCTCCGACCCGATCGAGACCGGCGGATGGCCATTACTCACCGACTACAAGGGCGAAGCGAGCACCCGCAACCTGGTCGTTCAGGGCTACCAGATCCTCAGCTTCTAGACGCTACGCTAACCCCAACTGATCGGAGCATCCATGGCACTCACCGTTCTACTCGACCTTCGTCTGAAAGCAGAGGCTGTCGCCAATGCACCGGCCATGCTGAGAGACATCCTCACCGGTACGCGGGCATTTGACGGCTGCCTCGGTGTCGACGTCCTAGTCGATGCCGAAGATCCCTCCCACCTGATCCTGCTGGAGCGATGGGCCTCCGCCGAAGCCGACTCGGCCTACCGTGCCTGGCGTGCCGGCGCGGGTGCGACCGAGCTCGGCTCACTCCTCGTCAGCGCCCCGCAGGTCTCGCAGTTCGAGATCGCCACCGACATCTAAATCACGCCATGCGGCGCAGACCTGAGGTAGACCTCGGTTCTGCGCCGTTATGTGTCGCGTGTCACGGACGTGGAGCCTGCAGGGTGCCGACGCCTGATGCAGGCGCGGGTCCAAGGGCGGAGACCCCGAGCATGCTCACGATTTGTTGGCCTCGTGGCCGTTGCGGCGAGCCTGTAACGGGCAGCGTGCAGGCGGTCAAGGTTTTGTGATGGCCGGCCCTGCTGGCTGGACCACCGCGATCACGTTCCTCGTATGCACTGCCGGTGCATCCGTTGATGGAGTCCTTACCGCCATCGGAAATACGCGTACGCGCCCCTGAGCCGCACCGGGACGCCAGGGCATTCCCGGCTAAGCGTCCCGCAAGACGTTCCCCATTCGGGATGACTGCGACGGTCGATGCCGGCAGGATGACCAGTGCAAACGAGTACTGACCCACGCGACCAGTCCTACGCTCACTGCACTGTTCCTCGTATTGGGCAGCGAGTCCAGGGCGGTCGCGTCCGATCGCGCTGCGCTGCTCGCGGCGATCCCCGACCGCACAGCGCAGCTGGAGGCGACGCTTCGCGCGTCGCTCGGTGCGAAGCGACGTCGGCGGGGCGTGGAGAACGACTTCCGTCCGTTCACTCCGGCATCGCTGGACCGCGTCACGTGCCCGACGCTGATCGTGCACGCGCGCTCGGATAATACGTTGCCACCGTCCAGCGCCGAGCATGCCCATGCGCATATTGTCGGCTCCGAGCTGTATTGGACGGATGGACGGATGGACGGATGGACGGATGGATGGACGGATGGATGGACCGGTCCTCGCGTTCGCTCTCGAGGCCGCCGACACGGCTTCGGAGTACGTCCTGAACTGGCTGCGCAATGCCGGCGCGTGGTGCGCAAGTGCGGTCGCCACCAGTTCGATAAATTACCGTTCCTGGCGGCGGCCGCTACCTTACGTACGTGAGTGGGCGGAGATATGATCTTTTCAGATTTCCATTACTGAGTGCCGTACGGCCCATCCATGTGGGCGGAGCAGTTTGGTTCACAAATCATGACGACAACAATGCCGCCCGACGTGGCGGAAAACCTGATCGCTTTCAGAGCAGCGCTGGCCGCAGTGGTGCCGCCGAAGCACCCCGCCGATCTACTGATCGCGACCTGGAACCTTCGGGCATTGGGGGATCTGACAGCCAAGTGGCACGCCGAACCGGGGGATACTCCCAAGCGGGACTGGTACTCCCTCGCGTGCATCGCTGCGGTCGTGGCCTGCTTTGATGTGATGGCAGTTCAAGAAGTGCGTCGCAACACAACCGCCCTGCAATTTCTGCTCGAGTTGCTCGGAGATGACTGGAGAGTGGTCGTCTCCGACGTCACCGAGGGCGGTCCAGGAAACGGAGAACGGTTGACGTTTCTGTATGACTCGACTCGGGTGCAGCCTTCGGGACTGGTGGGTGAGATCGTGCTGCCAGCACAGGTCGAGGGGCCGGCCGAACAGTTCGCCCGAACGCCGTACGCCGCCAGTTTTGTGCGCGGCTCAGCGGAATTCACCTTGACCACCGTGCACGTCATCTGGGGGGCTGACCCGACTGCGCGGCTGCCGGAGATCACGGCGTTCGCGGAGTGGATGCGTGCCTGGGCGGATCGGACCGACCGATGGAACCAAAACCTTCTCGTGCTGGGCGATTTCAACCTCGACCGCATTGGTGACCCGCTGTTTGAAGCATTTGTATCGACCGGGCTGTGGCCTCCGACCGAGCTGAATGACATCCCACGAACGGTGTTCGACAACGACACCTCGAGGCACTTCTATGACCAGATCGCATGGTTCTCGGACCCAGACGGAAAATCCCTGCTGACCTCCCTGACCTACACCCTGCGGGCGGGTTCGTTCAACTTTCTGCCACACCTGCTCGGTAGCCTGACACGCACCGAGGTCTCCTGGCGGATCTCTGACCACTTTCCGTTGTGGGTTGAATTCCAGCTGGCTCCATGAGCCACCTTCTCTCAGCGTGTGCAAAACCGGGGAGCGAGCTCAGGTATTCCGCGATCAGAATCCTCTCTTTGACGCATCGGCGATCTGGTCCGGTCGGCGCGCCAGGCAACGAGAACGCCGAGGCCCGGCGTCGTATTTGATCGAAGAAGTTGACCAGCCCGGATGCAGCGCCTACATCCGCTTGCACCCGCCTAAATTGGGGGCATGGATCTGCTGGCGAAAGGAAGACCATGAGCATCACCTGCAGCAAAGAAAAAACGCTGCTCAGCAAAAGCAGCAAAGGCGGGCGACGATCTGGAGGCCGCGCGCCGCGCAGCGATATAGCAGGCGACCGGCACGGCCCGACTCACTGGCGAGTAGCGCTTGATGGTAGCGCCAGTCCAGGTAATTGGTAGCAAAGTTCTGACGAGGTGGTAGCGGCCCGGGCTTGGTGCCCGGGCCGCCGTG